>DCTG01000166.1 GCA_002329245.1 Clostridiales bacterium UBA1446
TGGCTTTGATGAGGCGTAATATATGCTATCCGCTTGGGTTTGTCAACACCTTTTTTTATTTTTTTCGCGCTTTTTTCTCCCTCCGCAAAGCCCCCTCCGGGCCGCGGTCTTCTGTCCGCGACACGCGGACAGAAGACTCGAGACAAGCTCAAAAAACGCCGGCTCGGGGAAAAGGAACAGATTCTCTCCTCCTTGCTGTTGAAAGAGACTATCGCATATGCTATGATTCAATTTACATGATAACGGCGTCTTTGCTTTACCGTAATTCAAGAACAGGAGTACACATTCCATGAACATGAAAAAAACAGCCGGCTTTATCCTTTGCCTTGCGCTGAGCTTTTCCCTTGCCGCGGCGAACGCTCCCGCGGCGGGCGCGCTGCCGGAACCGGCGCCGTCCGTTACCGCCGTCCCCTCCGACGTCACGCTTACGCTAGACGGAAAGCCGGTGCAGCTTGACGCCTATCAAATCGGCGGCAGCAATTATTTTAAGCTGCGCGACCTGGCGTACATCTTAAGCGATACGGAAAAACGGTTTTCGGTAACCTGGGACGAGGAAACGAGGACGGCCGGCATGGAAACCGGCGGCACCTATTCCCCGGTCGGCGGCGAGGCGACCCTGTCCACAGGATACAGACCGCCGCGGGAAGCCCTTCCGACGGCCGGAGCCATATTATTGGACGGGTACGACACCGACTTCTTGGGATATACCATTGAGGGAACCAATTACTTCAAGCTTCGGGATATCATGTCCGCCGCGAATGTCGGCGTTTCCTGGAACGAGGCGGAGCGCATCATCGCCTTGGACACCTCCGAGGACTACATGCCCGACTCCGTTCCCCTTCTCCCCGGGACGACGCCGCTGGATACGGAAGCCATCGCCGCGAAAGCCGCTTCCGTCGTCACGATCTATACCTATAACGAAATGGGCGAGGAAGTTTCCCAGGGGTCCGGCTTCTTCATCCGTGAAAACGGATGGATCGCTTCGTGCTACCATGTCTTTGCCGATCCGTCCGCCAGCGTGGTCGCCGTCACGGACGACGGGAAAAAATACGCCGTTCACTCCGTTTTGGGTTACGACGTAAGCCGCGACCTGATTCTTGTGAAGGCAAACGGCATAACCGGCGCGACGCCGCTCGCACTCGGGAGCGCGGAAAGCCTTCGTCGGGGTCAGCCGGTCGTCGTGATCAGCAGCCCCTACAATATGAAAAATTCCATATCGAGCGGAATCGTCAGCGGGTTTCGCACCGATGTGAAGCTTCGCAGCGAGGGACTGACGGACATTCAGATCACGGTCCCCGTATCCAGAGGAAGCAGCGGAGGCCCCCTGTTCGACATGTACGGGAGCGTCAGGGCCATTATCTACGCCAAGCACCTTTTCGCCGAGAACGCGAATTTCGCCATTCCCATCGGGGACCTTTATTCCTTTATGGAACATCTCTCCCCCACCTCGTTCGAGGCAATGCGCGAAGCGGTGGAAGCGGCCGCACCCAAAGAGGCGCAGGAAGAGCCTTCCTCGCTTTCGCAGTCCGCCGCGGCTTCTTATATCAGATGACGAAAGGAGGATAATCCATGCCGATCAAGATTCCGGACTCTCTGCCCGCGACAGCGATTCTGGAAAGTGAAAATATTTTTGTAATGACGGAATATCGCGCGATTCACCAGGATATCCGACCGCTTAAGCTGCTCATCCTCAACCTGATGCCCACGAAGATTGTGACCGAGACGCAGCTGTTGCGGAAACTGTCCAACACGCCCCTGCAAATCGAGGTGGAACTCCTGCAAACCGTGAGCCATGTTTCCAAGAACGTTGACGAGTCTCACCTGACTTCCTTCTACACTTCCTTTGACCGGGTGAAGGATAACCGGTACGACGGCCTGATTATTACCGGCGCGCCGGTGGAAAACCTCGAATTCGAGGACGTGGATTACTGGGACGAGCTTTGCAGGATCATGGAATGGAGCACGACCAACGTATACTGCACGCTTCACATCTGCTGGGGCGCGCAGGCCGGACTCTATTATCATTACGGCGTTCCGAAACACAGCCTGCCCGAAAAGCTCTTCGGCGTATTCGACCATGTTCTGCTCAAGCCGAACTCCCCCATCTTCCGCGGCTTTGACGACACCTTCCCCGTGCCGCATTCCCGCTACACCGAGGTGCGCCAGGCCGATATCGCGGCGGTGCCGGAACTGGAGCTGCTTTCGGTATCGGAGGAGGCCGGCGTGTACGCGGTGAAAAGCACGGACAGCCGCCGCTTTTTCATCATGGGGCATCCGGAGTACGACGCGGACACGCTGAAAAGGGAGTATCTTCGCGATTTGTCGCGCGGGCTTAAGATAGCCGTGCCCGAGCATTACTTCCCGGAGGACAACCCCGACCGGGACCCCGTTGTGAACTGGCGGTCCCACGCGCAGCTTNNTTATACCAACTGGCTCAACTATTACGTGTATCAGAGCACGCCTTACGACCTCCGGGACCTTTGAGCGGTTCCTTGCTCTACAATATATATTATGATAGAATCCTAAGAAGAAAGGAGCGCCGTCCGGCGCTCCTTTCTTCTTAGGAAATGGGGACGGGGGAAGCGGAGACACGCTAAGGACAGCGGGTTTCGTCTCGGCGCAACCGAGGTCGTCGCGCTCTACCCGCGCGGAAGACAAGGGAACGTTTCCGCGGCTTATGTCTGTGTTTATCCACCCCTCAGGCGGCTGCGCCGACAGCTCCCCCCGAGGGGAGTCTTTGTGCGGGATTATACCTTCTTCCACAATGATTCACTTTTCAACAACGCGAAGCGGGGGGCCTTCCAGGCGGATTACCCGATCCGAGAGGGCGCTCAGCTCTTCCCGGTCGTGCGTGACGGCAAGCACCGGCACGTCAAGCGAGCGGATCAGCGCAATCAGCCTGCCGCGCAGCGCGGCGTCAATCCCGGTAAAGGGTTCGTCCAAAATCAGAAGCCTGCCGCCCAAGGCGAGCGCGCGCCCCAAAGCCACGCGGCGGCGCATTCCCCCGGAGAGCTCCGCCGGATATCGCTCCCGCTCGTTTTCAAGTTCCATGCGGCTAAGCCAGAGGCGCGCTTCCTCCCACCGCTCCCGCGGCAGGACGTCCATGATGTTCTGCAGCGCCGTGCGCCAGGGAAAGAGCCGGTCTTCCTGAAAGAGATAGGCAATTTCTTTCGGGCAGATTCCCGTGACGGTTCCCGCGGAGGGCTGCTCCAGCCCCGCAAGCACACGCAAAAGCGTGGTCTTCCCGCAGCCCGACGGACCGATGAACGCATAGATGCAGTTTTTGGGGATTTCGAGGCTCACTTTTTTAAGCGCATGGTTTTTTCCGTACCGGACGCTCACATCGTTTATTGCAACAAACGGCGNNCGTGGTCTTCC
Source organism: Clostridiales bacterium UBA1446 (assembly GCA_002329245.1). GTDB lineage: Bacteria > Bacillota > Clostridia > Oscillospirales > Oscillospiraceae > UBA1446. The sequence goes on from DCTG01000166.1 coordinate 3,379, forward strand.
CGCAGCCGGACGGTCCGGTCAAACCGGTGATACCCTGAAGCGGAAAGGAAAAGGAGAAATCCTCCAAGATTCGCTTTTCACCATAGCGAAGGAATACGTGATCCAGTTTAACCACGCCGCTCCCCCTTTCCGAGCCGGAAAAGCTTCCCCAAAAGCTTTTCCAGCAGCAGGCTGAGCACGATAATTACAATCGTCCACGCAAACAGATCCGGTATCTCCAAATAGAGTTTGGAATAGTAAAGCTGCGTGCNNACCGATAGCGGTTTTCGGCCAGCACAGCACCTCCGCGGCGACCCCGGCCTTCCAGGCAAGGCCCAGCGCGGTGATGCATCCGCTGAAAAAATAGGGGCGCACCGAGGGCACATACAAAAGAAGAAGGGTCTTCCATTTTCCGAACCGGTACAGGCGCGCCGCTTCCAAAAGCTGCCCGTCCGTCTCCCAGACGCCGCGCACGACGTTGCCCCATACCACAGGCAGGACCATCAGGGCGGAAATGACCGTCGGAACCCATCCCGTTCTCACCCAAAGGAGAACCAATATAATAAAGGAAGCGACGGGCGTTGCCCGGATGATTTTGATCGCCGGCGCGAGAAGCATATCCATAACGGGACTTGCGGCGGTCAGTCCGGCGAAAAGCGTTCCCAAAAAAGCCCCGATCAGAAAGCCGGAAAAAATCCGGACCAAGGAGGCGCCGGCCGCGGCCCAGAATTCAGCCGCTGCGCCCAAGGCGAGCAGACGGGCTAAGACCGCCCGCGGGGCCGGGAGCAAAAGCTCCTGCCCTGCGGCGAAGGCGGCGGCGCTCCACACCGCCAGCCAGAAAAGAACCGGCAGCAGCCGCTTTGCCCAGCGGGCGGATACACTTTTAGGGGACATAGTAGAACGAATCGTCCGGCAGCTTGCCGCCGATGGAAGCGGGGTCGGCCGCAAAGAGAACCTTATAATACGGTTCGATGTGCTCGCGCACCGCGCCGCCCGAAATAAACTTCATATTGCAGTCCGGAATCGCGGCCTCGGCAATCGCCTCGTTTCCCACGATGCCGAGCGGGACAACAAGCTTCGCGCCTTCCTTCACGTTTTCCGTCATATAGAGGATTGACGCTTCCAGTTCCTCCAAAAAATCACGGACCGCTTCCGGATTCTGCCCGGCGAACTCCCGGCGCACCACGACGCAGCTCATGGTAAGCACGCCTTCCGCCCCCGCCTTCTCCCACTCCGCCGTGAGATCCAGCGCTTTCCGCACCGCGCCGTTTTTCAAAAGAACCGACGTCGCGGCCGGGACCGGAAGCATCGCAAGCTCCGCCTTCCCCGATACCATCATGGCGGCTACCTCTTCCGCGGGCAAATATTCAATCTCGACGTCAAGACCCGGCTCCATGCCGTTTTCCCGCAGCAGGAAGTTGAGCACATACTCCGGATTGGCCGAGCGGCCTGTGGCATAGAGCGTTTTGTCCATCAGGTCCTCCATGCTGTTTACGGTGTTCCCGTTTTCCAAAATATAAAGGACCCCCAAGTTCGTCAGGGCGATGATTTCAATCGCGCCGCCGGATTTGTTGTAGAGATTGGCGGCGGTATTGGTCGGAAGGGCGGCGATATCCACCTCTCCGTTCATGAGCTTGGCCGTAAGCTCGTCGGGAGCCGAGGCAACCGTAACGGCATACTCGTTCGCTGTCAGTCCCGCCTCGTTGTCCGAGATCAGCTTCGCGGCGCCGATTCCCGTCGGCCCGGACAAAACCGCGAAATTCACCTTTGTCTTTTGCGGCTGTTCCTGCCCGCCCGTTTCCGCCGGAGCGGACGTTTCCCCTCCCGTGCTCCCGTCCGCGCGCTGCGCCGGAGCGCAGGCAGAGACCAACATGAGCAGAAGGACCAGCAAAATGGCATAGTATTTCCTTTTCATTGCATTCTCCCCTTTTTGATTTCATCGGGAAATTTCCTTTCCTCGGAAAACAGTCGGTCCCGATCTAAAAAAATAACCGTTTTCCCTTTCCGCAAAACAGCGCCCGACCGCTCCAAAGCTTCAAACGCCCGGTACAAGGAGGCGCGGCTGAGCTTCATACGGGCCGCCAGCTCGGTCATGCTGCAGGGCAGCCCCACCTCCGACGCCCCGTCCGACAATTCAAGCAGGAAATGAGCCAGCCTGCGCTCCGCCCCGCCCGCCGCCAACCCGTCAATCTTGCCGCTTAAAAAGCGGATGCGCTCCGACAGGTAGCGAATATAGTTTTCGGCCAAATCCGGGCTTTTCCGCAGCAGCGCGGTCACCAGAGGCTGCGGGAGAAAAAGCAGGTCGCAGGGCTCAAGCGCCGTGATTTTGGTCGCGTATTCCCCGCCGCCGAAAAGCGCCGCGGCGCCGAAGAGGCTCCCCGCGGGCAATATCCCGATCACTAAGGCCCCCTCCTCCTTGCTCACCTGCGCGGACCCGGCAAGAATGACGCCCAAGCTCCTGCGAAACCGCTCCGGCCGGTAGATTACCGCCCGCTTCGGCACAAAGGCCCTTTCGCNNCCGCGAAAGAGAAAGGTATTCTCCAAAATCCGGTATTCCCGCTCCGTGAACGCCGCGCTGTTCATACGCTCCTCCAAAATGTGTATCATTTGAGACATATTTATCCTATTACAAACCGCCGCTTCTGTCAAGGGCAGGTATGTTTCGTTGGCACAGATTTCTAACTTTTTTCAGATATCACTTGCCGAATTCTTTTTTGCCATGTATACTGAAAAACGGCGAAAAGCCAAAATACGACACGGCGAAGCCGCTCCGGAGTGTGACGGAACATGCGCGCGAGACAATCAAAACCCAAACCGTTTCGGGACTGGATTCCAGGATGGTATATTGCGCTTACCGTCGTTTCCATGCTGATTGTCACCCTTTTCATCGCCTATAAGCTTTTGATACAGCCGCCGGAGCTTTCCGCCGCCGCCACGGACAACACCGCGCCCGCCGGCACAAACACCCCCGAGCCGTCCGGCATCCCGACGGAGGAGCCCGGGGAAGAACCGGAGGTTCCGCTCGTTCGAAAGGACAACTTTTTTACCTTTCTCCTGTTCGGCGTGGACAAGGGCGGGGGCAATACCGACACCATCATGATCGGCGCGTACGACATTCAGAAGCAGGCGCTTTCCGTTGTCAGTATCCCAAGGGATACCATGATCCATTCGGACCACAGCAACAAAAAGATCAACGCCACCTTTGCCCGCGGCGGCGTTTCCGGCCTGGAAAACTCCTTAGAGGACATGTTGGGCTTCCCGGTTGACTTCTATGTCAAGGTGAATCTTGCCGCATTTGAAAAAATTGTGAATGCGGTGGGCGGCGTTTATTATGACGTGCCCCCCGGCATGCAATATGTCGACCCCACACAGGATTTGTATATCGACCTGCAGCCGGGATATCAGCTTTTGGACGGCGATAAAGCCCTTCAACTGGTCCGCTGCCGGAGCGCTTACGCCTCGCAGGATATCGGGCGCATGGAAACGCAGCAGAAATTCCTCAAGGCGCTTGCCAAACAGACGCTAAAGGCGAGCAATCTTACAAAGGTGCGCGAGCTTGCTTCCATCGTCATCCAAAACGTGGACACCGACCTGAAGCTTGAAAACGTCCTCTGGTTCGCCGAGAAGCTTCTTTCCTTAGACGTCGATACCATTCATTTTTCCACGCTTCCCATAGCCAACCCCTCTTACATTTACAACAGCATCTCCTATCTTGTTCTTGACGCGGACGCCGTTTTGGACCTGGTGAACGAGCGGCTCAATCCGTACACCACGGAGCTGGACGCGGACGATCTGCATATTTTTATTCCCTCGTGATTTGCGGCGCGGGGCGAAAGAGAGCCTCAAGCGCGCAGAAAGGCTCCCGTAAGACGGAGACGAAAAACCGGCGGCCCGATGAGGGCAGCAGCCCCTACATCCAAATAAAAAACAGAGCCGACGCGTTTGCTTGGCATTCGCTTCGGCTCTGTTATTATTTTTATGCCGCTCCCTGAGGGTTTATTTGCGTGCCGCCCTTCTATGGTATGGGCGTTGTTTATCTTTATTCTTCCGGCACTTCCTCCGGCTGCTCCTTGGAGACGAGCGCCCACTCCACGCGCCGGTCGCTGATTTCCTCCACCCGGATGCGCAGCCCGTGCACAAATACTTCCGGGTGGCTCCCGTCTTCCGGAATCACCGAAAGCTGCGCGTACACAAGGCCGCCCAACGTATCGTACTCCTCCGAATCGGGAAATTCGACGTCCAAGGTTTCCGCCACCAGCTCCAAGTCGGCGGAGCCGGAAACCCGCCAGAGGTTATCCTCGAGCTGGACGATTTCCTGCTCGTCCTGCGGGTCAAACTCATCGTAAATGTTGCCGACAATCTCCTCCAGCAAATCTTCCATGGTGAGAAGGCCGCTGGTGCCGCCGTATTCGTCCACGACGATTGCCATGTGAACCTTTTTGCTTTGCATATCGCGAAACAACACGTCCGTGCGCACCGATTCGGGAACGAAATACGCCGGACGCAGAAGTTCCCGGAGCGGTTTCGGGTGCGCGCGCCGGAGATTGAGCAGGTAGTCGCGCGTACTCAGAATGCCGATGATGTCGTCTACATCCTCGTCGCAGACCGGAAAACGGGAAAGGCCCGATTCCTCTATCGTTTGAATGATCGCATCTTCGGACTCGTCCGCCCAGATTACCACCATGTCCGTTCTGTGAATCATGACGTCCTCGGCCGACATGTTGTTGAACTCGAAGATGTTCTCGATCATTTCTTTTTCGTTGCTTTCGATCGCCCCTTTTTCCTCTCCCAAGTCCACCATCATCATGATCTCATCTTCCGACACTGCTTCCCCGGTGGCGTTGGGATCTATATGTAGCAGCCGGAGGATGCCATTTGTCGAGACGGATAAGAGCCAAACAACGGGATGAAACACGACGGAAGCCGCCCGGATTACACCGACGGCCATCCGGGCTGTCTGTTCCGGCCGCTGCATCGCAATCCGTTTGGGTACCAGTTCTCCGAGCACAAGCATGAAATAGGATAAAATCAGCGTTATAAAGACCAGCGAAACGGTGCTCAGCGTTCCCTCCGGGATCGACACGATCCCCAAGCTCTCCCGCATCCAGGATGCAATCCGCTGAGAAAAGGTATCCGCCGCAAAGGCGCTGGCCAAAAAGCCCGCCAAGGTGATACAGACCTGTATCGTGGAAAGAAAACCGGCCGGCTTCTGCACCAGTTTCAGCATTTGACCCGCTTTTTTGTCCCCGTCTTCCGCCATGTGCCGCACCTTGTTTTCGCTCAGGGAGATTACCGCGATTTCGGCGCAGGCAAAAAAAGCATTGATGAAAATCAGGACAATGAGCAGCAGGATTTGCCGTCCTATCGGGTCGGATGACAAGAAATATTCCTCCTTTATACTATGGGCGGGGTGATCATACCCGCAGAGTATGATTTGCAGCCATGCGGCGCGTCCCCGCACCG
>DCTG01000062.1:0-1185 GCA_002329245.1 Clostridiales bacterium UBA1446
AATACAGGAAGCAGCAGCCGTTCAACGACAATCTTCTGCGCCCCTGTCCCCTGCTTGACAACAGGGGCGCGCTTGCCGGGATGGTCAAACGGTCCGGCGCGCATTCGACTGATTTCGCAAGCCCCGAGGACGTAGACAGCCTGACGGAAAAATGCGTGCCGGCGGCCGAAAAATGGGCTGTGACCGCGGAAAAGCTCTGGGCCAATTCCCCGGCCGGTCAAAAATGCAACGCCTGCCGCCGCCAAGCTTCCGGCGAATGATTGTTTTTCTTTCCCATTCTTCCCGCCTGTGGTATACTATCAAAAGCTGCAGAAAGAACACCGCAAGCGGGAGGGAAGGAACCTGTATTTCGAGGAGTATTACGTCGGGCAGAAATTCTACCCGGAGCCGATCGCAATCACCCAAGAGGATATAGAGGCTTTTGCAAAGCGGTACGATCCCCTGCCGCTCCATCTCGACCCGGCATACGCGAAAACCGGCCGCTTCGGCGGCATCATCGCCTCCGGCTTTCATACGCTCTGCGCCTTCTGGAGCCAGTGGGTCAGGATGGGAAAAGGCGGGACGGAGGTTTTGGCCGGCGTTTCGATCGATTCTCTTCACTGGACCGCTCCCGTTTATCCGGGAGATACCCTTTCGGGGGAAGTGGAGGTAGTCGACCTCATTCCCACCCCGGGAGGAGAGAAGGGCATATTGGTCGTCAGAGCCACGGCCTACAATCAGAACGGCACCGCCGTAATGGACGTGCAGGTCCGGTCGCTTCACAAACGGCGGAACGGATCGGACCCGGCATAAAAGACAAACTGCCCCNNCGAGAATAAAAAACAATCCGCAAAGCTGCGCGCCGCTTTTCCATACCAGTCGCGCAGCTTTTTCAGCTTAAAGTGCAGCAAGGATGCCGTCCCCGGTCAAGGCGAGATCCGGAACAAAAAACACATCCGCCCGCAAAGCGGGCGGATGTGTTTTTTGTTTAAGCTGTTGTAAGTTTGGCAGCCCTCTTTTGGCGCCGGCTCAGGAGAGCAGAAGCGTATCGTTCGCCTCGTTGCTGCCGCTGACCTGCTCGAACTTGCTCAGCAGGGTTTCCACGGTCAGCTTTTTTTCTCTTCGCCCGAGACATTTATCACGATTCTGCCTTCATACATCATGATAAGCCGATTGCCGTGCGCGATGGCGTCGCGCATGTTGTGC
>DCTG01000062.1:1198-11270 GCA_002329245.1 Clostridiales bacterium UBA1446
GCTCGTCGAGCAGAAGAAGCTTCGGTTTTTGGAGCGTAGCCATCAGGAGCGTCAAAGCCTGCCGCTGGCCGCCGGACAGCAGACCGACCTTGCCGGTCATACGGTCTTCCAGCCCCAAATCCAAAGTTTTCAGAAGATTTTTGTACGTCTCCCGCTCCCGGGCCGTAATCCCCCATCGAAGTCCCCGCTTCTTCCCCCTGCGCAGGGCAAGCGCTAAATTTTCCTCAATGCCCATGCCGGCGGCGGTTCCCATCATGGGATCCTGAAACACTCTTCCGATATAGCGCGCCCGCTTGTATTCCGGCAGGCGGTCCACCGGAATCCCGTCGATGAAAATGGAGCCGGAATCCACGCCGTACACACCGGCGACGGCGTTGAGCAATGTGGACTTTCCGGCTCCGTTTCCGCCGATTACGGTGGCGAAATCACCGGGATTGAGACGGAGCGAGACGCCCCGAAGCGCGGCCTTTTCATTGACCGTTCCGGCATTGAAGGTCTTAAAAATATCGACTACGTCCAACATTTTAAGCTTCCTCCTTTCCGGAAATCCCGGCCGATTTCTTTACGGTGTTAAGATATCCCTTGAACATGGGAAGCACGAGGCAAATTGCCACGGTGATTGCCGTGAAAAGCTTCAGGTCGTTGGGCGTCAGGCCCGCCTTCAGCACAAAGGCAATGATGATGCGGTAGGCAACGGCGCCCAAGATGACGGAAATAAGGGAGTTTTTAAAGCTGCGGGCGCCGAAGAGCACTTCACCGATGATGAGGGAAGCAAGCCCGATTACGATGCAGCCGATTCCCATCTGAACGTCCGCGAAGCCCTGATACTGCGCAATCAGCGCGCCGGCCATGCCCACAAGCCCGTTGGAGATCATGAGGCCGAGAATGATCATATTGTTCGTATCGATTCCCTGCGCCCTGGCCATATTGGGATTGCTCCCCGTGGCGCGAATCGCCGCGCCGAGCTCCGTGCCGAAAAACCAGTAAATGATCAGCGCGACAAACAGGACAAAGAGAAACCCCACCGTCAGCGTGGCCATGGTTTTGGAAAGGCCCAGGCGCTCTAATAAGGAGTAAACCGTCTCCACCCGCAGAAGCGGCGTGTTGGAGCGCCCCATGACCCGCAGATTGATCGACCACATGGCAAGCATCGTCAGGATGCCCGAAAGCAGCGCGGGGATTCTGCACACGGTATGGAGCAGGCCCGTAATCAGACCGCCGAGCAGGCCCGCCAGCAGAGCGCACAGGGTCGCGGTCCAGGGATCGCTCCCGCCCGCGATCATGCGAGCGGCGACGGCGGCGCCGAGGGGCAGCGTGCCCTCCACGGAAAGGTCCGCAATGTTTAAAATCCGGTATGTCAGGTATACGCCGATCACCATTACGGCCCAAAGCAGACCTAACGCCACGGCGCTTAAAATAATTTCAATCATATCGATCCCTTATTTCCAATCACTGATTTCTCAAAAACGGGACACGAGGAGGAAAGACGGGTTCCACCCCTTTGCCCTAAGGAAAGGGGTGCACCGCACCCCTTTCCCAAATTAATCCGTACTTTTATGCAGCGGGGGTAACCACGTACTGCTCGTATTCCGCAGGAATCTCGATGCCGAGCGCCTGGGCAACGCGGCCGTTGATGTAGTACTCGAAGCTGGAAGCCCCCGTGACGGGCATCTTGGAGATGTCCGCACCGTTTTTCAGGATTTCCACCGCCATCAGGCCCGCCTGATACCCGAGGTCATAGTAGGTCAGTCCCAGGCTGGCGAAACCGCCCGATTCGGCCATGCCGTTTTCTCCGGTAAACACGGGAACTTTTGCCGCGACGGTGATTTCCTCCACAAGCGGCATGGAGGCCGAGTAAATATTGTCCGTGGGAATATAGATGGCGTCGCATTCGGATACAATGGAGGTTGTCGCCTGCTGGACCTCGTTCTGATTGGAGACGGTCCGCTCCACATATTTGATTCCCTTCTGATCTAAGATCCCCTTGGCAATCTCAACCTGCAGCCGGGAGTTATCCTCGGAAGAGCAGTAGAGGAAGCCGACGGTCTTGACGTCCGGGCAAAGGGTGAACATAAGATCAATCTGCTCGGCGATCGGGTTCATGTCGGTGGTTCCGGAGACGTTGCCGCCGGGCACCTCGTCGGAAGCCACAAGGCCTGCCTCGGTGAAGCTCGTCACTGCGGTGGCAAGGATGGGAATCTCCGTGGTTTTCGCCGCCATCGCCTGCGCCGCCGGCGTTGCAATCGCTAAAATCAGGTCCTTTTTGTCCATGACGAACTGATCCGCGATGGTGGTGTAGTTATTTGAGTCCGCGTTTGCGTTTTTGTAGTCGATGGCGAGGTTCTCCCCGTCCACAAGGCCGTTATCCTTAAGCGCGGCCACAAAGCCTTCCTCGGAAGCGTTCAGGGCGGGGTGGTCCATCATCTTGATGATGCCGACGTTATACTGCTTCTCACCGCCCGCGCAGGAAGCGAGGGTGAAAGCCATGGCGACCAGTAAAAAAAGGGACATCAGTTTCGCGATTTTCTTCATTCGGTATTCCTCCAATTCGATTTTTATATTTTATAAACATACACCCGGTTTGTCAACCTGCGACTCCGAATCGGTGTATGGTATTTTGTAGCTATCGTCCTTCTATCCGTTCCCGAGACCGGCTAAAAAGTCAACCGCCTCCAAATAGCCGCGCAGCCCGTGTCCGGAAATCGTTTTCCGGCACGCCGGACGCAGGATGGAAATTTTCCTGAACTCCTCCCGGCCGTCGATGTCGGTGATGTGCACCTCCACCGCCGGAAGGGAAACCGCTTTCAGCGCGTCAAGCAAAGCAATGCTCGTGTGCGTATAGGCGGCCGGATTGATTACGATGCCGTCAAATTTCCCGTAAGCCCTTTGGATGGCGTCCACCAGGTCGCCCTCATGATTGCTCTGGAAGAACTCCACTTCGATGCCAAGCTTTTCACAGTGCTCCGCAATCATATCCAGAAGCTGCTCATACGTTTTTTCGCCGTAGAGCTCCGGCTCCCGGATGCCCAAAAGGTTAAGGTTTGGCCCGTTAATAACAAGCAGTTTCATAAAAATCCTCCAAAATTTTTTGCGACGCGTCCAAAACGCCTCCGCCGCAGTCTACCTGCGCGTCGGCAAAGCTTCGGTAAAGGGGCGCCCGCCGCGCATACAGAGACGCAAGGTCCTTGGAAAGCGGCCTTCCTTCCGTAGGCAGGCTCAGAAGGTCGCGCCGCAGAAAATAGATCCGGCCGTTTTGGGCAAGCGGAGAATAGTTGTCGGGACAGAGCACGGCGCCGCCGCCGGTGGCAATCACCAGTCCGCACCTGCCGCCTGCTTCCCTGACGGCTTCCCGTTCCAGGATCCGGAATGCTTCTTCTCCATCCTGCGCGATAATATCCTGGACTTTGCGGCGGCTTTTCTTCTCCACCAGCGCGTCGGTATCCACAAATTCGCGCCCCAAGCGACGGCTGATTTCCAGCCCCACGCTTGATTTCCCGCTGCCCGGCATCCCGATGAGAACGATATTGGTGATCTCCCGCTCAAGTTCCCGCAGGACTTTTTCCGTCTTTCCAGCGGGAAGGAGTTTTCCGGTAAAGAGCTCGGCCGCCGCGGCCGCCTGCCGCACGAGCATGGGAAGCCCGCCGGAGGCCGGAATTCCCAACCTTTGCGCCGTCCTGACAAGTCCGGTGCGAAGCGGATTGTAAACGACGTCGAGCACACCGGAAAGCATTGGAAAACGGTCAAGTTCGACGGGAACCCCGGCGCAATCCGGATACATGCCAACGGGCGTCGTGTTGATAATCACCTGCGCGTCCCGATGCCAGTCAAGATTTCCGTAATTATGTTCCCCGCTTCGGGAAACCACTATGACTTCTCCGGCGCCCCGGTCGGCGACGGCNNCCTGACGGACGGTGAGCGAGGTTCCCCCGGAGCCTAAAACCAGCACCTTTTTCCCGGCAAAATCGACGCCGGCCGAATCCGCGAGATACAAAAACCCGTCGTAGTCCGTGTTATGCCCCCGGATACTCCCGTCTTTCCCGAACACCAGCGTATTGACGCTTCCGATCTGTAAAGCCGCGGGGGACAGCTCATCGCACCACGGCAGGACGGTTTTTTTATAGGGAATCGTGACGTTCAGGCCGTCCATCCCGCCCCGCCGGACAAATTCCTCCAGAGCGTCCGGTTCCACCTCGAACAGATCATAGCTGTAATCGCCCAACATCCCGTGAATCCGCTTCGAATAACTGTGGGCTAACTTTTTTCCGACCAGACCGCAGCGCACGGCGCTCCCTCCCTTGCCTGAGGCTCCCCCCGAAACCGCTCCTCAGATTTCACTGTAACTTCCCAAGAAAACAAATTGCTCCGTACTCTTCTCGAGATCGCACAGAAGCTTAACCGTCTCAGGCGTCCAGACGGAGGCCTCCAGATCGAAATAAAACATAAATTCAAATTCGCTGCCCGGGATCGGCCTGCTTTCCAGCTTGTTGATGTTGATGCCGAGGGAGGAGATTTTGGACATGACGGAATAGAGGGAACCGGGCTTATGCGCCAGCGCGAACATCAGACTGATGCGGTTGGCGCCGGGATAGATGGTCATTTTCTTCGTGATGCAGATAAACCGGGTGTAGTTGTTGCCCCGGTCCTGCACCGATTCCCCGATGCAGGAAAGGCCATAGATGTCGGCNNTGTAGTTGTTGTCGCTGTTTTGCACCTGCTCGGACAGGACGGAGAGCCCGTACAGATCCGCGCAGATCTTGGAGGAAATCGCGGCGACCCCTTCCCGGTCCGATTCCGCCACCATCTGCGCCGCGGCAGCCGTGTTTTCGCAGACCGAGACCCGGATCTCCTTCCGCTTGTTTAAAAACTCGCTGCACTGTCCGATCGCCTGCTCGTGTGAATAGATCACCCGGATATCCTCCAACTTTGTGCCCGGCTTTGCCAAAAGGGTGTGTTTGACGCGCAGGCGGATGCTGCGGACAATATGGAAGTCATGCCGACGCATCAAATCATACACCTCGTTGACCGAGCCGTAGGAACTGTTTTCAATCGGCAGCACACCGTATTCGCAAAGCCCGTTTTCCACCGCGCTGAAAACGCCCTCAAAACTGCGGAAATACAGGATTTCGGGAGCCGCGAACAGTTTGTCGCAGGCAATCTGGGAAAAGGCGCCTTCCACCCCCTGACAGGCCACGCTTCCCTTGCCGGGAAACATGCTCTCTCCGCTTTCCATCGCCGCGCGNNTAAGTCAAACAGGGTCGCAAACAAAATTCGGGCATACTTTTCCATCGGTTCGCCCACCCGTTTGAGTATGCGCGCCATGATTTCCCGTTCCCGCTTCTGATTCAGAACGGGCAAACGGCGGGACGCCTTATAGTCCGCGACTTCTGCCGCCAGAGCCATCCGCCTGACAAACAAATCGGCAATCTGATTATCGATACCGTCGATTTCCTCTCTGATCTCGTCAATTTCTCGTTCCATCGTTTTCTCACCTTTCCCGGGTTATGTTTTACCTGCCGCTCAGAAGCATCAGGTCGAGCAGTACGGCGGCCGCCGCGGCTTCCATGCAGGGAACCGCCCGCGGCAGGATACAGGGATCGTGTCTTCCCTTGATTTCCNNTCCGTTTCCTCCATCCGTTCAAGGTGCACGGTGCGCTGCGCAAGGCCGATGGAAGGAGTGGGCTTGATCGCCGCGCGAAACAGCAGCGGCATTCCCGACGTGATTCCGCCGAGCACGCCCCCGTGGTTATTGGTCTTTGTCGCGACCCTCCCGTCCCGGATGACAAAGGGATCGTTGTGTTCGGAGCCGCGCATACGCGCCGCGGAAAAGCCCGCGCCGAACGCAAGGCCGCGCACCGCCGGAATCCCGAACACCGCCTGCGCGATTCGATTTTCGACGCCGCCGAACATGGGCTCGCCGATACCCGCCGGGAGTCCGAGCGCGCAGCACTCGATAATACCGCCCAAGGAATCCCCCTGCGCCGCGGCGGCTTGGATTTCTTCCTTCATCCGCTCGCCGGACGAGGGATCCAAAACGGGAAACTCACGGCGCGTTACCGCCCGCAGCTCCTCAGGCGACACGCCGACCGGGTCGAAGGGCCGATCCTCCACGGAGCCGAGGGAGAAAATGTGCGCTCCGACGGTGACGCCCCGGCGCTTTAAAATCTGCAGGCAAATTGAGCCGGCGACACAGAGCGGCGCGGTCAGCCGCCCGGAAAAATGACCTCCGCCGCGCATATCGGCATATCCGCCGTAACGGGCAAGGGCTGTAAAATCCGCGTGTCCGGGCCGCGGCGCAGTCCGGAAGGCATCGTAGTCCTCCGATCGTACGTCGCAGTTTTCTATCACGACGCACAGGGGCGTACCGCAGGTCTTCCCGCCGGAAAGGCCGGAAAGAAAACGGGGTCGGTCGGCTTCTTTCCGTGCGGTCGCATAGGGGGCGCTCCCCGGCGCACGGCGGGCTAGGAAGGCTGAAAGCTCCTCCGGGTCAATCTCTTCTCCCGGGGGCAGTCCGTCGATCAGTACGCCGATTGCCGGACCATGAGACTCCCCGAAAATGGATATTTTGATTTTTTCTCCGAATTCAGAGGACATGGCAGCACCCTCCCAATCTGCTGTAATCTTCATAGAAGCGGGGATACGATTTTTCCACCGCCATGGGATTTTCCAAAATGATGTTTCCCTCGCAGACCGTCGCGGCAACGGCGGCCGCCATCGCGATCCTGTGGTCCCCAAAGCTCTCCACTCTTCCCCCGGGCAGCTTTTTACGTCCCCGAACTAGGATACCGTCTTCCGTTTCCTCCGCCTCCGCCCCGATCCCCCGGAGCAGCGCCGCAACCGAAAAGAGGCGGTCGCTCTCCTTGAGCCGGAGCCGCGCGGCGTTCCGGAACACCGTTTCTCCTTTCGCCGCAGCCGCGACTACGGCCAAAACAGGCAGCAGATCGGGAATCTCTCCCAAATCGACCTCCATGCCGCGCAGCGGTCCGGGGGATACGGTAACGGTATCGTTCGAGATTTCGACATCGGCGCCAAAGCGCCGCAGAAGCTGCGTGATGCACCGGTCTTTCTGGAGGGAGTTCATCCGCAGCCCGGCGCAGGAAACCGGGCGTCCCAACGCGCCCATCGCAAGGAAAAAGGCCGCGTTCGACCAGTCGCCCTCCACATCGAGCCTGCCCGGAAAAGTGTAGCGCTGCCCGCCGGGCACCCGAAAGCCCCGCGCAGTTCGCTCCGCCGAAACGGAAAAGCGTCGAAGCATGCAAAGCGTCATATCCACATAGCCGGACGACTGAAGCGGGGAAGCAAGTCGGATTTCGCTGTCCGCAGCAAGCAAAGGAAGCGCAAAGAGCAGCCCTGAAACAAACTGCGAGCTTATGTCTCCCGGCATCTCGTAGATCCCGCCGGTGAGGCTTCCGGTCACCGTAAACGGCAGGGTTTTTCCGGAGAAAACGGCGCCGTGCTTTTCCAGACAGGAAATCAGTTCGAGAATGGGACGCTGCGGAAGCCGTCCGGTCCCGGTAAATTCAGCGGCGGCTCCGAGCGCGGCCGCTACAGGAAGCAAGAAGCGCAGCGTGGAACCGCTCTCTTTGCAGGGAAGATGCGCACTTGGCGGAACACTCCGAATGGGACGGACCGTGAGGAGATCTCCTTCCCGGGCAATTTGCGCGCCGAGTGATACAAGGCATCGGATCGTCGCCTCGATATCGGCAGAGGATGCGGAAAGGCCGAGCACGCCGCATTCGTCCGCGAGCGCCGCGCAGATGAGCGCCCGGTGCGCTTCGGACTTCGACGCAATCGCCTGCACCGTTCCCTCCGGTTTCGCCGGGCATAGAACCATCCTCATAGCTGCTCCCCCAATCCCGCCCGGATAAACCGGAGAAGCTCCGCAACCGGTATGCCGTGCAGAAAGCACTCCCCGATACGCCGCGGCACGACCAAAGTTATAAAGTCGCCCCGCCGCTTCTTATCCGTAACCGCGGCCTTACAAAGCGCTGCGGCGTCGAAGGGGCTTTGCGTCGGCAGGCCGTGCGCTTCTAAAACCCGCCGGATTTCGTCGGAGCAGGGTTCCTCCGCAAGGCCGAAGCGCTCGGCGGCTCTTGCCGCCAGAACCATGCCGACGGCGACCGCCTGTCCGTGCCGGATTGTGAAATTGCTGCACCTTTCCACGGCATGGCCGAGCGTGTGCCCGAAATTAAGCAGCTGCCGGGCGCCGTTGTCATACTCGTCTTCGCCGACGATCATCGCCTTGATGGCGACGCAGTCTGCGACAATCTCCTCCAAATTACCAGAGATAGCGCCCGCGGCAATCCGCTCAAACAGGCCGCGGTCCGCGATAACGCCGTATTTGACGGCTTCGGCCACGCCGTCGCCAAATACCTTTTTGTTCAGTGACGAGAAGGTTTGCAGATCGCAGATTACCATCTCAGGCTGATGAAAGGCTCCCGCGAGGTTTTTCCCCGCGGCAAGGTCCACCGCCGTCTTCCCCCCCACGGAGGAATCCACCGCCGCAAGCAGCGTCGTCGGCAGTTGGACGCAGCGGATGCCGCGCAGGTAAACGGCGGCTGCGAAACCGGCAAGGTCCCCCGTAACCCCGCCGCCCAACGCGACCAGCAGGTCGCTTCGGGTCACTTCGTTGCGAGCCATGAATTCGAGAAGTCTTCCCAAGGTCTCCATGTTTTTCGAGCCCTCTCCCTGCGGGAAGGTCCAGCGCAGCACCCGAAATCCCTGCGCTTCAAGCGATCTTTCCGCAATTTCCCCGCAGATCGCGTCCACCCGGTCGTCCGCCNNCGCCCCCGTCTGGGCTAATAGTCCTTCGCCAATGAGGACCTTGTATGGCTTCGAAGTACCGACCAACACCGTTTTCACCTAATCACCGCCCTGTTCCAGTTTCTCTTTGCAGATGCGCCCTTCTTTTAACAAAACGTTCAGCTTCGTTTCATCGCCGGCACGGATTGCCGAACCGTATTCCAGCAGTCTCCCGGCAAGAAGCTCCACCTCTTCCGCGAGATAATCGCGGTTTTGCAGAAAGAGTTCCGTCCACATGGTCTCATTGAGATAGGCGACCCGCGTCATATCCTGAAAGCTGTTTGCCGAAAAGCCCCGATGTCGCTGTGCGGACGGGTTTTTGACATAGGCGTTGGAGAGCACATGCGCAAGCTGCGAGGTATAGGCTATCATCCGGTCATGCTCCTCGGGCGTTGCAAGCTGGATTTTGCCAAAACCGAGCGAAAGGAAGAAATCGGATACTGTTTTGAGCCGGTCCGCCGGAACTTCCGGCCCGGGCGTCAGGATCATGGAAGCGCCCCGAAACAGGGTATACCGCGCGCTTTCGTAACCAGAACGCTCCGTTCCCGCCATGGGATGCCCCCCGATAAAGCAAAAACCATACTGTCTTGCAAGCGGAGAAGCGGCGCGGCAGATCATGCGCTTCACCCCGCAAAAATCAACGACCGTCGTATTCTTTCCGATTATTGGCGCGTGTTTGGAAATATAATCGAGCGCAGCCTGCGGGTAGAGTGAAATCAGAAGCAGATCGCATTCCCTTAGACGCTCTTCCGTCAGCGGCGCGTCGAGCACGCCTTCTTCGAGCGCGCGGCCCACGACTTCGGGGCTCCGGTTAAACCCCCAGACAATATGATCCGTATACTTCCGGATTGCTTTGGCGGCGCTGCCGCCCATGAGGCCAAGTCCGACAATTCCAATCTTCATGTTCTTCCTCTTACGCAAGCAGAGCGGCGCGGAGCGCGCGAAGCCGCTTCATCAAGCTTGCAAACCCTTCCGGCGTGAGGGACTGGGGCCCGTCGCACAGGGCGCGGGAAGGATTGTTGTGCACCTCGATGATGATGCCGTCGGCGCCGGCTGCCGCCGCAGCAAGCGCCATGGGCGGAACCAGACGCGCGATCCCCGTTCCGTGGCTGGGATCGACAATGACCGGAAGATGGGACAGGCTTTTCAGCACGGGGACGGCGGACAGGTCAAGCGTATTTCTTGTATAAGACTCAAACGTCCGGATCCCCCGTTCGCAGAGAATGACCTGATTGTTTCCGCCGCTCATGATATATTCCGCGCTCATCAGCAG
>DCTG01000102.1 GCA_002329245.1 Clostridiales bacterium UBA1446
TTCATCTAAACGCCGAAGGGCAGCGGCTCATGGCCCGGATCGCGGCCGAAACCATCCGCCGCATCGGCTGGTGCGCCTGAGGCGGCGGCAATAAACGCCTGCCTTTCGTCAGGCAGGAAAAGGAGCAAAGATATGAATAAGAAGACGGTATACCTCGAAAGCCCGTCGTTCGATCCGGCCTTCAACCTTGCTTTGGAACAGTACGTATTCGATTCCCTGCCGCGGGATTGCGGCTATTTCATGCTGTGGCAGAACGACAGGGCGGTGATTATCGGGAAGCATCAGAACGCCGCGGAGGAAATCAACGCCTCCTATCTGAAGGAACACGCGATTCCCGTCGTACGCCGCCTCTCCGGCGGCGGCGCCGTTTACCATGACTTAGGCAATCTCAATTTTACGTTTATTGCCGACGCCGGTGAAACGGGAACGTTGGATCTGAAGTCCTTCTGCCTCCCCGTGGTGGAAGCCCTGAACGCGCTCGGCGTTCCGGCCGAGGTAAGCGGGCGCAACGACATGACTCTGCACGGGAAAAAGTTTTCGGGCGGCGCGCAGTACATCCGGGACGGACGCCTTTTGCACCACGGGACGCTGCTGTTCGACTCCGATCTCGACGCGGTTGCAAGCGCCCTGCAGGTATCCGGCGACAAGATCGAATCGAAAGGCCTTAAATCGGTCCGATCGCGGGTGACAAACCTGAAACCCTTTCTCCCCGACGGAATGGACCTGGCGGGTTTTCGGGCGCATCTGAAGCGGTATATTGCGAAGAATACGGAGTTAACCTCCTATGCGCTTACGCCCGAGGATTTAAAGGCAATCCGCCTGCTGCGCGAAACCCGGTACGCCTCCTGGGAATGGAATTTCGGCATGTCTCCCCCTTACAGCATACAGAATGCTCGCTACATCGAAGGCTGCGGCACGGTACGGCTGTCGATGGAAGTCGAGCGCGGCGTAATCACCGCCTTTTCCTCCTCCGGAGATTATTTCGGAGACGGGGATACGGACGAACTGCGAAGCGTCCTTGTCGGAACCCCGCTGAACGAAGATTCTCTTCTGTCCGCGCTGCGCGCGTTCCCCTTGGAGCGCTGTTACAAGGGTCTCACGGCGGAGGCATTTATTAAGCTCCTGCTCGAATAACCCCTTTTCCCGCGGGGAGTATGCGCGCAGGCAGAGAACAGGATAGGGAAAGAATTCCCCGTTACGAAACGGATTTTGTCTCTAAGCCCATTTTCCCCTCCCGGAAAATGCGGGAATCCATGGTCCTGAGATGGGGACTGATCCGGGGAGCAAACTCCATTTTGTCCAATATATCCTTTTGCAGGTCGACACCGGGCGCTATTTCGGTCAGGACAAGCCCTTCTTCGGTCAGGCAGAATACCGCGCGTTCGGTGATGAACATGACCTCCTGGCCGCTTCTCACGGCGTATACGCCTGAAAAGGTAATCTGCTGCACTTCATTCACGAATTTGACTCCGTCGCCGTCCCGGACAATGTGAAGTCCTTGTTCCGAGATTTCGATTTCGCTCTTGCCGACGGTAAAGGTGCCCATGAAGATGACCTTTTTCGAGTTCTGGGAGATGTCGATAAACCCTCCGGGTCCGTTGCTGCGTCCTGCGAACTTCGAGACGTTGACGTTGCCTTTCGGGTCAATTTCGGCGGCTCCGAGGAAGGTCATGTCCAACATGCCGCCGTCAATCATATCGATCATATCGGTCTGCGTAAAAACAGCCTCGGGATTGGCGGTTCCGGGAAACGCCTGCCCCTGCTGAACAATGCCGCCCATAGGACCTGCTTCGACGGACATCGTCATGCCCTCGCCAAGCCCTTCCTCAGCGGCAACCGTGGCGATACTGGCGGGCATGCCGACACCCAGGTTGATGATGATGCCGGGCTGAAGCTCCATTGCGGCGCGGCGGGTTATCACCTTGCGGACACTCATTTCCATCGGTTCCATCACGGCTTCCACCGTTTTGATATCGCCCGTCAGCTCGGGGCGATAGTAGGGGAAATCCGTGTTCTGCCGCTGATGGTCCGGATTTTTGGCCTTGACGACGTAGTCGACAAGTTTTCCATGGATCCGGACGCGCCGCGGGTGGATGCTGCCCCTGCGAACGATTTCCCCGACCTGCGCGATGACGATTCCGCCGTTGTTATGCGTAGCGACGGCAATCTCCAATTCCGGGCCGATAATCGCCTCCTGATCCATGGAGAGGTTGCCGTCTTCGTCCGCATAAGTCGCGCGAATAAAGCAGACGTTCGGCTTGAACGCCTTGTAAAACAGGTATTCCTCGCCGTCAATCTCCATCAGCCTGACAACGGGTCCCTGCTGCCTTGCCTTCTCGTTGACCGCGCATCCCTCCTGCCGCGGGTCGCAGTAGGTACCCAAACCGACCTTTGTCAGAAGACCGGGCCGGCCGCCCGCGGTGGTGCGAAACAAGTTCATCACCACGCCCATCGGAAGGAGGTATCCGGCGACCTCATTGTTGCCGACCGCCTTGGAGAACGCTCTGGCGTCGTTGAGAAGACCAACCTTCATCGTTCCGACAAGCCCCTTGGCTCTGAGCCTGTTCAGGCCCACGTTCAACCCTTTCAGGTACTCCGTACGCTCGGTCTTGTCTCCGGGTGTAATGCCGCAGATTACGGTAAGGTTTTTCGGATGTCCGGTGGCTTCATAGCGCGCGGCCAAGCCCTCGAGCAGCTCTTCCGGGCAGCCGTAAGTGCTGAAACCTCCGACAATCAGTTCCATATTGTCCTGAATCTGGCTAACGGCTTCTTCCAGTGATGCAAACTTGGGCATATTCAGTTTCCCCTTCTGTCTTCCGGGTGTGATAGGCGCCCGGTAATCATTCCTGTGAGGGACGGTTACCGGGCCGCCTGTAACACTTGATTTATTTGTAGGTCCCTTTTTCGTCGTATTGCGGATTCATCACGACGGAGAAGTGAAAAATCGGTCTTTTAACTTCTAAAATACGCATGGGGTTATGCGTCAGACCGGCGGGGAGGAAAATCATGGTGGTTCGGGTGAGCTTATGCGCCTCGCCGTCCACGGAAAACTCGATCACGCCGCCAAGGTCGTAGGGATCATCCGGATTGCTGCCGAAGAAACCGATCAGCTCCTCATAGTTATGGACATGCTCCCCAAAAATTGGATCCCGCTCGGGGACGGCGAAATACCAGGCGGTATTCATCTGGAAGGCGCCTTGGCACACATCGCTATCCATCCAGAGGATGCGCTTGGCGAAGTTGTTGTAAATGACACGGAAATCGGGCGTAAGCAGGTTGGCTGGCTCTTTGAGATCCTGAACGAACAGGTTTCCGTACTTTCCGCCCTGATTATTTTCGTAGAGCATTGCAGTTACCTTCCTTTACTCCTTGGGTAGATCCCAGTTGATGAACCGCCAATACGGAGCGTTTACGCGCTCCCGGTAGGCGTCCATATCCACTCCGTTCCAGTCATAGAACCCTTTGCGGGACTCGGCCCTGGCGCCGGTATCTCCCCTCGCAATCCGGTCGGTGATGGCGGGAGGCGCCTGCGCAATATTGCTCAGCGTCGGGAACACGGTATTGCAGGTCGTGATATTCAGCCGCAGATCGCCGTTATCAAAGTGCTCAAACATCCCGATCGACGTGTACCGGGGACAGAAGCTGTAATTGAGGCAGGTGTCAACATCCCGGGGTTCGCAGATGCCGCTTTCAATCAGGTTCAGGGCTTCCCGCCAGAGCGCAAACTGCAGGCGGTTCCCGATGAAGCCGGGCGCGGGCTTTTTGAGAATAACCGGCTTGCGGTCAAGGGATTCCAAAACCTCTTTGGCAAATTGGAGAACGCCCTCGCCCGTATAGGAGCCGCCGCACAGCTCGAAAAACGGAACCATATGAGCCGGATTGAAGGGATGCGTCACGATGATGCGATCTTTGTATTTGGTGGCCTTTTCCGCCAGCACATCGGGCACGAAGGAGGAGCTTACCGAGCAGATCACCTTCACGTTCGGGCAGTTTGCCTCAATATCCGCGTAGATCTTGTGCTTGAGATTGATATCCTCAAACACGCATTCAAAAATCACATCGCAGTCCTTCAGCTCGGCAATGTCGAGGGTATATTTGAGGTACTTTTCGCAGATTGCAAGCTGACCTTCCGGCATCAGACCATGGCTGATCATCTGGCCGAAGTACATGTCATACGTCTTTTTGTATTCCGGGATACGGTCAGGATTGCGGGCAAGGCAGGTCGTGCGGTAGCCGTGCCCCGTCGTAAGCACGGACAGGCTGTCCCCGATCATGCCGAGGCCAATGATGCCAATGTGCTTTACGCTGTCAAGCTTCATATTGCACCTCACTTCTTCCGGGGTTTCAGATTAAGGATTTCTCTGGCTTCGTCGGGCGTGGCCACATCCATTTCAAGCTCGCGGATAATCCGGACCATGCGCTCAACGAGGTGCGCGTTGCTCTTTGCGAGCTGGCCGTAAGAGTAATAGATGTTGTCCTCCATACCGACGCGGACGTTGCCGCCCTTGAGCAGGCCGTAAGTCACGCCCTGCAGCTGGTGAGACCCGATCGCTAAGGTGGACCAGTTGACATGGCGGTCCTTCGGCAGCAGGCTGATCATAAAATCAAGGTTTGGCTGGCTGAAGGAAATGGCGCCCTGGCTGACCTTATTCATGCCCATGACAAAGGTAAGCGATACGGGATCGGAAAGCACGCCGGCGGGATAGAGCACATTGAACACATCCTCGACACTGGAGGGGTTGAACGTCTCGATTTCGGGTTTGATGCCAAGCTCCATCATCCGCTTGGCCTGCTTGATAAGCCAATCGCGGTACCATTTGTAAATGAAGCAAAGATCGCCCCAGACGGTGGTAATGAGGGACGTGTCAAGGGAACACATATCGGGCAGGCAGGACGGGTCTTTCATGTTATACAGGAGCTGCACGCCGTCGTCTGCTTCCGAACCGGGTTTGGTCGCGGGAGCGGTGGAGTTTTGAATGATGATGGGGCATTTTGCGCGGATCCCGCTGTTTATCTCGGCAAATATATCCGGGTCGTTGCTGGAATTGCCGGCCTTATCGCGGGCATGCACGTGCACGATGGAAGCGCCTGCGTTGTAGCAGTCATATGCCGAGGAGATAATTTCATCCGGCTGCTCGGGCAGATTGGGGTTTGCGTCTTTGCCCTGGAAATTTCCAGTCTGGGCAACGGTGATGATAACTTTTCTCTTCTTAGCTGCCATGTCGAAAATCCCTTCCTTTTTCAGATTATTTTTGGCTGTTTTAACTGTTTCGTCTGCCATAATTATAGATTATGGCAGGCATGTTGTCAAAAAGAGTTCCTTATCGGTCGATAGCGATTTCATATCGGACAAAAGAGCAAGCCTAAGCTTGCTCTTTTCTGAAGTGTTCCTACCGCCGGAAAACTGAAACCTGCGGATTTCCGGCAAGAACGATTGATATCATTCCTTCTGTGGCCGTTTTTCATTCGCGTGTTCCCGCGACAAAATCGCCTCTAACTGAAGAAATTTCTGAGCGTCGGGGTTCGTGCGGTTTTTATGCCAGGCAACCACGGAATGAACCACGGCATCGTCGCCTTCGATTGGCTTGGACACCACATTGGGAAAGTTAAAGAAATATAGCAGCTGCGGCGGCAGTATCGTCACGCCGATCCCGGAATTGACCGCCATAAAAAGCGTGTCCGCACGGTTATAGAAGTTGATGACATCCGGCACGAAGCCCCGGTTGATGCAAATGCTTTTAATCTGCCTGGACAGGGCGAAATCCGTCTCGGGCACGGAAACGAAATGATACTTTTGCAGCGTGGACCAGTCGTTCATATCGATTTTATCCGCAATATCCCGGTGCGCAAACAGATGCAGGTGATCCGTACCCGTCACGATATACTTTATACTGTCGTTTTCAGGCATCATGTAGCGGTTTGCAAAATAGATGTCATAAGCAAACTGGCTGATTGCCCGCATCATTTCAGCCCCTTCCTTGACGTCCACATCCACCTGAACGCCGGGCTGCTTTTGAGAAAACTCGGTCAGACACTCCGAAAAAAGCGCCGCAGCGCTTGAGAGCATGGCGATATGGATATATCCGCGCCGCCCTCCGGACATATTTCGGAGCCGGTTTTCCGCTTCCATCTGAATCGTCAGCATCTGGCTGGCGTAACCGACAAACTCCTGTCCCTCAGGCGTCAAGGAAACGCTGCGGCTGTCGCGGTTGAGCAGCTTAACGCCGATGCTGTTTTCCAGCGACTTGATGTAATTGCTCACGGTGGGCTGTGTCATAAAAAACTCGCTGGCTGTCTGCGTAAAATTCAACGTCTGAGCCACAGAAAGAAAAAGCTTTAACTGCAGCGTATCCACTCGCATCACCTCTTACCCGCTGCGCCGCCTGATATGCTTTATTTCAAAGAAACCCGTCCGGCGGCCCGGGGCAGACTTACATGGTCAAAACCGCCTTAATCACTTTCCCGTTATGCGTATCTTCAAAGGCCTTGGAGATGTCCTTAAATTCATAGAAGGTAATCAGCTTATCAAACGGGAACATACCTTTTTGATAATACTCCAAAAGGCGGGGGATAAAAATCTGGGGAACGGAACACCCCTCCACGATTCCGACCAACGTCTTGCCCGGCCCCATGAGTTCGTTTTCCACGTGTATGGTGAGCTCCTGCGTCGCCCCCAAAACAACGCAGGTACCGAGACTGCGCGTGCAGTTGAGCGATTGCCTGACGCAGGCCCCAATCCCGGTGCAGTCGATGGCATAGTTTGCCCCGATTCCGGTCAGCCGCTTTACTTCCTCCGGGACGCTTATTACCTTTTTGCTGTTGATCGTATGGGTCGCTCCCAACGCTACAGCCATCTCCAGGCGGGAGTCGATGATATCGCAGGCAATAATGGTCGTACAGCCCGCGATTTTCGCCGCCATCACCGCGCTCAGCCCCACCGGACCGCATCCGGTGATGACAATGGAGCTTGCAGGACCCGGTTTTATGTAATTGAGAACCGCTCCCGCTCCCGTCTGAATTCCGCACCCCAAGGGAGCGGCCAGCGCCAAATCCACGCCGTCCGGAACGGGGATCAGGTTGTTCACATGCACGACCGCATGGGTGGCGAAAGCCCCCTGTCCAAAGAAGGAAGACACCTCCCTCTCTCCGTCGTGCAGGCGTTTCGTTCCGTCGAACTGCGTGCCCGAAAAATTGAGACGCCGGTTTTCCTTACAGCCGTAAGTTTGCCCGGACCGGCACGCTTCACAGGAGCCGCAATACCCATAGGAAAACGCGACGCGGTCCCCTTTTTTAAAGGTTGTGACGCCGGGGCCAAGTTCTTCGATTACGCCGCATCCTTCATGTCCGAATACCGCGGGAAGAGGCACGGGTATGATCTGCTGCCGCGCGACTTCATCCGTATGGCAAACGCCGCACGCCTTAACCTTTACGAGCACTTCATTGTGTTTTGGAGAATCCAGTTCCAGCTCCTTGATTTGAAATGGCTGACCCTTTTCAAAAACAACCGCCGCTTTTATTTTCATGGCAATCCCCCTGTACCGCGGCACGGAAACTCTTCCGCTATGCTCCGCAGCTCGCGGACGTCGCGTCCGCAACCCAAACGGCAATCGCCGCGGTCGCCGCTTTTCGGCAGCGGCCCGCCAAATAAAGGAACGCATGCAAAAATTTCGGGATTTCGTTAAGAAAAAAGCTGAAGAATCTTCCATCCGGAGATATAATGAGAAACACAAACCACTTAATTAGGGAGGCGTTGAGGCGTGACAGACAATTGGAAGGACATCGCACAGATCAGGGATTTGATCGAGAGGTGGGTCGTCTATCGGGACGCTTTCCTTTGGGACAAATTCCGCACCATATGGCATCCGGAAGGAAGAATGAAAGCCACCTGGTCGGACAGCACATTCGAAGCGTTTATTGCCAAAACGGAGGAAGGCGTCAAACACGGTTTGAATATTCTTCATATTCTCGGCGGGAGCGCAATTGAGACAAACGGAAACCGGGCGGTTTCCATGACAAAAATGATCATTCTGCAAAGGGCTGAGGTTGAGGGCGTCCTGTGCGACGTATCCAGTTACGCGCGTCATTACGACCTGTGGGAAAAGAGGCAGGGACGCTGGGGACTTGTCAGCCGGGAAACCATCGCGGACAAAGACAGGATCGATCCGGTGGATCATACGCAGCAGGTACATTTGGACCAAAACCTCTTGCAGCAGTTCCCCAAGGAATACCGGCACCTGGCGTATTTGCAGACAAAGCTTGGGTATGCCGTCAACAAGGACGTTCCCCGTCTGAGCGGGGGGAAAGCTTTGGAGGAGCTGTACCGGCGCGGCGAAAGCTGGCTGGCCGGCAACCCTGTCTGACGAACAAATTGTTCGCCGGACAGGGTGCCGTCTTCCTTTAAAGGGGATTTGCCCGGATGATCTCAAGTTCCTCCTCGAAGTCGGTGCCTAAATAATACTTCGGCGGCGTGAGATCCTCTCCGCGCTGCTTCGCCTCGTAAGCAGCCTTGACTTTATCGGGCGTTGCGGGCAGCGCGTAGATGCGCACGCCGCAGGCGTTGTTGATGGCGTTGATGACCGCCATATGCCCGGAGCACTGGAAGTCTTCGGAGCAGCCGCTGGAGCCGTGCGGTCCGTGCGGACGGGGCGTCTCAAGATACAGGATGTTGAAGTCGTCCGGAATCATATCGATCGTCGGGATGCCGCAGCCGGCCATATTGCCGTGCTTTTTCTCCGCGTTATAGTCTTCGCTCAGAGCGAACCCGATGCTGTGCGACAGGCCGCCGTAAGCCTGCCCGTCGACGGCAAGTTTGTTCCCAATGATACCGACGTCGGCCGCACAGGTATATTTGAGAACCTGTGTTTTTCCCGTCTTGACGTCTACCTCCACCTGGGCGAGGTTTACGGCGTACATAAACTCCGCGTTCCGTTCCCCTTCGCCGGTGTTGGGATCAAGCCCGGGATCCAGCCCCCTGCCCAGCTGGTCGTAGTGACCCACATATTTTGTCGGAATGCCTTCCGCCGCCATTTCCTCATACGTCCGGAACGTTCCGTCCGCCTTTCGCATGGCGTTTAGCAGCTTATTGGCGGCGTCGATCGTCGCGTTGCCCGCCNNACCCGCCATATAATGGGATCGGCTTGCTGCGGACAGGCCTGTTTTCGGGCAGGTCTTGGTATCGTTCATGACCATCTTCACCTGCTCGGGTTTGAGACCGAGCGGCGCCAGCGCTTTCAGGGTATGCGTGAGCGTGCCGATGTCGCCGCCCTGGCCGACATCCTGCCACGTATTGTAGTGCGTGACGGTGCCGTCCGGGTTTAATTCCAGCGCCACCTCGGCGGCGTCAAAGGCTCCGGTCGTACAGAGGAAACCTCCGAGGCTAAGGCCCACGCCGACGTGCCGGCCTTCTTTTTTGGCGGCCTCCGCTTCGGCTTTGTACTGGTCGTAGTAGGGCTTGATCATATTCATCAGCGCGGGGTAAATCTCATAGTTGAAATACGGTCTGCTGTTCACGGTGGTGTCTCCCGGCTTGGCGAGGTTCCGGTAGCGGAACTCCCAGGGATCGATGCCGGCCTTTTCCGCGGCCATGTCGATCAGCGCCTCGCTCATCGTATAAATCTGAGGCGCGCCGAAGCCGCGGTAAGCCGTGTTGAATCCGTTGTTGGACATGCCCGCGCGGGCCAGCGCCTTAATATTGGGAATGTTATAGCCATGAAAGCCGATGGAGACGAGATTGGCGAATATAATGCTGGCAACCACGGTATAAGCGCCATGATCCAACGCGACGTCATACTCGACGGCTTTGATTTTACCGTCCTTGTCGCAGGCAATACGGCCGTTGGAGAAGGAAGCGGACCGTTTCCCGGACATGTGATTGAACTCTTCGTAGTTGAGCGTCATCGTACAGGGTATGCCTAAATTTTGAACGGCGGTCGCCACAAGAGAGTATGTGTTGGATGCGATGGAATAGCCGAAGGAACCGCCGGACGGGTTCTGAATGAGCCGAAGCTTATCCTCAGGCTGGCCGGTCGCTACGGAAACCTCGTGGCGGGAGTCGTGCAGCGCCTGGGCTTTACACTGAATGGTCAGCACTCCGTCGGCATCGTAATACCCCTGGACAACATCCGGCTCGATCGGCAGATGCGGCTGATGCTGAGAATAGAAACTCCCCTCCACCACAATCGGCGCGTCATCGAACAGTTCGGTCGTGTCTTCCCCTTTGAAAAGCGGGTGTTCCATATAGAAATTGGGGAGCCCCTCCTGAAGCTGGATGGCGTTTGGCATGACGGCTTCGGGGAAGGTCATATAGGAGGGTAAAATCTCCAGATCCAATTTCACCTTTTTGGCTGCGGCGCGCGCATGCTCTTCCGTATCCGCGGCCACCAATGCGACAACGTCGCCCCGGCGGTTTACTTTTTTATCACAGATAACCGGAAACTCTAAAATTCCTTTTCCTTTCATACGGCGGATAATCTGGGGCACGGGCAGGCTGTTGGTTCCCTTTACATCCTTCGCGGTCATTATTTTCAGAACACCCGGCATTTTTTCCGCTTCCGAGGTGTCGATGCCGAGAATCTTCGCGTGGGTTACCTCTGAAATCACAACGGCAAGGTGCGCCGTGCCTTCGGGCATTTTCAGCTTGATATCGTCTCCGTAATCGGCAAGCCCGCAGACCTTGGCCAAAGCGGACGGTCTGGGAAGCGCGGAGCCGTAATAGTCCTTCACGTCCGCGGACTTAAACGTAATGTCTTCCATAGAGGCTTCGCCGCGCATCACCTTGGCGGCGGCCATCACGGAGTCGACGAGCGGCTTATAGCCCGTACAGCGGCAGACGTTCCTGTGCTGTTTGAACCACGCGCGAACTTCTTCACGGGTCGGGTTGTTGTTTCTCAATAAAAGGCCGTATGCCGAGACGATGAATCCGGGTGTGCAGAATCCGCACTGGACTCCTCCGTATGTGATCCAAGCCTGCTGCAAGGGGTGCAGGTTCTGGGGCGTACCAATCCCTTCGATCGTAATGATCTCGCTGAATTCCGGCACGCTTTTCATCTTTCGTGTGCAGGACCGGACAACCTCTCCGTTTAACAAAACGGAACAGGCGCCGCAAACGCCGGTACCGCAGCCGATTTTCGTGCCCGTAAGCCCCATTCTGCGAATGACAACGGCAAGCGTGTCCTTTTCGGGATCACAGACAACCGGGCGCAGAACCCCATTCAAAGTCAGGTTCAGTCTTGTTACCATAATTACACCTCACACCTTTTGTAATTGAATTGCTTTTTCAGCCGGCCTTGTTTACAAACCGTAGCATCCGGGGCCGAAGCCCGGAAAGGAATAAATAGTTTGCAGAATAGAAAAGCGAACATATTCATTATACCTATATTTTTATGCGGATACAATATCATTTTAGCGAATAATGCCAATCCACGCCTTGCCGTCCCCGTTCGAATCCGGCCGCTTTTTCTCACGCCGCCGCTGGCTCTTTTCGCCTTCCCGCCCGCCGAAAACCGCTTGACAATATCACGATCCATGCGTTAAGTTAATCATGCATCCGCGTATTTACTTGCCGGGAAAGGAAGGTTTTTATGAATGCGGTTTTATTACAGGAAGAGGACAACGTCGCCACGGTGACGGAGGAGATCCCGGCCGGCGCATCCGCAGCCTGCGTCTTCGGCGATACGCAGGTAACGGTAACTGCCGGGCAGAACATACCGATCTATCATAAGATTGCCGTAAAGCCGATTCGAAAGGGCGAACGGGTGATCAAATACGGGGAGCAAATCGGCATTGCACAAACGGATATTCGTCCCGGCGACCATGTGCACACGCACAATCTCTCTTCCAAATAAGATTTGCTTAAAACGGCCGTTCGGACCATATCACAAAGGCTTTGGCTGCGCTAAGCCGAAAGGAGCGGTTTGATTTTGATATTTCAGGGATACAGAAGAAGCGACGGGAAAGTGGGCGTACGCAACCATGTGGTCGTGGTGCCCGGAGTCGCCTGCGCCTCCGTTGCGGCGCGAAAGATCGCGGAAAATGCAAAAGGCGCGGTTTATCTACACAATCCGAACGGCTGCGGCCAGACGCCGGGCGACACGGAACTGACATTGGAGATCGTATCCGGCCTCATTGCCAACGGCAACGTTTTCGGCGCGCTCATTGTCGGTCTGGGCTGCGAGTTCCTGCAGGAAAACCGTTACCGGGAGGCAATTTCCCAAAAGGCAGAAAAGCCGGTTCATTATATTTCTATCCAGGAAATCGGGACGCTGACCGAAACGGTTAGGATCGGCACGGAAATCGCGGAACAAATGCTGCGGGAAGCGGCACAGTGCAAACGGGAGCCCTGCGACATCAGCGAATTGATTGTGGCTTTGGAGTGCGGCGGTTCGGATCCGACGTCCGGCTTATCCTCCAATGCGGTGCTCGGCAATACCTCGGACCGCATCGTCGACCTCGGCGGCACGACCGTCATGAGCGAAACGCCGGAGGCAATCGGGGCGGAGCATATTTTAAAACGCCGCGGCCGTACGGAAGAAATCGGCCAAAAAATCTTCGACGCCGTCCGTGCGAATGAAAAACTCTTTGCCGACCTCGGCATCGATGTGCGCGACTCCAATCCTTCGCCCGGCAACAAGGCGGGCGGGATTACAACCTTGGAGGAAAAATCGTTGGGCTGCATTCACAAAAGCGGGACAAAACCCTTCGAGGCAATTTACGAGTACGGCCGCATGATTGAGAAAAAGGGTCTTATCTTCATGGATACGACCGCCTATGACATCGCTTCCGTGACGGCGAAAATCGCGGGCGGCGCCCAGGCGACCGTGTTCACGACCGGACGGGGAAATCCGATCGGCTCCCCGGTGGCGCCCGTCATCAAAATGACGGGTAACGCCGCGACGTACGCGCGCATGCATGACATCATCGATTTCTATTCCGGCGAAAGCATATCGGAAGAAAAAACCATTGAGCAGCTCGGCGAGGAACTGCTTCTGTATTTAATCCGGGTCTGTAACGGGGAACCTGTCAAGGCCGAGTTAAACCATGCCGGCGACGTAGCCATCAACCAGTTCGCCAGTTATTGTTAGTCCGCGCGCCGAAAACCCTTGCAGCCGTTTGCCGGCAAGGGTCTTTGAGTGAGTCGCAAAATGAAAATCCCGGCGGGTTCAACGATATGTCGGTCAAGAAAGTGCTTTGTGTCGCCGAAACATATCGGGATTTTCTCTTTTCAAATATCCTTTGTGGGTTAACTGCGTTAAGCAGGTAGCCCGCTTTTTTGTTGACCAATTATCGCCAGAGAGATATCCTTGACAGGCCGGCGGAGAAAAGGAGACGCCATGTCGAAGTTTCTTACCTATGAAGACAGAATGAATATTGCCCTCGGGTTAAAAGAACAACTGTCATTCACTGTTATTGCCGATTCACTCTGCAAAGACCGGACAGCCATTGCCAAGGAAGTGAAAAAACATGCCATTGAAAAACGTACAGGGTATTCCGGTTGGCCGTATAATGCCTGCAGGAAGCGCGGCAATTGCAAAAAGCAGAACATATGTCCGACAGAGACCTGTACCCACAAGTCCACTGCATACTGTAAGCTGTGCAACCGCTGTAATGACTGCTGCAGCGAGTTTACGGAAGAGATTTGTACTGTAAAAATGAAGCCACCTTATGTCTGTACCGGCTGTGCCGACTATGGCAAATGCACGCTCAAGAAGAACGTATATGACCCTGCCGAAGCACAACTGGCCTCCATGCGGACGATTTCCGAGGCCAGAAGCGGTATTCTTTCCTCTGAGGAAGAGTTGGCTCGTCTCAACGGCATCATTTCACCATTGGTGAAAAACGGCCAGTCTATTCACCAGATTTACGCAAATCGCAAGGACGATCTGATGTGCAGCGAACGGACTATTTACAACTATATTGATGCCAGCCTGTTCGATGTGCGCAGTATCGATTTGCCTAGAAAGGTCCGTTTCCGTCTGCGATACAAAAAGCCTGAATTCAAAGTGGACAGAGGCTGCCGTATTGGCCGGAATTACGAAGATTTTATGAAATTCATGGGCAAATATCCGGACACCCATGTCGTCCAGATGGATTCCCTGATGGGCAGCAAAGGAAGTGGAAAGTGTCTTCTCACGGTGCATTTTGTGGATACGAGTCTCATGCTGGCTTTTCTCCGCGACGCCAATACGTCCAAGTCTGTCATTGACATATTCGGGGAGCTGTTCGCGGTGCTGAAAAGAAAAAACTTTGAAAGGCTGTTCCCGGTCATACTCACTGACAATGGCAGCGAATTCTCAAACCCCAGAGCCATCGAGTACGGCCCCCTCCAGGACGACCGTCTACGCACGAGAATCTTTTTCTGTGATCCCAGCGCCCCCTACCAGAAGGGCTCACTGGAGGTCAATCATGAACTGATCCGCCGGGTCATCCCTAAAGGCACTTCCCTCAGCGACCTTACCCAGGACGGTATCACCCGCATGATGGACCATATCAACTCCTACAATAGAAAGAAGCTGAACGACCGTTGTCCATACGACGCGTTCAGCTTCCTTTACGGCGAGGAACTGCTTCAGCTTTTGGGATGTTCAAGGGTACCAGCCGAGAACATTATACTGAAGCCAAGGCTCCTCAAAAAGTAACGTAATTTAAGAACACGCCGCCGGTAATACCAGCTTCTAAACCCTCGCATTAGGGCGGGACTTTCCGATTGCAAAACATTCGACCGAAAGCCGGCCTTGGCTTTGCCATGTCCTTTTACGTTGCTGAACATATTATACTACGCCAGTAAAAGCTTCTCAACGGGACTTCTCTTTGCAAAACGGGATATTGGGTTGCAAATCGGGATTCTCATATGCAAAACAAGCTTCTCATTTGCAAACCGGGACTCTTCTCGTGCAAACGGTATTCTTGTGCTGCAACTCAGCCGGCAAGGGTCTTTGGCGCGTTATTGTCTGCAATTATTTATCGTTTATCAATAAATTTTTATTGACATTTAATAATATGGTGGTAATATATAGCTCATCAAGGTCTTAAGGAGGATCACTATGTATCAACCGACTCCGGTGCACCACATTGCCAAAGCGCTCGTCAGCATCATGTTTTACGGTGGAATCCTTTGCGTCGGCATGCTCCCCTGGATGTCGAAATACATTATCCAATATTTCGGCTGCAGCGAAGAAGAATGCCGGTTTATAACGACGGTATTGATCGCCTCCGGGCTGTGTACCGTGTATATTCTCTATAACCTGAAGCATATGTACCGGACGTTGTTGGGCGGCAATCCCTTTGTGGAAAAAAACATCAGCTGTTTTCGAAAAATGGCGGTATCCTGCGCGCTCATATCCCTGATCTATCTGGTAAAAGCCTTTTTTATGTATTCCATCGCGACCCTCGTTCTCGTGCTGATGTTCGCCGTAGGCACTCTTTTTTGTCTGACGCTCAAGGACATTTTCAAGCAGGCGATGTTTTATAAAGAAGAGCATGATTGGACGGTGTGACGTATGCCGATCATAATTAATTTAGACGTCATGATGGCAAAACGAAAGATTGGCCTGATGGAACTTGCCGAAAAAATCAATATTACGCCAGCCAATCTGTCTATTCTGAAAAACAACAGAGCGAAAGCCATACGCTTTTCCACGTTGGAGGAAATCTGCAAAGCGCTCGACTGCCAGCCTGCGGACATTTTGCAATACATCCCGGAATAACCGGACCGCCTGCTTGATAGGAGGTTTTTAAAATGGAAAGGTCCCTGCAAAACAAATTGCTTCTGTATCTTCTCATATCGGCATTCGCTTTTCTGTATCTGGTCCTGCCGGTGCAGGCCGGCATCAGCGTCCCGGTCTTTGTCCTGCTGCAGTACCTCTGCCTCCGGTTGATTCTTCCGGAAAGAAAACGTCTTTGTTGCCTTCTCCCCGTTTTTATTCTCTCGCTCAATTCGTTTCTCAGCGGTAATCCCGTCTGGCATATGCCAAATTTTTTAGTTTGCGCGGCATTGTACGTCCTCATGGTTCAGCCGCTTGATCTCAAGGACGCTTCCCTTCTCTTTTTACGCCGGATTGCAGTCAAGTTATTCGAGCCCCTTTTCTATTTGCATCTTCCCTTTGTCTGGCTTTTCAGCGCGAACAGGGAAAAGGCCGCGCTCATCAAACGGATCTTCGTCGCGGTTTTGATTACCGCGCCGTCCGTTGTGGTCTTGATAGCGCTGCTCTCTTCCGCGGACCTGGCGTTTTCCAAAGCGGTCAACGACTTTTTTAACGCGCTGTTTGCATTTATCAACGCCGAAACGTTTATCAAGACGCTGTTTAGTCTCCTCGTGGGATTTTACCTGTTCGGTCTGGTCTATTCCGCTATTGTGAAAAAAGAGTGGAAACAGCCTGAACGCAGCGCAAAAAAAGGCGATCCCATACTATTTAACGTCCTGCTAGTTTCCATACTCGCAATCTATACCGTATTTGTCGTAGTGCAGTTCAAATACCTCTTCGCGGGAGCCGCTCTTCCCGACGGGCTCACCTATACCCAGTACGCCCGGCAGGGCTTTTTCGAGCAGCTTGCTCTGACCGGCGTGAACATCGCGATTATCTGGGTTACGGTTCATTTTTCGCACCGGGAAACGGACAGGTGGAGCAGGCTGACGGTGTGGCTTTGCTTCTACCTCTGCCTGATTACGGTGATTCTATTGGTCTCGTCGTTTTATCGCATGTGGCTCTATTATGCCGACGACGGGCTCACACGGCTGCGCTTTTTTGTGTTCGGTTTTCTGATTTTTGAGCTCTTCGGTCTGCTGATTACGTTCTTTTACATTCTGAAGCCGAAATTCAACCTGATCGCGGTCTACCTCATCATCGGCCTTTTCTATTACCTGCTGCTGAATTTGGTGCCAGTGGATTATTTCGTCGCCTATAGCCAGGTTAATCGGTGTCTTCAGGGAAACAGCGGCGGGNNGCTTTCTTCCGACGCCGCGCCTCAGATTGAAAGACTGTTATATGATGACGCCGTGGATGAAACGATCAAGGCGCAGGCGGCCGCTTATCTCGAACGGAGCTTTGCCCACTATATGAGCGGCCCGACAAGATGGCAGCGGTTTAACCTTTCTGTCAACCGGCTCGAGCAAATTTATAATAACGCGAACGCGCAGGAGAACCTGGAAGCCCGTTCGGGTATAACCGCTTAAGGCATCACTCGTCCCAGCGCAGCAGGTTTTCCGCATAGTCCCGAAGGCTCTCCATGGAATGCACGCCGCCGGCCCGTGTGGCAATCTGATCGCGGACATAATCGGGGAGCTTATCATAAAACGCCTTTGCCTGCCGGTCGCACCGAAACAGTTCATACATGTCATGATATTTCCTCATTCTTATCACCTCAAATCCTTAGTATCCGCAGTAAGCCGACCGTTTATGCCGCTCGATTTTACGGCAAAAAAAGAGAAGCCTTTCAGGCTTCTCTCAGCTTGTCGAAGAACCCGGT
>DCTG01000014.1 GCA_002329245.1 Clostridiales bacterium UBA1446
GAACGAAGACGCTGGGAAAGATGGGACAGAAGGCCTGTATATTCCGATAAATCGCCGATTACAGCTTCGGTGTCGGGATGGAGAAAGGGAGTGAGCCAGAGAACGCGGATACCGCGGTCGGCGGCCGCCCGGTAAAAGATGTTTTCGATTTCTTCGGCGCCCTCATACCCGAATACGCCGTAACGCACCTGATATTCGGGCAGAAGGCGGAACACCCGCACCATGGGGCAGACCTCGGCCATGGCGTCAAAGCCGCTGATCGGTTCATAGGTATACTGCCGGTTGTCTTCCACCAGACCGACGGGCAGACCGCTTCGGGCGAGGTCTTCCACCTTGCCGCCGAGTGAGAGGTAAAGGGGATACTCGGCTTTCAGCTTTTGCCGCGCGGCGAGATAGTCTTCTAGACTCATGGCGTCTTCCGGAGAAAGAATGAGGCCAAGTCCGGCGTTTTGAATCGTCTGTACCGCGGCGGCGTCGAATTCTCCGCCGCTTCCGGGGAGAATCACGGCGGAGAGGCCGGCCGAAGCGAGCCGGGAGAGGCAGTCCCCGGCGGAAAGACCGGAAGTCTCCGCTAAGATCTGAGCGTCCGGATACGAAATCACCACGGAAAGATGGTGATTTTTCTGCTCAAAGGAGATCCGCTGGCACAGAAGGAAGAAAGCGGAAAGCAGACCGACAGCCAGCAGAAGCAAAGAGATTGCGTTTTTGCGATACCATTCGTTTCTCATAAGGACTCCCCGCGCAGTTTAACCGACCGTTATTTATTCCCGACCCGCCCCCGGATATCATTCCATAGGCCTCGCTCGCCGAGCAGAGCGCAGAGCGAAAGATACAAAATAAGTCCGGCGATCCCCAAGAGCGCACATTTGAAAGCAAGCAGCAGCCGTTCGTCCTGAAGGCTGATGAAGTAGGGGGATATAAAGTGGAGCGCGGCGCCCGTTACGGCGGCGGCCGCAGCGGCCTTCAAAATCCGCAGAAGACCGGGCCGCCAGCAGGGAGAACCGCGGAAGAAAGCGGCGGCAAGCAGGATGGCGCCCAAGGTCAGCGTCAGAGATGTGCTCCAGGCAAAACCAAAGCCGCCCTCCATGCCCGAAAAGGCAAAGTTGCATCCAAGATTGAGGACAATCACTCCCAAACTCGTAAGAAACGGCGCAATAACCCGCTGCATGGTGAAATACGCCTTGCCCAACAGATCTAACAGTCCGAACCCCATCATGCCGAGCGAGTAAGCGGCTAAGATGCCGCCGGTTTGCATGGTGGAAGCCCGGTCGAAGTTTCCGGTTTCAAAAAGCACCCGGACCATTGGAGTTGCAAACACGGAAAAGAGAATCGAAAGCGGCAGAATCAGCATCACGGAACGCTCCGTGATATCCCAGACATAGCTGCGATAATTTTCTCTGCTTTTCATATAATACAGGTTCAGCTTGGGAAACAGGACCGTGCTGATGCTGTAGACAAGCGTCGTTGCTAGCGGTGTAAAGAGCTGGTCCGCATAATAATAGGCGGTTGCGGTGCCGGCGCCGCCGCCGTAGGCAAATCGGGCGTCCGTCAGGTAGCAGAACATATAAACCGCGGTGGTTACGACCGTCACGCCGGCCGTTCTAAAAAATGACGCGACGTAGGGCTGACGCAGGTCGAAGGAAAGGCGCAGCCGGAAACGCTCTTTTTTCAGGAGGGGCAGGGTTACGCCAAGCTGCAGCAGCCAGGCCCCTGAGACCGCGCAGGCGAAACCGGTCAAACCGTACTGCCGACCGGCAAACAGTAAGAAAAGGATCAGCAAAAGGTTATACGGCAGGCTGAGGCTTCCCTGAATCAGATAGTGCTCCATGGAAAGCAGCACGGCTAAGATCAGATACGTGCTGCTGATTACGGGAAGCGACAGCATAAAAATCTTTGTAAACAGGAGCAGGGTGCCGTGGCTTTCGGGGTCTAAGGGACCGGCAAAGAGCGGAGACCAGGGGATAAGCAGGCCGACAGCCGTAAGAAGCACGGAAAAACAAAAGACAATACACAAAAGGTTCCCGGCCGCGCGGAAACCCTCTGCCCTGTCCGATGCAATCTTCTTGGTCAGGATAGGGACGGCTGCCACGCAGAGCGCATAGGCCGCCGTCGTGAAAAGATAGGTGGTCGCGTTGCCGGCCGAGGTATAAAGATCGGTCAGGCTGTCCGTGCCGAATTGGGAAGCCTGAACGGCTTCCCGAATAAAACCGAGAATTTTGGCGGAAAGGGTGACGACGGCAACCGCGCTGATGGTGCTGAGCAGTCTTTTTTCCACACAATTGCCCCTTTCCCCGAACCTTTCGTTTTGCAAAGTATACTTCTTTTCCTGAAAACTGTCAACAAAAGGGAAGGCGGGAAGTGTTCTTCAGGCCTGTCTTCCGGCTCAAACATCCTGATCCGGGGCAGGCAAATCCCAGGGCAGGGTTTTGTCTGAAAGACGCTCCACTGTGATCTCTTCCGCGCGGACGCGGCTTAGCTCCAACAGTACCGCGAGAAGCGGAACAGCGGGGCAGCTCAGAGGAAGGGGAGGAAGTCCGGGCGGCAGAGAAAGAAATGCGCCCCGGTAGAGACGGGGCATGGCGGGGAAATGTTCCGCACCCGGACACAGGAGAAACCCGGGGCCATCCGCCGCGCAGCCGCCCTTTGCCTGAAAGTGGAGGGTAAAATCCGCCCGGTGGACCTTTCCGGACAGAGCGGGAAGACCGGTATAGGCGCAAAGCGCGCGTCGAAGCGCCTCGCCGCCGCTCCCTTCCAGATCCACAACGAGGTAGCGAACCAACTTGCTGAGCATAAAAGCAGCCCTCCAGAGGGAACGGCTCAGCTGCGAAGCGGAGAGGACTACGGTAGCCCGCTTCGGGGGAATGCCGGCTTCCTGAAGACCGAAAAGCGCAAGCTGCGGGGCAACAGCCCGGTATAGCCCAAGCGTCGGAAAAGGCGAAAGTCCAGCATCATACAGCTCTTTCCCGTATGGAAAGCTAAACGGCAGCACGACCTGCCGCACGCCCGCGGCAGCCATGCGCCGGAGAAGCCGTTTCAGGATTTTTTTCCGTTTCGGCTCCAAGTCCCCGGGCAGAAAACGGGCGCGCCCAAGCAGAAAAGAAACGCCGCACAGCCTCTCTTCCTCCAAGCTATGGCGGACGGGAAGTATTCCTGTCGTCTCTTCCAGCGTAATTCTACCAAACACAGAATACCCCCTTACCTCTTTCGTATCTATCCTAAGGGGCAAGGGGGAATTTTATGCATGTCTGAATAGGCGGGAAGGAAGTCCGCTTGCTTAAAACGGGAAAGAGCTTCCTTGGCTGAGGAAAGGGCGGGGTTATTTCCCGGATAAATGCTGATAGGCTTCGCGGGCGGCTGCCTGCTCCGCCTCTTTTTTGCTGCGTCCGCCGCCCTTCCCGATGACGTTGGAATTCAGNNTGATCCGGGCCGGTCTCGTCGACCAGAACGTAAGCCAGCGTCTGCCCGCTTTCCCGCTGAACGAGTTCCTGGATCAGCGTTTTATAGTCTAAGATATGAAGCCGTGCTTTCGAGGCATGGTTTAATAGAAAGGACTCCACCACGCGGCGGGCTTCCTCCTGGCCTCCGTCCAAATAGATGGCCGCCAATACGGCTTCCACCGCATCGGCTAAGATGGAAGGCCGCTTCCGGCCGCCTCCGGCTTCCTCTCCGTGACCGAGCTTCAGCCATTCTCCAAGCCCAAGCATACGCGCCACTTCCACAAGGCTCTGCTCGCAGACAAGGGACGCGCGCAGACGGGTCAGATCACCCTCCGGCAAGTCTTTCCGCGTGCGGTAAAGGTATTCCGCCGTCAGCATCCCCAAGACGGAGTCGCCCAAAAACTCAAGACGCTCGTTGCTTGACAGCTTCTGTCCGCGGCTTTCGTTGGCATAGGAGCTGTGGGTCAGCGCGGTTTCCAGAAGACGCTTGTCCCGGAACGTGTACCCTAAGCGTTTTTCCA
The DNA here is from genome assembly GCA_002329245.1 of Clostridiales bacterium UBA1446. Taxonomy (GTDB): domain Bacteria; phylum Bacillota; class Clostridia; order Oscillospirales; family Oscillospiraceae; genus UBA1446. The sequence goes on from DCTG01000014.1 coordinate 3,959, forward strand.
ACTGATCCATTTCCATTCTCCTTGTTCATTGTGGCGAAAGCTTCGGCGAATCAAAACGGGCGGACACCGTTTCCATTCCCGCCGGAATGCGCTTTTTGCGCGTCGGCCGGGATGACCGGTGTACGNNATCTCGCCTATGTCAAATTCTTCTTCGAGCGCCATGCTGAGCTCGACAATATCTAATGAATCTGCGCCCAACGTTTCCTCAAAGGACGTATCCATTGTAATGCTTTCCGCATCAACGGAAAATTGTTCGGCAATCAGCTCACATAGTCTTTCGAAAATCATTGTTCCAACTCCTATCAGAAGGTAGGTTCCGGAAAGGAAGGATATACCCCCGTCCGTCCCAGTAAAATAATATTCAGAAACATACGCAGTGTCAACTGTTTTTTCAATTGTTTGTTAGGTTCTCCTCCTCGGCGGAAATATGCATAAAATCGATATTTTCCGAGATATCGTCAATCAGGCCTGAACTGGCGCAGAGCATTGCCTGCCGGATTGCGTTTCTGATTGCGTATTGGTCGCTCGATCCGTGGGCCTTAATGACCGGCCTGGAGATTCCAAGCAGGGCCGTGCCGCCTACCTCGCGGGAATCGAGCTTCTGCCGGAAGGCTTTCACTTCGTTTCGCAGCAGACAGGCGCTGAGTTTTGTTTTCCAGTTATGCATAAAGATATTCCGCAGCTCTCCGGAAAAGAACAGGCCGGCGCCTTCGAACGTTTTTAAAAAGATATTGCCCGTAAAGCCGTCGGTTACAATCACGTCGACATGGCCTAAAATCGCCTCACGCCCTTCGATGTTTCCGGTGAAATGAATCCTCCCTTCCTGGTCCGCCTTTTTGAGCTGGGCGTAAGTAAGCTGCCGAAGCTGCGTTCCTTTTCCCTCCTCGGTGCCGATATTCAGCAGCCCGACGCGCGGTTCGGGCCGGCGCAGCACACGTTCGGCATAAAAGCTTCCCATGAATGCAAACTGCAGAAGATGTTCCGGCGTGCTCTCCACGTTAGCCCCGCAATCGATCAAAACGGCCCCGTCTTTCGCTGTCGGGATAACCGGCGCGAGGGCGGCCCGTCTGATGCCGCGTATACGCTTCACCATCAGGGTGGAGGCGGAGAGCAGGGCGCCTGTGCTTCCCGCGGAAACGACGGCGTCTCCCTGGCCGTCCCGAAGCATTCCAAGCGCAACGGTCAGGGATGAATTTTTCTTTTCTTTAAACGCGGTGGAAGGATTGTCGTCCATTTCCACCACCTGATCGGCATGGGCGATTTCCACGCCTGCCGGAAGTGACTTCATACCGTCTGCTTCAAGAATACGCATCAGGTCGCCCCCCCGAGCGACCAATATCACTTCGCAGCCGAAGTCCGCTGCCGCCTGCAAAGCCCCCCGGACGGCGGCGCCCGGCGCATTGTCGCCGCCCATGGCGTCTACTATAATCTTCACATTGTTCCCCTCTTTCTCTTACGGAATACCCCTCTCTTATGAAAAAGCCCCTCCGTTTTCTCCGGATTGCGCCAGAAGGGCACGGATTTGATCCACCACTTCAAGCGCTCTTTTTGCAAGCTCCTGGTTTTTGTTTCGTTTGCCCCTGACCCGATATGACAAAGGCGGTATAATGCCGAAATTGACGTTCATAGGCTGAAAAAGGTTTACGGAGGAATCGCTGACATAAGCCGCCAGAGCGCCGATTGCGGTTTCCTGGGGGAAATTGATCGGCGGCAGGCCAAGCTGCCTTTGCGCCAGTTCAAGCCCGGCTAAGAGACCGGACGCCGCGGACTCCACATAGCCTTCCACTCCGGTGATCTGCCCCGCGAAGGTGAGGCGCGGATCCTGCCGCACCTGATAATACCGGTTTAAAATCCGGGGAGAATCAAGATAGGTGTTCCGGTGCATCACGCCGAAACGGACAAATTCAGCCTCCCGAAGCGCCGGGATCATAGAAAATACCCGCTTCTGTTCGGGAAAGCGAAGATGGGTCTGAAAGCCGACCAAATTGTAAATGCTGCCCTGCGCATTGTCCCGCCGCAGCTGGACAACCGCATACGGAAGCTGCCCCGTCCGGGGGTCGGGAAGCCCGACCGGTTTTAACGGTCCAAAGCGCATCGTATCCTCGCCCCGCCTTGCCATCACCTCAATCGGCATGCAGCCCTCAAAGACCTCGCTGTCCTCAAATCCGTGCACTTGCGCCTGCTCGGCGCCGGCAAGCGCCTGCCGGAACGCACGGTATTCCGCCTCGTTGAGCGGACAATTGATGTAGTCCGGCGTCCCCCGTCCGTAGCGGGAGGCGAAATAGGCATGGTCAAGATCGATGCTTTCAAATGTGACAAGCGGCGCCGCCGCATCGTAAAAATACAGGTAACCATGTCCGCCCAAATGGGTTTGAATCGCCTGGGCAAGGGGATCGGAGGTCAGCGGTCCGGTGGCGACGACGACGTTTCCTTCGGGGGGAAGCTGGGTGACCTCGCCGGGAACGACCGTAATATTCGGATGGGAGCGGATTTTTTCCGTCACCAGCTCGGAAAAGGCTTCCCGGTCCACGGCAAGCGCGCCGCCGGCGTCCACGCGGGTCCTGTTGGCGCAGGACAGAATCAGGGAACCAAGCCGACGGAGTTCTTCCTTTAAAAGGCCGACCGCGTTCTCCGGACGGTCGCCCCGAAAGGAATTGGAACAGACCAGCTCGGCATAGCCGTCGCTCCGGTGCGCCGGCGTGCGGCGCTCCGGCTTCATTTCCCGCAGCAGAACGGGAATGCCCCGCTGCGCAAGCTGCCAGGCGGCCTCGCACCCGGCAAGACCCGCTCCGATGACAGTAATGTGTTCTTCCATGTAATTTTGTTCCTCAATGAAAGGGCTTATTCAGCCTTTGGTGTCTGTGTGCCTTTTTCCAAGGCGCTTGTCTTGCTGGAACTCCGCTTTGCCGCGGTTTTCTTTCCGGAAGCGCTCGTCGAAGCCGTTTTCTTTGCTCCGGATTTCGAAGCGGAAGAGGATTTTGCCGCTGTTTTCTTAGTTCCGGCTTTTTTTGAAGAGGCGGCTTTTTTCCCGTCCTCTTTCCGAGATGCTTCTTCAGCCTGTCCGCTCGGCTCGCCGGAAGCTGTTTTTTTCTTATAGCCCCGTTTCTCCTCGGGTACAAATCGGTCGCAGGCTTCGTTGATGCAGAAGGGACGTTTGGAGCCCCGCCCAGAGAGCTTGAACATGGTTTTACCGCAGGAGGGGCAGGTTTCCTCAACCGGGACGTCCCAGGTCATGAACCCGCAGTCCGCGCCCTTTTCACAGGCATAATAGGCAAAGCCGCGTTTGGAGGTCTTTTTCAGAATCCGGCCGCCGCACCGGGGGCACTTCCCCGGCATTTCCACTACGATGGGCTTGGTAAAGGTGCATTCGGGGAAACCCGGACAGGCCAAAAACCGCCCAAAACGGCCGCTTTTGAACACCATCCGCCGTCCGCAGACATCGCAGATTTCGTTGCTGACCTCGTCCGGCACCTTAATCCGTTCCCCGTTCAGGTCGCGCTCCGCCTGCTCCAAGGCGCTGGAAAAGTCTTTATAGAAGTCTGCGAGCAGAGATTTCCATGCTTCGCTTCCGGATTCCACATCGTCAAGTTTTTCTTCCAATCGGGCGGTAAAATCCGGATCCACGATCTGTGAAAATTTATCCTTCATCAGGCCGTTCACAACTTCCCCCAAGGGAGTTGGGCGCAGGGATTTTCCTTCTTTCACCACGTATTCGCGGTCTAAAATGGTCGACACGATGGGCGCGTAGGTGGACGGGCGGCCGATCCCGCGCTCTTCCAGGGCGCGTATCAGCGTGGCTTCCGTATACCGGGCGGGCGGCTGCGTAAATTTCTGCTCGTGCTTTAATTCGGCGAGGGAAAGAGATTCTCCTTCGCGCAGGTCGGGCAGGGGGGACTGCCGCTCTTCCTGGTCGTCGTCGCGGCTTTCCTCATATACCGCTATGAAGCCGGCAAACTTAAGCGTTGCGTTGTTGGCGCGAAATACATATCCCCCGGAGATTACGTCGATGCTGATGTTGTCATAGACGGCGGCGGCCATCTGGCTGGCTACGAAACGGCCCCATATGAGCTTGTAAAGCTTAAACTGTTCTTTCGTGAGGTCTTTTTTGATCTCTTCCGGAACCAAAAAGACATTGCTTGGCCGGATGGCCTCGTGCGCGTCCTGCGCGTTCGATTTTGTTTTGAATCGGCGCGGTTTTCCGGGATAATACCGCTCGCCGTACTGCTTGACGATAAACTCCTTGGCGCTTGTGAGCGCCTCTTCCGAGAGGCGGAGAGAGTCGGTGCGCATGTAGGTAATAAGACCGACGGTGCCTTCCCCGGTAATATCCACGCCCTCGTAAAGCTGCTGCGCCACCGACATCGTAAGACGGGGCGGCATGCCGAGCTTTCGGGATGCCTCCTGCTGAAGGGTAGAGGTGATGAACGGAGGCGCCGGGGTCCGTTCCTTTTCCTTTTTGACGATGCTTTTCACCGAGAAGGGGCTGTTTTTTACAGCGTTCATTACCGCTTGCGTCTCCGCTTCGCTGCCCAACTCCATTTTTTTCTTCTCGGTGCCGTGAAACTGCGCCGTAAAGGAGCCGGCATTCGGCGCGATGCGGTCCAACAGCGCCTGCAGCTGCCAGTATTCTTTCGGCTGGAAAGCTCTGATTTCTTCCTCCCGCTCCACAACGAGACGGGCCGCCACCGATTGTACCCGTCCGGCGGAAAGCCCCTGGCGGATTTTACGCCAGAGAAGGGGAGAGAGGCGATAGCCCACGATCCGGTCAAGGATTCTGCGCGCCTGCTGCGCGTCCACCAAGTTCTGATCAATATGTCGGGGCGCTTCGATGCTTTCGGTTACCACTTTCCTGGTGATTTCCTGGAATGTGACGCGAAGTGCCTTTTCCTCCGGGAGATCGAGCAGCTCTTTCAGGTGCCAGGAGATTGCCTCTCCTTCGCGGTCGGGGTCGGTTGCCAAATAGACGCGTTCGCTGTGCTTCGCGGCGTCGCGCAGTTCGTTGATAACCGCTTCCTTCCCCTTGATCGGCTGATAGTCCGGCTCAAATCCGTGCTCTAAGTCCACGCCTAATTTGCTTTTCGGCAGATCGCGGACATGGCCCATCGACGCTTTGACCTGAAAGCTGTTTCCTAAATATTTTCCAATGGTCTTGGCTTTTGCCGGTGATTCCACAATGACCAGATTTTTTTTCGCCATAGATCCTCCATAAACAAAACCGGAAGGGCGCGGAGCGCTGATCGGTTTCGTCTCTTATTTTCAAGGTGAGATAATTCAGCCGGGCATATCCTCGCCGCTGTCGTCGGCCCCTCTCAGCTTTACAAGGGACTCGAACCGTTTTCCTTCGTGCTGGCGCACGAAGCCCCGCATCTCAAGAATCGTCAGCGCGGAGAGCACCCGGCGGGCGGGAATCTGCGCGGAATCGATCAGATTGTCCACGTGGAGCAAACGCCGATCAAGGTGGAAAAGGATCTTCCGTTCGTCGTCCGTAAAAGAGGCGCCTTGTTCTTGAAGGTCAATATAAGCTTTGCCGGTTGTCTTGTCAACCTCTTTTTCTCGGTTCTCCTGCTTATCGTTCAGGGCGGCGGCGGGGGAAGGAGTGCCCTGCGGGGAGGAAAGCGCGGGGGCCGGCAACACCTGTCCGGCCTTTGAATATGCTATTTTATGAGGATAAAGTGCGGCGTATTCACGCAGAACGTCCCACCCGTCGGTGACGAGCGCGGCAGCCCCGTCGCGGATCAAAGCGTTCGTTCCGGCGGAAAGCGGAGCGTCGATGTTGCCCGGAACGGCAAAGACATCCCGGCCCTGTTCCAGCGCGTGGTCGGCCGTAATCAGGGCGCCGCTGCGCCGAGCCGCCTCTATCACCAGCACGCCTGACGAAAGGCCGCTTATGATCCGGTTGCGCACGGGAAAATGCGCGCTGCGGGGCTCGGTGCCCGGAGGGTATTCGCTGATAAGCGCGCCCGCCGCCGCAACGTCCTCAAAGAGAAATCGGTTTTCGCGCGGATATACCACGTCGATTCCGCCGCCCAAGACGGCGGCAACCTGTCCTCCCGCTTTCAGCGCGCCGGTGATGGCTGCGGTATCGATTCCGCGGGCAAGTCCGGAGAGAACAAGGGCGCCGCAGCTTGCAATCTGGTAGGACAGGCGCTGCGCGCAAAGCTGCCCGTAAGCGGAGCAGCCGCGGCTGCCCACGACGGCGACGGCGACCTCCTCGTCAAAGTCGGGAAACCGTCCCTTTACATAGAGCAGGGAAGGAGGGTTGTAAATGTGCTTCAGGCGGTTGGGATATTCCGCGTCCCGGAGCGTAATGATCCGGATGCGGAGCCGCTCGCAGGCCTCCAAAATCTGTTCCGGCCGGGTAAGGTCACGGTCCTCCAAGGCGGCGCGCTCCGCGGGACTGAGCCCGGCCAGCTCATATTCCCGAAGATCCGCGTAAAAAGCGTCCTCGGGCGTTCCGAAGTACTCCAAGATCTTGCGCTGGGCGGCTCCGGCGAAATTGCGCCGCGTGGCCAGCCAGAGCCAGTATTTCAGGGATGCCATATAACCGCCTCCCGCTATAAACGAAAGGAATGCCCGACATCTTACCGTATCATTTCCCAGAGTATGAGCGCGGCCGCAACCGCGGCATTGAGCGATTCGCTGCGTCCCGGCATCGGGATGCTGACCTTTCCCGCCGCATACGAGAGCATTTTCGGGCTGATGCCCCTGCCCTCGCTTCCGATGAGGACGGCGGCGCTGCGCAGGGGAGCGTCCCGGATATCCAAGGCGTCCCCGCCGGGCATTGCGGCGAGAAGGGGGATGCCGGAGGCGTCCAAAATTTCCTTGATTTCTTCCGGGCTGAGTTCCCGGAAGGGCTGGCGGAAGACGGAACCCATGGTGGCGCGGATGGTTTTGGGATTATAGGGATCGGCGCATCCCGGCAGCAAAAAGATGCCGTCGGCGTGGAATGCGTCCGCCGTGCGCAGGATGGTTCCAACGTTTCCCGGGTCCTGCACCCCGTCGAGTACAAGATAACGTCCGGGTTTCAGCGTGCCGGACGGCGGAGTGGGTTCCGGCATCCGGCAGGAAAAAAGTACGCCCTGGGGAGTCTCGGACGGCGAGATGGCGGACAGAAGCCCCGCGGGAACCGACACGCGGCGAACCTCGTCCGGAAGAGGAGGAAGCGATGCGCCGTCTGCAAAGAGCAGGGCTGAAATTTCGGCGTCCGAGGACAGCGCTTCCGCAAGGAGCTTATACCCGTCGCAGAGAAATTCCCTTTGCTCCCGGCGGTAGGATTTCTGTTCGGCGAGTTTTTTCATGTGCCGTATGAGCGGGTTTTGTGCGCTGGTGATGCGCTGCGGCGCGGGGATTGGAGAGGACTTTAGCATAGTTTCACCTGACTTGGATGTGTTTGAAGCCTGAAACGGCAAAGGGCTGCCTTGAGGCCCTGGGCCTTGGGGCAGTCCTTTTCCATTCAATCCAACGGCTTCATGGTCGGGAAGAGAATAACATCCCGGATGGAGGAGCTGTCGGTCAGCATCATAACGCACCGGTCAATTCCGATGCCTACCCCTCCGGTAGGCGGCATGCCGTATTCAAGCGCGTTCAGGAAGTCCTCGTCCATCATACCGGCTTCATCGTCGCCCGCCAATCGAAGGGCGACCTGCCGGACAAAACGCTCCCTCTGGTCGATCGGATCGTTTAACTCCGAAAAGCCGTTGCAAATCTCGTTCCCGCAGATAAAAAGTTCAAACCGTTCGGTGAGGCGCGGATCCTGCGCGCTGCGTTTGGCAAGGGGCGACACTTCAACGGGATGCATCGTGATAAAGGTGGGCTGTACCAGCTTGTCCTCCACCAAGGTGTCGAAGCATTCGAAGAGCAGGCCGCCCCAGGTGTCGTTTTTCCCGGGCTCCGGCTTTATGCCGACGGAACGGGCGGCCTTTATGGCTTCGTCGTCGCTGCGGATCGCCATAAAGTCAATCCCCGTATACTGTTTTACCGCTTCGGCCATCGTAAGCCTCGGCCAGGGGGGAGCGAGGTCCACTTCCTCTCCTAACCAGCGAAGCTTCGTAGTGCCTAAAATGTTTTGCGTTGCGCCGGACAGAAGCTGTTCGATTAAATTCATGACGTCGTTGTAGTCCGAGTATGCCTCGTAAAGCTCCACCGAGGTGAATTCCGGATTGTGCTTCGTATCCATTCCCTCGTTGCGAAAGATTCGTCCGATCTCATAGACGCGGTCGATGCCGCCGACGATGAGGCGCTTGAGGTGAAGCTCGGTCGCGATGCGCATGAACATGTCGATGTCAAGCGTGGCGTGGTGGGTCACAAAGGGACGCGCCGTGGCGCCGCCCGATATGGTGTTCAGCACCGGAGTTTCCACTTCCATATAGCCGCGCGTATCTAGGAAATTTCGCACTTCCCGGATAAACCTGCTGCGAACCTCGAAGATGCGCCGCGTTTCCGGATTGACGATCAGATCGACGTAACGCTGCCGGTAGCGAAGCTCCTGGTTTGTAAGGCCGTGAAATTTTTCAGGCAGGGGGCGCAGGGACTTGGATAGCAGGGTGACTTTTTCTGCCCGGATGGAAATTTCTCCCCGCTGGGTGCGAAAGACGGTTCCGTTTACCCCGACGATGTCTCCGATGTCGTATTTCTTGAAACGGGAAAAGGGCTCCTCGCCCAGCTCGTCGACTCTGACATAGAGCTGGATGCGGCCCTTATGATCCTGCAGGTCGCAGAACGAGACCTTTCCCATGCCCCGCTTGCTCATAAGGCGTCCTGCGACGGATACCTCCCGCCCTTCCATCGTTTCAAACTCGGATTTGATTTCCTCGCTTGTGCTGGTGCTTACAAAGCGGGTTTCCAGATATGGGTCAAGCCCTTCCTTCTGCAGCTCCGCCAGCTTATCCCGGCGTATCTGTAAAATTTCCGAAAGCTGCTCCTCTCCGAGTTCCTGTTCGTTTCGTGTCTCTTTGCTCATGGCTTATCCTTCCCCGGTAAATCCGTGAAAAATGAAACTGCGGTTCGAACCGCAGCGAAGTATGTTATTTTTGAATTTCGACCACCCTATAATGCAGCATACCCGCGGGGGCGTCCACGAGCACCTCCTCGCCGCTTTTTTTGCCGAGGAGCGCTCTCCCGAAGGGAGATTCCTCTGAAATTCTTCCGTTCATGGGGTCTGCTTCCTGCGAACCGACGATCTGGAATTCTTCTCTGTCTCCCGTTTCGCAGTCCTCCACAGCGATACGGCTGCCGATT
>DCTG01000048.1 GCA_002329245.1 Clostridiales bacterium UBA1446
CAAACCGGCTGTTCAATATGGCATTGATGAGCTGTACCTGCTCGTCGCTGGCTCCCACGGGATAATGCAGGAGCCTGTTTTTTATGACGCTGTGGTTCGTCATCACAACAATAATATACACCGTTTGCTCTACAACGAGCAAGTTAAAGTGCCGGATCTCAGCCCGCTTAATCCCCGCGCTGCGGGAAAAGGAAGGATACCCCGTGAGCTGCGAAATCATCTGGCCTGCTCTCGAGATAATCCGATCCAGTTCCTGCATTTTCAGGCGCAGGGCGTTATTGATAGTCCGGGTCTCCTCTATGGTGAGTTTATGGCTTTCCATCAGCTCGTTCACATAAAGCCGATACCCGCGCGGAGACGGGATGCGCCCCGCCGAGGTATGGGGTTGTTCCAAAAATCCCAATTGCTCCAAGTCGGACATCTCGTTTCGGATGGTCGCCGGCGAGATGTCCAGGCCGGCGGTTTCCGCAATGGTTTTCGAACCTACCGGTTCCGCAGTCTCTATATAATTGTCAATAACGGCACGCAGAATTTTGCGTTTGCGTTCAGAAAGGTCCAACAGAATCACCTCGCCGCCCAAGCCATTAGCACTCTCTTACCTCGAGTGCTAATCCTAATTTACCACCGTTGCCCATACTTGTCAAGAGAAGAAATGTTAAAAAATCGCGAATAAAAAGCCGAAGAATAAAAAGAACAACCCGAATGATTAGAGGGCAGGCCAATGCCTGCCCCGCTAAAGAACCGGAGATTACGCCGCGCCGCCGGCATGCAAAACCCTCGGCCGCGTCTTTTTACAGCGCTTTTCCAAGCTCGAATTCCTCTTTCTGTTTGCTCGCGGTATAAATTGTCCCCGTGCCCCGCTCCAAAGCCACGCATCCCGTCCGTACCATCTCCAAAATCCCGAATTCCTCATAGAGTTTTTGCATAGCCGCGGACTTGCTGGAATCACCGGTCAGCTCGATCGTAAGAGAGCCGCGGGTCACGTCAATCACGCTGGCACGAAAAATATTGGCGATTTGGATGATTTCATCCCGTGTCTCGCGCGTTTCGGCCTTGACCTTAAACAGCACGAGTTCCCGATGGATTGCGCTGCCCGGAAGCAGGCGCTGCACCGAGAGTACGGGAAGCAGCTTGCGAAGCTGGTTCGCGATCTGTGTAATCATCTGTTCGTCTCCGCGCACCATGATGGTAAAACGGGAGATCTCGGTATTGTCAGTTTCTCCGACGGTGAGGCTGTCGATGTTGTATCCCTTTCGCGAAAAAAGGCGCGACACCTGGGACAGGACACCGGCCGCGTTTTCCGTCAGGACGGACAGCGTTTGTAATTCCTGCACCGAACTCTTCTCCTTTCAATCCGTTCAATCGAGTAAAAAATCCGAAATGCTTGAACCCATCGCCATGGGGCGGACCAATTCGTCCGAGTTGATCCTGCAATCGATTAAAGCGGCCTTTCCGCTCGCAACCGCGGCGGAAAACGCGGCTTCAAACTCCGCTTTTGTTTCGACGCGCCAGCCTTGAATATCATAGGCATCCGCCAGCTTGACGAAATCCGGCCACGGACCCAAATCAGTCTCGGAATAGCGTTTGCGGTACATGAGAGTCTGCCACTGGCGAACCATGCCGAGCGCCCGGTTGTTGAAGACCACCGTGATCACGGGAAGACCGTATCGCCGGACAGTGGACAATTCCCCTGCGTTCATCCGGAAAGAGCCGTCTCCCGTCATGTGAACCACCTTTCGGTCCGGATTTCCGAGCGCCGCGCCGACCGCCGCGCCCAATCCGAACCCCATGGTTCCAAAGCCCCCGCTCGTAATGAGCTGGCGCGGCCGGGTATACCGGAAATACTGAGCCGTCCACATCTGATGCTGACCGACGTCCGTTGTAAGAATCGCCTGGCCGGCTATTTCCTGAACCGTTTCAACAACCTGCCGGGGCGTGAGTCCCGAAGCGTCGGCGGGCGGATCCGTTTTTTGATTGCTCATGACCTGCTTCTTCCAGGCGGCGCGGGAATACTGCGGCAGGTCCCGATTGAGAAGCGTCAGAAGGTCGCGGATATCCCCGATGATATGATGATGCGTGCAGATATTCTTGTCCACTTCCGCCCGGTCGATATCCAAATGCACGATTTTAGCCTTGCTGCAGAATTCTTTGGCCGGGCCGGTCACCCGGTCGGAAAAACGGCATCCCACCGCAATTAGAAGGTCGCAGGACTGAGCGGCGAGGTTGGAAACCCGGCTGCCGTGCATGCCGATCATCCCGGTATATAGCGGATCGCCGCCGGGGAAAGCCCCCAGCCCCATCAGGGTGCACGCCACCGGAGCGTCCAGCCGGCGGGCAAAAGAGCGAAGCTCCTCCGACGCGCCGGCGCGGACAACGCCCCCGCCGGCTAAGATCATCGGCCGCTCGGACTGTTCGATCAGCTCAAACAGCCGGGAAATGTCCCGCTCGTTCGGGGCCGGCGCTTCCAGTCCCTGGGACTGCAGGCGGATCAGGGAGCGCAGGTGTCCCTGCGCGAAATGCTCCCTTTTCTCCTTCGGGGTGTACTCCGCCTCCATGGTGGTGACATTCCGGGCAATATCAATGAGCACGGGACCGGGCCGACCCGCCGCGGCGATTGCGAACGCTTCGCGCATCACGTCCGCGATGCGGTCCGGATTTTTGACCAGATAATTGCATTTCGTAATGGGCATGGAGATTCCGGTAATGTCCACTTCCTGAAACGCGTCCTTCCCGATCATGTTTTCCGCCACGTTGCAGGTAAGGAAAACAACGGGAGAAGAGTCCATGTAGGCCGTCGCAATCCCCGTCGTAAGATTCGTCGCGCCCGGACCGGAGGTAGCTATGCAAACGCCCACGCGTCCCGTACTGCGCGCGTATCCGTCAGCCGCATGCGCGGCGCCCTGTTCGTGCGCGGTCAGGATATGCCGGATACGATTGCCGTAGTCGTACAACACATCGTATACATTCAATACGGTGGCGCCCGGAATCCCGAATACGGTATCAACCCCCTGTTCGAGCAGGCATTCCACAATAATTTGTGCGGCGGTCATTCGCATAGCCATTCCTCCTTTCCAAAATCAGAGAATATGATATAATGTGATATAAAATCCGCAAGCGGATATTATATCGTGCATGCGCCCCCTCCGGGGGCGCGCCGCAGGCAATATATCCGCATATTCGATCCGCGTATTCGCGGATATTTATTATTTTATTATACCGTGGCGTCAAAGGGGCCGCATGGCACGATATCATAGCCAGAGGCTATGATATCGTTAACGTACTTCTTACTTTGATGAATAATCCGCGGCAGGCGCGGAAATCCGCGAATCGGCCCGCCTTATTCCAAAGGCCGCGGCGGTTTGGGGATCCGTATTGAAAGTTATCATATCGTCACGGTATTGTTTTGTCAATCTTTTGTCAATGTAGAGGCGAAAAAAGTGCACGGAAAATAGAAATTAAGAACCGTCCGCGCGGTTTTCTTGTCCGTTATGCCTATTTTTCGCTTGCGCTATAGACAACCGGAATTGCGTGCGGTATGATGAGAGCAGTTTTGAATATTTAAATTTCAATTATTGCAATTAAGGCCACATAATCGTGAATTATTTCACAATATTCGCCCAAATTTGCGAGGTGCGCTTCATGTTTCATTCATTTTTCGGCGGCATCCATCCCTTGGGCTCAAAAGCCGCGACACAAAACAAACCCATCCGCAACCTGACGCCGCCCCCACAGGTGATTCTGCCCATGTCCATGCACATCGGAGCGCCCTGCAAGCCGCTGGTGGTGGTTGGCGAGCACGTCCTGCTCGGGCAGAAAATAGGCGAGGCGGCCGGACCGNNGGACCGGTTTCCGCTCCGGTTCATGCGACCGTCTCCGGCACCGTAACTGCAATTGAACCGCGCCCGCATCCGAATGGCAACCTTGTCCTTTCCGTTGTGATTGAAAACGATTTTCAGGACACACCGACCGCGGAAATCGGGCCGCGCAAGCAAGTGGACCAGCTTACCGGGCCGGAGCTTCAGGAAATCGTCCGCGAGGCCGGTATCGTCGGCATGGGCGGCGCCGCATTCCCCAGTCACGTCAAGATCTCGTCCGGCCTCGGCAAGGTGGATACGCTCATTATCAACGGATGCGAGTGCGAACCGTACATTACGTCCGACTACCGGATGCTCCTGGAGCGCCCGTATGAGATATTGGACGGTATTGATATTCTGCTTCGGATTTTCGGCCTGGAGCATGCCTATTTGGCCATAGAATCCAACAAGCATCCCGCGGTTGAAGGAATTACGGACATCCTCTCCGAAGGATGCAAAAGCAGGGTAATGGTCCGGGAACTTCGCACCCGATATCCGCAAGGCGCGGAAAAACAGTTAATCCAAACCATTACCGGCCGTCAGGTCCCGCCCGGAAAACTGCCCGCCGACGTTGGCTGCGCCGTCTTCAACGTGGATACCACCGCGGCAATTTTCCGCGCGGTCTATCAGGGCATGCCTCTGATCCGCCGGATCGTCACGGTAACCGGAAGCGCGGTCAGGCGTCCGAAAAATCTCCGCGTACGAATCGGAACCCCAATCCGGGACCTCTTCGAAAACGCGGGAGGATTTTCCTCTCTTCCCAAAAAAATCATCATGGGCGGCCCCATGATGGGCGTCGCCCAATATGACCTCAGCGTACCCGTCATCAAGGGCACCAACGCGCTCATCGCCATGAGCGAAAAAGAGTGCAGGATTGAGGAGACAAAAAGCTGCATCCGGTGCGGCAAGTGCATCAGCGTCTGCCCCATGCATCTGATGCCCCTGTATCTCAATCTCTTCGCGGACCGAAACCGCTTCGACCAGCTGGAAGCTTACAATTTAAGCGACTGTATCGAGTGCGGCGCATGCACCTACGTCTGCCCGTCGCGCCAGCCGCTGGTTCATAATTTCAGAACCGCAAAGCGGCGCCTGGCCGAGGAGAAAAAACGCCAGCAAAGGAGTGGAGCATAGTGTCAAAACCGGAATATCTGTTAACCGTGTCCTCCTCTCCCCATGTGCGCGTGCGGGAAAACACCCGCACGATAATGTTGGACGTGCTGATTTCCCTATTGCCCGCTCTGATCTTTTCCGTCTACTTTTTCGGACTCCGGTCACTTCTGCTCTGTCTGGTATCCGTCGCCGCATGCGAGGCGTTTGAAGCGCTTTATGAAAAGCTTATGAAAAAGCCCGTGACGGTCGGCGACCTGTCCGCCGCCGTAACAGGCCTGCTGCTCGCCTTCTGCCTTCCGGTAACCACCCCGTACTGGGTGCTTCTGATCGGCGACTTTTTCGCCATTGTTGTGGTAAAGCAGCTTTATGGCGGCATTGGGAAAAACTTTATGAACCCTGCGTTAGCGGCCCGGGTTTTCCTCTTCTCCTTCCCGACGCTGCTGAACAAATGGGCCCCTCCGATGAGCTCCACCCCTCTCTGGAACACGACGGACGCCGTTACTTCCGCAACGCCTCTTGCCACGCTGCATTTGGGCAGCATTCCGTATGACACGGCCCTTTACCAGCTCTTCATCGGCCAGGTGGCCGGCTGTCTTGGCGAGGTCTCAGCCTGCATGCTCCTGTTGGGCGGTCTGTTCCTGCTCGCCCGGCGCGTGATAACGGCGCGCATTCCCGTCGCGTTTATGGGGACGGTGGCCGTATTAACCTTCCTGTTCCCCCGCGGGAACGATCCTTTCACCTGGATGATGTATGAGCTGCTTTCCGGCGGCCTGTTCTTAGGCGCCATTTTTATGGCGACGGACTACACGACTTCTCCCGCAACGCCGCGCGGTCAGTGGATCTACGGCGTTGGCTGCGGTCTGATTACCGTTTTCATCCGTTATTTCGGCGCCTATCCCGAAGGGGTCAGTTTTGCCATTCTCATTATGAACGCTTTTGTCTGGCTGATAGACCGGTTTTCAAACCCCCGCCGTTTCGGGTCTCCGGGCTTTCGCTTCTTCCGAAAGGAGGCTGGGAAATGAAAGTTCGAAAACGGAAAATGCTTCGCTTGGAGCTTCCTCCCCTTCTGAAAAAGATCTTCCGGCATCCTCCCAAACAGAAAAAGAGCGCCCGGCGTCGTCCATCCCCTCCCGACACGAGAAACATCTTCAAACATCGGCTGTTCCATCCCGATCTGAGAAAGATCTTCCGGCATCATCTGTTCCGTCCCACGATGGCGCTGTTCCTCATCACTTTGGTGGTCTCTCTTCTGCTGAGCGAAGTACACTCGCTCACCGCAGCGCGCATTGAAACAATCCGGNNAAACAAGCAAGGCCCTCGCGATCGTTTTCCCTGATGCGAAGGAATTCAGCGAGCTGGAGTACCAAACGGACGATATTCAGATCACAGGCCTTTTGGCCGCCTATGCCGACAGCGCCATGGTCGGCTATTGCGTAAAGGTCGAGCCGGTCGGATTCGGCGGAGCGATCGACCTGATTGTAGGCGTTGACCTGAACGGAAGCGTGACGGGCGTGCATATTGTAAGCCATTCCGAAACTCCTGGCCTCGGTTCCCGGGCGGAAGCCCCAGATTTCCTAAACCAGTTTGTCGGAAAAAGCGGGACCGTGAAGCTCAATGCCGGCGCAAATTCCGTGGAGGCAATCACAGGGGCAACCATAACTTCCGCGGCGCTTACAAACGGAGTCAACGCCGCCCTTGCCTTGGTTTCTTCGCACAGCGAACAGGAGGCCGCCTATGAATAAGAACAAATACATAGCGATTGTAAAAAACGGCCTTCTGTATCAGAATCCGACATTGGTACTGCTTTTAGGCATGTGCTCTACGCTCGCCGTAACCACTTCCCTGAAAAACGGAGTCGGGATGGGGCTTTCCACCACCGCGGTGCTGATTTGTTCCAATTTGGTAATTTCACTGCTTCGGCATTATATTCCCGACAAGGTTCGAATCGTCGCGTACGTTGTCATCATAGCAGGCTTCGTCACCTTAGTGGACCTGCTGCTCCAGGCATACCTGCCTGATCTCTCCAAGTCTTTAGGCATCTTTATCCCGCTTATCGTGGTCAACTGCATCATTTTGGCCCGCGCGGAAGCGTTCGCCTCCCGCAATCGCCCGCCGGAGTCCACATTGGACGGTCTTTCCATGGGGCTCGGCTTCACCCTCGCGCTTGTGATTATTTCTTTCATCCGGGAACTGTTGGGACGCGGCACGCTATGGGATGTTCCGGTGTTGGGCGGTTGGTTCCACCCAATCACCATGTTCGGCCTGCCCCCGGGAGGCTTTCTTACCCTCGGTTTTGTCATTGCCCTCACGCAGTGGCTGTTGGCCCGGAAAAGGAGGCGCGCGGTATGAGCCTTACCCAATTGGTAGCCATTTCCTTGGGCGCGATCCTGACGGAAAACTTCATCTTGGTCCGTTTTCTCGGCATCTGTCCTTTTATTGGCGTATCGAAAAAAATGGATACCGCCGCCGGCATGGGGCTTGCGGTTACCTTCGTCATGGGTCTCTCTTCGGCCATGACCTATCTGGTCAACAGCTTCTTGTTGGTTCCTCTCGGCCTTGGATACATGCAGACCGTAGTCTATATCCT
>DCTG01000108.1:0-6305 GCA_002329245.1 Clostridiales bacterium UBA1446
AAGGCGCAGGGCTCTACGTCGCCGCCGGCGTTGATGTGCAGGTACTGGCGCCCTCCGGCGATGCAGCCTCCCACAAACTCTCCGTC
Organism: Clostridiales bacterium UBA1446; assembly: GCA_002329245.1. Taxonomy (GTDB): domain Bacteria; phylum Bacillota; class Clostridia; order Oscillospirales; family Oscillospiraceae; genus UBA1446. The sequence continues at coordinate 87 of DCTG01000108.1, forward strand.
GTTCCAAAAGTCCAAGATGAACATTGGCTTTTCCGAGCGGAACCGGCGCACCTGCCGGTACATGAATTCCCTCTGCCTGTCGCTGGCGATCAAATCGGTCGGCGCGCCGCAGCCCACCGGGATATATGTGAAATACCAGCAAAATTTCGCGCCCTGGGCGATCATTGCGTCTATAAAGGCGTCGCTGCCTACCTCTTCCGTATTTTTGGAGGTATAGCAGGTCGAGATGCCGAAGGGAAGGCCGCGCGTTCTCAGGCGTTCCATGGCTGCGATGACGCGCCGGTAGGTGCCGGCGCCGCGACGGCTGTCGTTTGCCTCCTCAAATCCCTCGATGCTGATGGCGGGGATGAAGTTATGCACCCGCTTCATTTCGTCGGCGAAAGCGTCGTCGATCAGCGTACCGTTCGTAAAGGCAAGAAAGACGCAATCCCTGTGTTTCTCGCAGAGCGTAATAATATCCTGCCGGCGTATGAGAGGCTCCCCGCCTGAATAAATGTAGAAATACGTGCCGATCGCTTTTCCCTCACGGATAATCCGGTCGAGCGTGTCAAGAGGCAGGGAAAGCTGATTGCCATATTCCGCCGCCCAGCATCCGGTGCATTTGAGGTTGCAAGCCGAGGTTGGATCCATCAGGATAGCCCAGGGGACGTTGCAGTTTTCCCTTTTCTCGACTTTCCGACGTCTTTCGTTGTTCAGGATGGAGGCGTTGACGATAAAATTGGAAAGCAGCATCCGCCTGGATTCCGGATCCAGATCGGCATAAATGTTTTTCAGGAAGATATGCCAGTTGTTTTCCTTGTTTTCCATCACGGTGCGGATGGCATCGTAGGCCGGCCGATAAAGACCCTCCCGGTCCAGCCGCTCCACCCAGCGAAGCGCCTTCGGAACGTTTTTCTCGTAGTCGCTGTCCATGTAGCGCAGCGCTTTGTTCAGACCGTAGCTTTTTACGCGTTCTTTTACAGTGCCCATAAATCCCACCCCCAATTCTTAATACGATGGTTGATTAGTCTCCTTGTTCCTTCTGAGGGACCGTCGGTTCGGACGCCCCGGCATCCGCCTGCGCCTTCCTTGCGTATGTGCCGGTCCGGACTCCATCTTTACAAATAATATACTACGGAGTAAAATATTTTAGAAACAACAAATCGGGCGATTTGTCCGGTTTTTCCACAGATGAATGCAAGTGTGGAAATGGTTTCCACCGACCTGCGTTTCGTTCCGGCGGAGGTGTGGTATCGTGTCGAAGCCTGAACTCACGAAGCAGCTGATTGCGAATACGCTCAAAGAACTGGCCGAGCATATGCCGCTGGATAAGATCAGCGTGCAGCATATCGTGGACGCATGCAAGCTGAACAGAAAAACGTTCTACTACCATTTTCAGGACAAACAGGCGCTCATCTGCTGGATTTTCGACTCCGAGTTTACAAAGATCACAGATGTGAATCACAACAACACAATCATGGACGAACTTGCGGAGCACCTTTACAAGAACAAGGGCTTTTACATCGCCGCGCTGACCTCGGAAAAACAAAACAACCTCAGCGGGCATCTTTTTCAGGTTGCCTTCCATGTATGTTCTGAAAAAATAAGATCGTATGCGGGGGAGCGCTTTTTAGCGGAAAAGGACGCCGCGCTGATTGCGGGGATGTTCGCCCATGCCATGTCCGGGAGTATTACCCAATGGGCGAAAGACGGCATGAAGACCGCGCCGCGGGAATACGGCGACAGCTTCTATCCGATCATAGAGGATTGCCTGAAGTATGCCGTAAACCGGTATTTTGAGAAACGAGAAAACAGGGAGAGCCGTACGCTGTTCGAGCCGTAACGGGATAATCATGCATAGAATCGCGCCGCCTGTCGTAAAANNGGTCCCCTTCCTTCTTCCAAGCCGCTTGCTGGACGTCCGCAAGCCGGAGGGGGAATCCGAGCCGTTTATCGAACATACGTTTTATGTTACAAAAACAAAGACTTTTTGGGGAAAAAAGAAGAGTTTTTTTGAAAAAAATTGTATAAATCCTCTTGCAATTTCTAAGATATCACTTTATACTGTAGCTACGTTAGTGGGGGAAAATGGGGACTTGTAGAGCTAAAAGATATAAAAGTGGAGCGAGGTGAGGAAAGATGGGCGTGCTGACAGGTTCCTATCAGCATTCGATTGATGAGAAAGGTCGCCTGTTTATTCCTGCCAAACTCCGGGAAGAGCTCGGATACACCTTTTACCTCACTATGGGTATCGACGCCTGTCTGTGCATCTATTCCCAGGAGAGCTGGGATCGGTTTACGGCGAAAGTGGCCGAGCTTCCTACGGCGCAGGTCCGCGCAATGCGCACCTTTTTCGCGAACGCCAGCAAATGCGAGCTCGATTCCCAGGGACGGATTCTGATACCGCAGAAACTGCGCAAATACGCGCAGCTGGAAAAAGACGTCGTCATCAACGGCGCGCTCAGCCGGGTGGAGATATGGAACGCGGAGCGCTGGAACGAAATGGAGGATCTCTCCTCTGAGAATCTCCTTTCCGCGATGGAGACGCTGGGACTGTGAAAAACGATACGTTCGGGCACCGTCCCGTGCTGCTTGACGAGTGCATAGAAGCGCTGCGCATCCGTCCCGGCGGCATCTATGTGGACGGCACATTGGGCAGAGGCGGGCACGCGCGCGAGATTTTAAGACGGCTCGGCGGCGGAAGGCTCATCTGCATCGACCGGGACGAGGAAGCACTGCTTGCGGCAAATGAGGCGTTTCAAAACGATTTGGACAAGGTTATCCTGATCAGGAGCAATTTCCGCGAAATCGAATCAATCCTGTCGGAGCGGAACATTGCCGGGGTGGACGGGATGCTCTTCGACTTGGGCGTTTCTTCCCCTCAGTTAGACGATTTTGGCCGCGGCTTTTCCTATATGCACGACGCGCCGCTCGACATGCGCATGGACCGCCGGCAAAGCTTAACCGCGCGCACGGTGGTCAACGAGTGGCCGGAAGAGGAGCTTAAACGGATTCTGTATCAATACGGCGAAGAGCGGTATGCCCCGGCCATTGCCCGCGCGATTGTGAAAGCCCGCGCGCAGTCTCCTCTGGAGAGTACGGCGCAGCTGAGCGATCTGATTCGTTCGTCCATGCCGGCCGCGTCGCGCAGAGAACAGCAGCATCCGGCCAAACGGAGCTTCCAGGCGATTCGTATCGCGGTGAACGACGAACTGAACGCCGTGGCGGAACTGATTCCGGCGGCGGTGAAACGGCTCAATCCGGGCGGAAGGCTCGCCATGATTTCTTTTCATTCCTTGGAGGACAGAATTGTAAAAAACGCGCTTGCGATTCTTGCAAAGGGCTGCGAATGTCCGCCGGATTTTCCTGTCTGCGTCTGCGGGAAAAAGCCGCTTGTCAGACTGATTACCCGGAAACCTGTTGTTCCCGGTGAAAACGAATTGCGGGAAAACCCGCGTGCACGCAGCGCAAAACTTCGGGTTGCGGAGCGGTTATAAATGGAGGGCAAGACATGGCGGTTGTGATAACCAGAGAACCAAAACTCAGCGTTGCCGCGGCTATGTACGGCAACGTGGCCTATGATCTGTCTTATGCGGGCGGAGGAGCCGCTGAAGTTCAGCTGCCGGAGCGCGTTCGCCGGCCGGAACCGGCTGCCCTTCCCCGGGAGAGGGAACTCGAGCGCGTTCGAAGCCGTCAGAAGGCGCGCGTACGCAAGCCGCAGAGCGTTTCCCTGTTTGCGATAGGCGGATTCTTAGCGGTTCTTGTCTGCGCCGTTGTCATTCTGCTTAGTTATGTGCAGCTCATGGAGATATCCAATCAGACGGTCGATCTTCGCAACGAACTGAGCGAGCTGAAGAAGGAAGAGGGGATCCTATTAGCGCAGTATGAAGCTGCCTTTGATCTGACAATCGTGGAAAACGCCATGAGCGCCGACGGCTCGATGGCAAAGCCAAGAGCGGGTCAGATCTATTACGTCGACCTCGCCGAACCGGATCATGCGGTCGTCTACGGCGCCGAAGGAGCGGAGGAAGGGTATCGGGAAGTCTTCTCGGAACTTCGGAATATCTTTTCACGCGCGGTGGAATATTTCCGCTGATTGGAACTTATATTTATTTATAAAGAAAAAAGATTTGATTGCAGCCGAGGGGGAGTGAGAATATGATTTCTTACTCCCGCCTTTGTTGAGTGAGGTTCTTATGGAAAGACGGCAGCGGAAAAAGGAAACGGACCGCCGGGCTAACCGGACCATTTTGGGCAGAACGATACTTTTGATGGTGATGTTCGGCGTATTGGCGTTTATCCCGCTTTTTGCGAAGCTGTTTCAGATACAAATCGTTGAGCATGATAAATTCGAGGAGCTTGCGGTGGAGCAGCAGACCCGTTCGCTGACCGTGAACGCCTCCCGCGGGACGATCTACGACAGAAACGGAAACATTATGGCCATCAGCGCGACCGCCCAGAACGTCGTAATCTCTCCCCGCGATATTGCGGATAAGGAGCTGGATTTGCATCTGATCGCCTCCGGCCTGTCGGAAATTCTAGGCGTCGACTACGACACGATCATAAAGAAAGCCGGCAATACCGCCTCCCAGTATGAGATCATAAAGCGTCAGGTTGAAAGCGACATTGAAACACGGGTTCGCGAGTTTATCAGTGAAAACAAGCTGTCCGCCGGGATCTATCTGCAGCCGACCACAAAACGCTATTATCCCTACAGCGCCCTCGCGTCGCATGTGATCGGCTTCGTGGGGACCGACAACACCGGATTGTACGGCACGGAAGCGCTCTATGACGCCTCGCTGCAGGGAACGGCGGGCCGTGTCGTGACGGCAAAAACGGCCAGCGGAACCGAGATGCTGTATAAATTTGAGCAGTATTACGATGCCAAGGACGGAGATAACCTCTATCTGAGCATCGACACGACCATCCAGTATTACTGCGAGCGGATTTTGGAGGAGGGAATCCAGAAGTTCGAGGTGCAAAACGGAGGCGTGGTTATAGCCATGAATCCGAAGACCGGGGCGATTCTAGGGTTGGCCAATTCTCCCAATTATGATTTGAACAATTACAGCATTGTGCTGGACGAAGAGATCCGGCAGCAGCTTGCCTCTTTACAGGGGGACGCCTATAAGGAGCTGTTGGGCAAAGCGCAGCTGGAGCAGTGGAGAAACCGCGCTGTTTCCGATACCTATGAGCCCGGCTCCACGTTCAAGACGCTGGTGCTCGCGATGGCATTGGAAGAACGGGCGGTTACTCTGAACGACCGCTTTTTTTGCTCCGGTTCCGTCAATGTCGCGGGCTGGAACATCAGTTGCCACAAACATGCGGGCCACGGAAGCCAGAACCTGACCGAAGCGGTGTGCAACTCCTGCAACCCCGCCTTCATTGCGATCGGGCAGCGCGTCGGCGCGAAAAAGTTTTACGAGTACCTTGAGAATTTCGGATTTCTCGGTACGACGGGCGTGGATCTGCAGGGCGAGGCGAGCGGGATTATATGGGATAGAAAATACTTTACGGGTCCCGAAGGCGTTGCGTCCCTCGCGGTCGGCTCCTTTGGACAGACGTTGAAAATCACGCCTTTGCAACTGATCACGGCCTGCGCGGCTGTGGCGAACGGCGGTTATCTCTTGGAGCCCTATGTGGTGGATAAGATCGTAGACGCGAAGGGGAACACCGTGAAGTCCCGAGAGGTAAACGTGATCCGCCAGGTGATCAGCGAGGAGACGGCCGCGACGGTGCGGGATATATTGGAACAGAACGTTTCGGGAGGAGGCACGGGCAAAAACGCCTATGCGGCCGGCTACCGGATCGCGGGAAAAACGGGCACATCGGAAAAGAGAGACGAAGATACCGGAAACCTGATAGTTTCCTTTATGGGCTTTGCTCCGGCGAACGACCCGGAGGTTATCGCGCTGGTGCTCTATGACAGCCCCCTTGCCGCTTCTCCGGGCGGAAACTACACCAGAGGCGGCTATTACATAAGCGGCGGAAATATGGCGGCTCCCATGGCGGGCAAGCTGCTCAAGGAAATCTCAGACTATTTGGGACTCGATAAGCAATACACTTCCGAGGAATTGGAAACCGCCGATACCGCGGTGCCCAACCTCATTGATCTCAGCCTCGAAGAAGCGAAATCGGCTCTTGCGAAGCGGGACCTGGGCAGCCGCGTGGTCGGAGACGGTCCCCTGGTGACAGGTCAGATTCCGGCGGCCGGCGCCACGATTCCGAGCGGCTCGCAGG
>DCTG01000108.1:6311-14233 GCA_002329245.1 Clostridiales bacterium UBA1446
CCCCGCCGATACCGTCGCCGTGCCAAACGTGATCGGGCTTTCTCCCGAGGCGGCCAATAAAAAGATAACCGACGCAGGACTCTATATGAAGGTGTTGGGCGCAAACGGATCCCATGCCGCCATCGTCGCCAGCGGGCAGTCAGTTGCGGCGGATGAGAAAGTGGAACGGGGAACCGTAATCGAAGTCCGGTTTTCTGACAGAAGCCTCACGGATTGACGAACGTGAGCGGGGAAGGGGGGACGGTATGAAGCTTGCTGCGCTGCTCGAAGGCGTCGAGATCACGGAATCGAACGCCGATCTTGCGACGGATATCAGCGGTGTCTGCTATGACTCGAGGGCAGCCGCAAAAGGAATTCTCTTTGTGGCCGTGCCGGGTTATCAAAGCGACGGCTACTCCTACATTGGAGAGGCGTTCGGGAAGGGAGCCGCCGCGGTGGTCTGCGAACGCCCGCCGAGCGAGTCTGTCCCCTGGATTTTGGTGCCGTCGGCCAGGAAAGCCTTGGCGCGAATCGCGGCTAATTTTTACGGGCATCCGGGTGACAAAATGACTCTCATCGGGGTAACCGGAACAAATGGGAAGACGAGCGTAACCTATATGCTCAAAAGCCTCATCGAATCGCTGCCGGGCGCGAAGGCGGGGCTTATCGGCACCGTCGGAAACCGGATCGGAGACCGGCTTCTCCCGGCGTCGCGCACCACGCCGGAATCGCTTGATCTGCAGCGGCTGCTTGCCGAAATGCAAGCGGAGGGCTGCACGCACGTGGTGATGGAGGTCTCCTCCCACGCGCTTATGCTGCATCGGGTGGACGGCCTTACTTTCCGGGTCGGCATTTTTACGAACCTGACCCCGGAGCATCTTGATTTTCACGGAACCATGGAGCGCTACCGCGAGGCGAAGGGCCGCCTATTTGAGCAGAGCCGCTGCGCGGTTATAAACTTGGACGATCCCGCGGCGCAGTGGTATTGCACGCACGTACCCTGTCCGGTTTTAACCTATTCCGAGAACAAGGACGAAGCGGACCTTACCGCAAAAAACATCCGGCTTTTTGCAGACCGCGTCGAATTTGAAGCGCTGACGGTGGGGCAGATAGCCCGGGTCGAACTGCCCATCCCCGGCGGTTTTTCCATCTATAACGCGCTGGCGGTGCTCGGTTGCGGGCTGGAATTGGGGATGCCGCTGCAGCGGATGGCTGCCGCGATGCGCGGCATCAAGGGAGTTCCGGGGCGGATGGAGCTTGTCCCCGTGCCCGCGGACTTTACGGTTTTGATCGACTACGCCCACACGCCGGACGCGCTGGAAAATCTGCTCATGACGGTTCGGAGGATGAGCAGGGAAAGGGTCATACTCCTGTTTGGGTGCGGCGGTGACCGGGACAGAAGCAAACGGCCGCAGATGGGAGCAATCGCAGCTGACCTTGGCGATCTTGTCATTGTGACCTCGGATAATCCCCGTACGGAAGATCCCAATACGATTATCGAAGAGATATTGGAAGGGATGAAAGGCGGGCGTGCAACGTTCCTGGTAGAGCCGGACCGCAGGCGGGCCATCCGTACCGCGCTGGCAGAAGCGAGGCCTGGCGACATTGTGGTCCTGGCCGGAAAAGGACACGAAACCTATCAGGAGATCGGTCGGGAACGCATTGCCTTGGATGAGCGCGCCGAGGTTGCGGCATGGTTTGACAGCGCCGGGAAAATAGAGTAGAGTATGCTTCGTGCGCTTACGAAAGAAAAACCGGGTTTGTCGGAGGTTTTACAATGGACGCTGGGTTTGCGTTTGGACTCTCCTTTCTGATCTCTCTCGTGGCCGGAAGGCCGGTTATCGCCTGGCTGCGCCGTCTCAAGGCGGGGCAGAGCATCAAGTCGGACGGACCTGCCTGGCATATGAGCAAACAGGGAACTCCGACCATGGGCGGGATTATTTTTATCCTTGGAATCCTGATTGCCATTCTCGTCGCCGGATGGCGGGAGATCCTTTCCGGTGAGTACGGCCATCTCTATATTTTCGGGTTCGCCATGGTATACGGCGCAATCGGAATTGCGGACGATCTCGTCAAGGTGCGAAAAAAGCAGAACGGGGGATTTACCGCGCCGCAGAAATTTCTGCTGCAGCTTGCCGTCGCGGTGGCGTTTTTAGCGCTCCTGCGCTACGGCGGCTATTTGTCGCCGGACCTCTACCTGCCCTTTACGAACGTTTCGATCGTGCTTTCCTGGCCGCTTACCATGGCCTTTGACGCGTTTTTGATCGTAGGGTTTGTGAATGCGGTAAACCTGACGGACGGCGCGGACGGTCTGGCTTCCTGCGTAACGCTTCCGGTCGCTCTGTTTTTTTGTGTCGCGGCCGTTGTTGCGGGCAATTTCGCGCTCGGTATCTATGCATCCGCGCTGGCGGGCGGAATTTGCGCCTTCCTGTTTTATAACTTTAATCCCGCCCGGGTTTTTATGGGCGATACCGGTTCGCTGTTTTTAGGCGGCTGCGTTGTCGGTATGGCCTTTGCTTTGGACCTGCCCCTGATCCTGCTTCCGGCGGGGATCGTTTATTTGACGGAGGCTCTTTCGGATATTCTTCAGGTGGTCTATTTCAAGGCGACGCACGGGAAGCGGATTTTTCGCATGGCGCCGCTCCATCACCATTTCGAGATGGGGGGCTGGAGCGAGAGAAAGCTGTGCCTGGTTTTCGGGCTTGTCTCGGCGCTCGGCTGTATAGCCGCCTGCATCGGCATGTTGGGCAGATATACGCTGTAAAGGCGACGGCGGACGGAAAGGAGAGGGCGGCTTGCTTTGCTAAGGGATAAAGAAACTGAACTGCTGACGCCGGAAGAGCAGCTGGCGCGCGGCCCGATGGATCTGCCGTTTCTGCTGCTGACCATGCTCCTTTTGGGGATTGGTCTGGTTATGGTGCTTTCCGCCAGCTCCGCGTCCTCCTATTATGAATCCGGAAACGCAACCCATTATTTTCTGCGCCAGGCTTTGTTTGCCGGACCTGGCGTGGTCGTCATGTTTCTCATTTCCAAGATCAACTACCAGACCTTCCGGGGGCTCTCCGTCCTGCTGCTGGTTATATCCTTTGTTGGTTTGGTGCTGGTCCTGGTGCCGGGAATCGGCGAGACGAGAAACCATGCCACCCGCTGGATCAATTTTATGGGCCTTTTTACCATTCAGCCCTCCGAGATCATGAAGGTGGCGGTAATCCTTTATTTCTCCGCAAGGATCTCAAAGATGCGGGAGAAGGCGGCGACCATACGGGGAATGCTGCCCTTTGTCACAATATTAGCGGCTATCGCCGTCCTATTGTACTTGGAGCCGCACATGTCGGCTACGATTTTGATTTTCCTTGTGGGTGCTGCCCTGCTTTTTGTCGGAGGAGCGAAGCTGCACTGGTTCGTCGGCGGCGGGCTTATCGCCGCAACCGGTCTGTATTTTGTCATCACAAAAACGGAGTATATGCAGGCCCGGATCGATATCTGGAAGGATCCGTGGCTGGACCCGCTCGGAAGGGGCTTCCAGACCATACAGTCCCTGTATGCTATCGGCTCCGGGGGGCTGTTGGGTCTTGGCCTGGGCCGCAGCCGGCAAAAGTATCTTTACCTGCCGGAGGAGCATAACGATTTCGTGTTTGCTATCGTCTGCGAGGAATTGGGCTTCATCGGGGGCTCCATCGTTCTGCTGCTTTTTGCCCTGCTGATTCTTCGGGGCTACTGGCTCGCGATTCACGCGCGCGACCGTTTCGGATCCCTTGTGATCGTCGGCATTACCACCCAGCTGGCCGTGCAGGTTTTTCTGAATATCGGTGTTGTCACGAACCTTTTCCCGGTCACCGGGATATCTCTGCCGTTTTTCAGTTACGGAGGTACCGCTCTCCTCATCCAGCTTGCGGAAATGGGAATGGTGCTCAGCGTATCCAGGCAGATTCCCGCGCCGAAATCCGGGTAAAGGATCAAACGTGGAGAAAAAGCGGTAAAATGTGGTATAATGAGAAATGAGTCCAAGGATTCCGAATGAGGGTGGAAAGATGCGGATACTCTTCGCCTGCGGCGGCACCGCGGGGCATATCAACCCGGCAATCGCGGTTGCGCGGAAGTTTTTGGAGAAGCACCCCGAGTCGAAGGTTCTGTTCGTCGGAGCCGACGGGGAAATGGAGACGCGCCTAGTGCCCCGCGAGGGATTCGAGATCCGGACGGTGACGGTCAGCGGCTTCTACCGGAAATGGAACCTGAAAAGCCTCCGCTTCAACATAAAAACCCTTCTGAAGCTGTGCGTTTCCCACCGGCAGGCGAATCAAATCGTAGACGAGTTCCGGCCGGACCTTGTCATGGGTACCGGAGGATATGCAAGCTATCCCGTGGTGCGCTGTGCGGCGAAGCGCGGCATTCCCACTCTGATTCATGAGTCCAACGCTNNCGTTTCGCCGACCGGGTTATGGTAAGCTTCGAGGAGAGCCGGCAGCGCTATCCCCATCCGGACCGGGTGGTGGTGACCGGCACGCCCGTGCGGGAAGAATTCTTCCGCTACCGCCGGCAGGAGGCAAGGGAGCTTTTGGGTCTTTCCGACGACAGGCCGTTGGTCCTCTCGTTTTGGGGAAGTCTCGGCGCGCGGGACATGAATAGGAAAATGGTGGATTTTATTCGCCTTGCCGGCGAATCGGATTTGTTTCACCACATCCATGCCGCCGGGCGAAGCGGCTACGGCTGGATGCCCGAAGCGCTCCTCGAAGCGGGGGTCGACCTTGAAAAGCGTCCTTCCCTGCGGCTTCTGGAATATATTTTCGACATGCCGCGCGTCATGGCGGCGGCAGACCTCGTGATTTGCCGGGCAGGCGCTTCTACGCTCGCCGAGCTGACCGCTTTGGCCAAACCCTGCATTTTGGTGCCCTCTCCGAACGTGACGAACAATCATCAGGAACGCAATGCCCGACTTCTGGAAAAGCGGGGCGGCGCGGTTGTGCTGACGGAGGATGGGCTAAGCGGCGCGCAGCTGTATGAGACGGCAAAGCAGCTTGTGGGCGACGCGATGCGCCTTGACAGAATGAAGTCCGCCCAGAGCGCCATGTCGATCCCGGATGCGGCGGAGCGCATTTACGCGGTCGCCATGGAAGTTTATAAAGAAAAGCGTTAGAAGGATAAGAACGTACCCTCCTCATACTCTTTTCAGAGCAATTGCCCCTCTTTCCCGTATCCAACGGGCCCCCTCAAGGAAGCTTTCCGGACAAGCGTCCGAAGGGGGCGGAAAAGCACCCTCCCCCGGCGCCCGGCATAAAATATCCCGAGGCGAATAGATTACGCCCGGATTTTTCTGCTGCCGGAAACGCCGGCAGCTTGCTACGGGGGAGGATATATGAGCGAATATCTGGTGAACGGGGGACGCAGGCTCTCCGGGAGCATTGTAGCGCACGGATCGAAAAACAGCGTTCTGCCAATTTTAGCGGCGAGCATCATGAGCGGCGGAGTCAGTACCATACATAATTGTCCCGAACTCAGCGATGTAGTGGCATCTGTCAAGATATTGGAACATCTTGGTTGCAAGGTATCCCGGGACGGAGAAACTCTGACCGTGGATTCCGGTTCCCTGTACAGGCACGACGTACCTGACCAGCTGATGCGGGAGATGCGTTCATCCGTTATTTTTTTGGGCGCAATCTTAGCGCGGGTAGGGCAAGCCGACCTCAGCATGCCGGGAGGATGCGAGCTTGGGCCGCGCCCCATCGATCTGCATCTTTCCGCGTTGCGGGCCTTGGGCGCGAACATCAGCGAGCGGGGAGGCCGCCTGAACTGCTTTGCCGATGCCATGCGCGGCTGCGAGCTGAATCTTTCCATTCCAAGCGTCGGAGCGACGGAGAACAGCATGCTTGTCGCATGCTCCTGCCAGGGCACGACGGTCATAAACAATGCCGCCCGCGAGCCTGAAATCGTGGATTTGCAGAACTTTTTGCGGGCGATGGGAGCGAAAGTGCGGGGCGCGGGCAGCTCTACGGTAACCGTGGAAGGCGGGTACCCGCTTCACAGCTGCGAGTATACCGTGATGCCGGACCGGATTGTGGCGGCAACGTACTTAGCCGCGGCGGCGGCAGCCGGGGGGGATGTGGACGTCCGGGGCGTGGACTACCGCCAGTTGTCCACGGTCACCGCAATCCTCAGCGAGGCGGGCTGTACGGTGCGTAGCGGAAAACGGAACATCCGGATCATCAGCGACCGGCCTCTCTGCGGGGTCCGGCCGGTGCGGACGGCTCCGTATCCCGGCTTTCCCACGGATGCGCAGGCGCCCCTGATGGCGGCTTTGGCCTGCGGGACGGGAACCACGGTTTTTGTGGAAAACATCTTTGAAAACAGATACCGCCATGTGGGGGAACTGCTGCGTATGGGCGCGGATATCCGCGTTGAGGGACGGGTGGCCGTGGTTTGCGGTGTGCGGGAGCTCCACGGCGCGCCGGTAAAAGCCACAGACCTGCGGGGAGGCGCCGCGCTTGTGGTCGCCGCGCTTGCCGCCGAAGGGGAAAGCAGGATTTCGGGACTTGGCCACATAGACCGCGGATACTACTGTCTGGATAAGGCACTGGCGAGTCTAGGCGCCAACATGATTCGAATCGATACGGAATGAAACGCTTTCGGTAAGCGATTTTTGTCTTCGGCCGGCGGCAGCATCAATGCCCCATAGGAAGGAGGAAGCGCCCGTGGAACGGAGAAGAAGGCCGGTAAAAAGAATCAAGCGTCGCGGGAGGACTCGCGGGCGCTTCGGTTTCCTGTATAAATTCCTTTCCATCATACTGATTTGCGCCGCTTTAATCGCCGGTCTGACGTTGTTTTTTAAAACCGCGGAAATCAGAGTGGAGGGAGTAGGCCGCTACGCTCCGGAGGAAATCTCGTCCGCTTCCGGCATAAAAATCGGGGACAACCTGATCCTGCTGAATAAATATGCCGTTGCGAACCGGATTTTTAGCGCCCTCCCCTATGTGGATAAAGTCGTAATCCGGCGGGATCTGCCCGGTACGCTTGTGATTTCCGTTACGGAATGCAGCGTTGCCGCCGCCGCGCAGGGAGGCGGATACTTTTTCCTGATTGACAAAAACGGAAAGCTTCTGGAACGCTGTGACGCGTCACTTGCCGCACGGTATCCACAGGTTTTAGGTGTGGAGCTTGCGCATCCTTCCGTCGGGGAAAAGCTGGAGTTTGAATCGGGTGCGGAAGCGAAGAAGGAATATCTTCTTGAAATCCTTGCGGCGCTGCATGAGAAAGAGATGCTTGGGAATGTGCAAAGCATCGATTTGGCGGAGCAGACCGTTTTGCGGCTTTGGTATCTGGAGCGCTTTACCGTGCTCATCCCTTTGGAATCCGATTATCCATTCAAGCTGAAATACTTAGACCATGTTGTTAAGATGCTTGCCTCGAATGAAAAGGGAACGATTGATCTGACCCGGGAAGAAGCGCATTTTATTCCCAACCGATAGCGCTCGGAGCAATCGGAAGATTAGGTTTAAGGAGGTGAAGGGGAGCGGCAGAGGTGAAATATTATGGAATTTAAAACCGACCTATTGACCATTTTATGAAAGAAGAATAAAATAGAAAGAACAGATTATGACAGCGAAAGCTGAACAAGATATGGTAGGAGGGGCGAACATGGCGTTTGGCCTGGACATGGGAGCCGATACGGTAGTCACAATAAAAGTATTAGGCATTGGCGGCGGCGGGAACAATGTAGTGAACCGTATGGTGAAAGCGGGCACGAAAGGTGTCGATTTTATCGCCATCAATACGGACAAGCAGGCCCTGGCAGTCTCCAATGCAACCTATAAGATTCAGATTGGCGAGAAACTGACGCACGGACAGGGCGCGGGTTCGGACCCTGATGTGGGGCGGAAATCTGCCGAAGAGAGCCGCAATCAGATCGCAAAGGCGCTGGAAGACGCCGATATGGTCTTTATTACCGCCGG
>DCTG01000108.1:14251-14459 GCA_002329245.1 Clostridiales bacterium UBA1446
TGTAACAAAGCCGTTTGCTTTTGAGGGCCGCCGCCGGATGGAGCAGGCCATTATCGGAATTGAGGACCTTCGTACGAAGGTGGATTCCCTTGTGATTATTCCGAACGAACGTCTCAAACACGCCACGGACCAGAAAATCACCTTGTCAAATGCGTTTGAAATTGCCGACGACGTACTTAAGCAGGCGGTCCAAAGCATTTCCGACCTT
>DCTG01000076.1 GCA_002329245.1 Clostridiales bacterium UBA1446
GTTACCTTTTTCGATTATCTTCATACCATATTATGTAGACAGTTCCATAATAATGGTATAATATTAAGTAAAAAAAGCACGGAGGTACAATGATGGAAAGAATTGTTGCTTTCGATGTTGAAACGCCTAATACAAAAAACGATCGAATATGTGCAGTAGGATTAACAGTTATAGATGACGGTAGTATAACTGATTCGCAATATTACCTTGTTAATCCTGAATGTAGCTTTGACAACACGTGCGTCAGTATTCATGGCATCAGTCCTGAAGATGTTGCCGATGCTCCACTTTTTTCTGAAGTGTGGAATATAATTGGCGATATTTTTCGTATTTTTACTGTGATCTATAATGAGGAAGGACATCAACCTTAGATGAAGATAGTCCTCACGGTGCTTAACATGATCGGTGCGATCGTCTTGTTGCTGGCAAAATTTATATGAACTATAATGCTCAATTGGGATACTTTGCAGATGTTCAAGCAGATAAAGGTTGATACCTCAAATAATTCAATTTGAACAGTTGATATCTCAATTGAAATTTGATTTCAACAGAGGGAACGTAATGATAGAACTGAATTCAATTGAACGCCAAGCAGCACTGATTTTGCTAAAATCAGTGAATAGGTTTATGCCTTATTACTATAGCGACTTAGCTAGCATGCTTGACCCGCCTGTCAACCCACATACAGAGCTTCCACATATTATCGGAAATGTGAGTATACTATGTTCCGAACTTGGCCTTCCTCTGCTATCTGCTAAGGTTATCAATAAAGGCACCAAAAAAGTTGGGGACGGATTTTATAAGATATTCATTTTGCATAGCAACGATTCTTTGGTGTTAAAAGACAAGAATCCCGAAGAAGTTTGGAAGGAAGAAATCGAAAAAATCCGCATGTGCGACAATTGGGAACCATTGAAAGACTACTTGGGGGTAGAAATCGATATACCCATATCTCCCAAAAGAATAAAATTAGAGCAAGCAAATTCGATAAATACAGTTAATATGGTGAAGTCAAGTTTACGTACTAAAGAATCTGTTCAGCAAATATATCCAGATGAAGTTAATAATTTCAAAACGCGCCTAAAGGATGGTGCAATTAAAGAGGTTACAGTAAATCAATATGAAAGAAATCCGGAAGCTCGGCAACAGTGCATTGCCTATTACGGAACGACTTGCTTTATTTGTGGTTTTAATTTTGGAGATACCTACGGTCCAGAGTTTACAGGTAAAATCCATGTCCATCACCTAAAACCTTTGTCTGAAATTAAAGGTGAATATGAAATAAACCCTGTTAAGGACCTTCGGCCTGTGTGCCCAAATTGTCACATGATTCTACATAGCAAAAAGGATGGGGTTTATACAGTTGATGAAGTAAAAGCAAAGCTGAAGAATTGCAGGGTTTTATAGAGCCCTTGTAGGCTATTAGGGAAAACCATATATTTGCCTATTGACATTCTATCGGCACAAGCGTAGTTAATGTTGGTGGCATTTGCAGAGACAGTATTAACAGAGATACAAACTTCTTGGTATTGGGCAATAACGACTACTGTTGAAATATTTACCCAAAATGTTTTCTATGATATAATCGAACAGGAGTATCTCAAAAGTGATTAGTGTTTTGTCTGGCAAAGCAATTCTGTTGTAGATGGGAGTAAATGAAATGACTTACATATATTATGCATATGCTCCAATTGGGTATGATGCACTAAGTACTTCTTGTTTGGTAAGGTATAGTAAAGGTATTTTTGAGAAGTATAAAAAAGGCGAATGGGTAACAACTAACAACTTCTATGAAATACTAATTGGTGAAGACGACAATATGGAGCGAATAAGTGAAATCGACGCAATGAAGATAATCGAAAAAGGTAACCTATAATGTCCATTAACTGGATTTTCAGGGAAGCCCTCTAGATGATTGGAATGCGCTCAGAGGAATGATATCGTTTATGGTAATTGTTATATATGGTTGGATACGCAAAGGCTTCAGACGCCCTTCTAGCATTCAACTATTTCTCTGTTGTTCTCTCGATAATATTTAGCTTATCCTTCTCTGTACTTGAAGAGTAAACCTTTTAATTTGTATATATATCAGGGATGACAGAATGACCTCCGAGGAACTTGTATAATCTTTTAATGGAATTATATAGCCAAAGGACCAGAACCTCTCAGATGTCCTCAGATATTATATGGTTTATCAAACGGGAAAAGCTCACGATAATTTTCGGTGTTCTTCCTGAAAATTTCGTATTTCAACCGTTTACATTCCTGCTCCTGCGAATTACTATAAAACCGCTAGAAACTGTAACAAAACCGAAGAAAGGACTGGAACAAGGCAAGCGTCATAGCCCCTCAAAGTATTGCAGTAGTTAGGTTTTATGCTGTTTTATGAAGAGGACAACCTGTTCCTGTAATTGGTAAGGACGAGGTCCCGGGTTCGAATCCCGGCAATAGCTCCAACAAAACCCTGCAACCTTTCGGTTGCAGGGTTTTGTTTATTATTGATCCGATAATGAGAATAACAGGGAGTCCAAAAAATTCCGGTAAGCTTTTTCGCCATGACAAAAAGCGGACATTTTGCTTTTCACGTCACAGCGTTTCATATGCGGATTTAATCCACTCCCTGACCCGCAGGGATTCGGGAGAGGGCGTATCGTCCCGGACAGAAATGAGGCAGTGTGTCGTCGGGACGCAATACCCCTCGACGCTTAAAAACCGGACCGATTCCTTTCCATACGGCAAAAGCAGTCCGGCTTTGCTGATTCGTTCTGGTAAAAGGCCGAAGGCGAGGTTTCCTACGGAAGCCTGTACGATTTTTTCAATGCTGCTAAGTTCCAAGGCGAGCCTTTCGTTAAAATACGGCTTAAAATAAGATTGCACGACCTCGTCGCCGCCCGAATAATAGGCGAAGGAGACATTCTCCGCGTCCTTGGCTGAAATCCGGTCGTTTTGCGAGAGCGGATTTTTCAGGCTGACGGCTATTTTATAGAAATCTTCGCAAAGCGGCTCGATTTCAAGTCCCATCTGTCTGGCATGAAGGGCATGAGTTTCGAACTGATCGACAATAAAGTTGCCGACGCCTAACTCGGCCCGGCGTTCGGCCAATATGGCGAAAAGGTCCTCCCGTTTGGCTTCCAACAGCTGAAAGCTGATGTTGGGATACGCGCGCTTCATCGGCTCCAACACCTGATTGAGTATAAACGGGTAAGCGCTGGAGAACGCGACGATCCGAACCGTTCCGCGAAGCGAGCGCCGCTCGCGGTCCAGGGCTTTCCACTTCTCCTCCATCCCGCGGGCAGCGGTTAGCAGTTCCAGCGCGTCCGCATAGACAATTTTCCCCATCTCCGTCGGCGTGATCCCGTTTTTCGAACGGATCAGGAGAGAAAAGCCTAGTTCCTGCTCCAACGAATGGATTGACTGGCTCAGGGAGGGTTGGGAAATATACAGCTTTTTTGCAGCGCGGCTGAAAGATTTGCTCTCAATGATTGTTACAAAGTAGGAAAGTTGTTTCAGTTGCATGGATACGCGCCCCTTTCCCGCTGCCGGATAGAACGAAACCATTATTGCACAAAGGAAGGCCGATTTCAAGCGCAACCATAGGAAAATCCTATAACCGCGTTGTGCCTTTGTCGAATGGAATAGCCGGTTTGCAGTTTAGCACTGTCTTTTTTTAGTTGTTTATGATACATATGATGTAGGAACAACATTTTAGGAGGAATATCAATGGAACTGAAATACCCGCGCCTGTTCAGTCCAATTAAAATCGGCAATGTGACGCTGCGCAACAGAATCATCGCGTCGCCGACTTCTCAGCCCAGTCTCGAACCGCCGGTATACCTGAAGAAAGAGTGCGTCGCCTTTTACGAGCTGCGCGCAAAGGGCGGCGCGGCCGCAGTCACGTTAGGGGATACCGTGGTCCATTCCCGGACGGGCCTGATGCACCCCTATAAGATCCGGATCGACGACCCGGCGGCGATACCGTCCCTTGCCGATACCGCGCGGGCTATCCGCCAGCACGGGGCAATTCCTTCTCTTGAACTGACGCACGGGGGAAAATTCGCCAACGTGTCCAATTTAATCAATAAAGTGAATACCGGCGTTCCGGCTTACGGGCCGAGTCATGAGGTTAACGCCGACGGCTGCGAAATCTTGGAGATGCCGGAAGAACTCATTTTAGAGATCGTGGAGGCTTTCGGCAAAGGCGCGGCGGTGGCGAAAATGGCGGGCTTCGGCATGGTTACCGTCCACGGCGGCCACGGCTGGCTGATCGCGCAATTCATGTCTCCCGCAACCAACCGCCGCACGGACCGCTTTGGGGGCAGCCGGGAAAACAGAATGCGCTTCCCGCTTATGGTTTTGGACAGCATCCGCGCGGCTGTGGGACCGGGCTTTCCCATTGAATTTCGCATGAGCGGAGCGGAATTTACCGAGGGCGGTTATGACGTGGATGAGGGGGTCGAAATTGCAAAGCTGCTGGCTCCCAAGGTGGACCTGCTGCATGTGTCCGCCGGGGTACATGACAATCCGGACACCTTTACCATTACCCATCCCTCCATGTTCCTGCCGCACGGCTGCAACGTTTTTTTGGCGGAACGCATCAAAAAAGCGGTGGATGTGCCCGTCGCCACGATTGGAGGTATTTCAGACCCCGCGATGATGGAAGAAATCATTGCTTCCGGCAAGGCGGACATCGTGGAGATGAGCCGCTCGCTCATGGCCGACCCCTATCTGCCGACAAAGGCGCGTTTGGGCAGGGACGAGGATATCGTAAAATGCATGCGCTGCTTTGTCTGTATGAACCAGCTCCGGACCACACGCAACATGAAATGTGCCCTCAACCCCGTCATCGGCCGAGAGCTGGAGCACATGCATATGCTGCCGCCCACGGAACCGAAACGTGTTTTGGTGGCGGGAGGTGGCCCCGCCGGTATGCAGGCGGCGATCGCCGCGGCCGGACGCGGGCACAGCGTAATCCTCTGCGAGGTCTCCGATGCCTTGGGCGGGCAGCTCAAGTGCGAAAAATATGTTCCCTTCAAGCAGGATCTGTATGATTTTATTCGCGTATTGAGCCGCAGAATGGAGCAGGCCGGTGTGGAGGTGCGTCTCAACACAAAGGTAACGCCCGAATTGGTCCGCTCCCTCGCTCCGGATGCTCTGATCATTGCCCTTGGCGCGGATCATATCGTACCGAACATACCGGGAATCCACCGAGAAAATGTCCGTTTCCTGCCCGCGCTGCAGCAGGAGAATCCCGAATTTGGGAAGCGCGTCGTCGTATTGGGCGGCGGCCTGGTGGGCTGCGAGACAGCGATCCATCTGCGGGACATGGGCCATGAGGTTACGGTAGTCGAGATGTGCGAAGACTTCGCGGCAGACGCGCCTTTGTTCCACAAGCAGGCGATCGGCATTCAGTTCCGGAACGGAATTGCGCTGAGGCTGAATACCCGGGCGGTGGAGATTACAAAGGACGGCGTTCGCTGCGTGGGATCCGGAAAGAATGAGGTGTTTTATCCGGCTGACACGGTGTTCTGCGCCGTTGGTTTGCGCTCGCGCGAGGCGGAGCGGGAAGAACTGCGGGATACGGCGCCGCTGGTTTTCACGGTGGGAGACTGCGTCGCGCCCGGGCAGGTGACACAAGCCGTTGCGGGTGGATATTACGCCGCATTGGATATCTGATGGGAGCCTGAGGCGAAGGAAGGGAGTGTGATTGCGATGCAAGAGCGCAAGGGCGTTTCAGCCGAGAGAAGGACGATGGAGCTGAAGTATCCGCACCTGTTTCAGTCGATCAAAATCGGAGCTGTTACGCTGAGAAACCGAATTATCGCATCCCCAACCTCTCATTACGGGGTGGAGCCCCCCGCGTACCTGAAAAAAGAGTGCGCAGCCTTTTACGAGCTTCGCGCAAAGGGGGGCGCGGCCGCCGTCACGTTGGGGGATACCGTGGTGCATACCCGAACGGGCCTCATGCACCCCTACAAAATCCGAATTGACGATCCTGCCGTTATCCCCTCTCTTGCCGATACCGCGCGGGCAATCCGGCAGCATGGGGCGATCCCTTCCCTTGAGCTGACGCATGGAGGGAAGTTTGCCAACGTAAACAATATCGTGGGGCAGTTTGAGACCCAAAACCCCACTTACGGTCCGGACCATGGGTACAGCCCCGACGGGAAAGAAATTCTCGCAATGCCGGAGGAGCTGATCTTGGAAATCGTGGAGGCCTTCGGCAAAGGCGCGGCGGTGGCGAAGATGGCCGGCTTCGGCATGGTTACCGTTCACGGAGGCCACGGCTGGCTGATCGCGCAGTTCATGTCCCCGGGCACAAATCACCGGACGGACCGGTTCGGAGGCAGCCGGGAGAACAGAATGCGCTTCCCGCTTATGGTTCTAGACAGCATCCGCGCGGCGGTCGGACCTGGCTTTCCCATCGAATTTCGCATGAGCGGCGCGGAGTTTACCGAGTGCGGTTATGATCTGGACGAGGGCGTCGAGATTGCAAAGCTTTTAGCTTCCAAGGTGGATCTGCTGCACGTCTCCGCCGGGTTCCATGACAACCCGGATACGTTCGTACGAACGCATCCCTCCATGTTCCTGCCGCACGGCTGCAATGTTTTTTTGGCGGAACGCATTAAGAAAGCGGTAGATGTGCCTGTCGCCACGGTCGGGGGGCTTTCGGATCCCGCCATGATGGAAGAAATCATTGCTTCCGGTAAGGCGGACATCGTGGAGATGAGCCGGGCGCTCATAGCCGACCCCTTTCTGCCGGCAAAGGCGCGCTTAGGCAGGGATGAGGATATTGTTAAGTGCATGCGCTGCTTTGTCTGTATGAATCAGATGCTCAATACCAGAAGCATGAAGTGCGCCCTCAACCCCGTCATCGGCCGGGAGCTGGAGCATATGCATGCGCTGCCGCTTTCGGAGCCGAAGCGGATTTTGGTGGCGGGAGGCGGCCCCGCCGGTATGCAGGCGGCGATCGCCGCGGCCGGACGCGGGCACAGCGTAATCCTCTGCGAGGTCTCCGATGCCTTGGGCGGGCAGCTCAAGTGCGAAAAATACGTTCCCTTCAAACGGGAGCTGTACGACTATGTCCGGATTTTAAGAAACCGCATGGAGCGGGCCGGCGTGGAGGTACGCCTCAATTCAAAGGTAACGCCCGAATTGGTCCGCTCCCTTAACCCGGATGTTCTGATCGCAGCGCTCGGCGCGG
Source organism: Clostridiales bacterium UBA1446 (assembly GCA_002329245.1). Taxonomy (GTDB): domain Bacteria; phylum Bacillota; class Clostridia; order Oscillospirales; family Oscillospiraceae; genus UBA1446. The sequence continues at coordinate 7,202 of DCTG01000076.1, forward strand.
AGTATATCGTACCGGAGATACCGGGCATCAAGGGAGAAAATGTGCGATTTTTACCCGCGCTGCAGCAGGAGAATCCCGGATTTGGGAAGCGCGTCGTCGTATTGGGCGGCGGACTGGTGGGCTGCGAGACAGCGATCCATCTGCGGGACATGGGCCATAAGGTTACGATAGTCGAGATGTGCGAAGACTTCGCGAAAGACGCTCCCGTGTTCCATAAACGGGCAATCGGCATTCAGTTCCGGGAAGGCATAACCCTGGAACTGAACACCCGGGTCGTGGAAATTACAAAGGAAGGCGTCCGGTGTGCGGGCCCGGGCGGGAAAGAGGAATTCTTCCCGGCCGATACGGTGTTTTGCGCCGCAGGGTTGCGCGCACGGGAGGCGGAGCGGGAAGAATTGCGGAATACGGTTCCCTTCTTCTTCGCGGTGGGCGACTGCGTGAGCCCGGGTCAGGTGACGCAGGCCGTATCCGGCGGGTATTACGCCGCTTTGGACATCTGAGGAAGAAAGTAAAAAGAGAAGCCTGAAAGGCTTCTCTCAGCTTGTCGAAAAAGTCCAG
>DCTG01000149.1 GCA_002329245.1 Clostridiales bacterium UBA1446
GCTGATGCTGGCGCGGCACTGCCGGAAGGTGCTGGGGGTAGAGATCGTCCCCCAGGCCATCGAAAACGCCCGCGCCAACGCCCTGTATAACGGCGTGGCCAACGTGGATTTCCATTGCGCCCCGGCCGAGGAACTGCTGCCGCATCTTGTCGCCCAAGGGCTCCGCCCCCGGGTGATCGTCGCGGACCCGCCCCGCAAGGGCATGGAACCCACCGTCATCGACGCCATGGCGCAGGCCGCGCCGGAGCGCATTGTCTACGTATCCTGCAATCCCGCCACGCTGGCCCGGGACGCGGCCCTGCTTTGCGCCAGGGGGTATACCCTGGAAAAGGTTCAGAGCGTGGACATGTTCTGTTGGACCAGCGGCATTGAAACGGTGGCGCTTTTGTCTAAACTTTCCGACGCCAAATAAATCGGTCTTTCTGCTGAAAGGCAAGCGCCGGTAGCCGCAAATACAGAGCGGCAATCTGAAAAGCAGCAAATTTGCAGGTTTCAGCGCTGCGTCTCGCGTGGAGGAATGGAAAAGCCTCACAACAAAAGCAGCTTCGCTGCGGCAGACTGCCCCGACACTCAGCAGGACTGCCATTCCATGCCGCAGCATGGCCGTCATACTCCGAAGTTCGGCGCAAAGAAGGAACGAATTCATCCAAACGAAAAGGACTCAGACGCATGTCTGGTCCTTTTTCTGTACCGCCGCTCACAGCCCGCTTACGCGCTATCTTCCAAATTTTGAATAAAAACCCATGATCCGCCGTGCGTCAGCAAACGGATTAACCTCCCGTAAAAGCAAGCAATCTTCGCACCGATCAATGCATTCCATTACCCTTTGGAAGCAGCTTTCACTTTAGGGGTTCTCCAAGCCGTCCTGTGACCATGCCGCAGGCTATGAGGATTTCAGCCACGCTGAAGATCGGTTGAACGCGCCTGCAACAGATCACGAAACCGCGCTGGTTTTCCTGCAATCAATATGCCAGGGCCGAGATTTCATACGAAGCGCTCATCATCCTCTTTCCTTGCAACCACCACAAATCTGCCATGATCCGTATGGTAGCTGCAAGTGGCCAGAACAAGAATCTGATCTCCGTATTCCGCGGAAATACCCGTATCGTACAGCGCCTGACTTTTGATATCCTCTATATATTCATAAAAGAGCTTTTCGTCGCTCAGGTCTGTCTGATAGAATCGAAAGCCTGTTTCGCTTTCCGCATAAACCTTCGTGTAAAACGCGGCGAGCACCGCATATGTCCCTTCCTCTGCGAGAGTGTCAAATCGAATAGAAGGATGCTCCTGCCAAAACGTTTTCTTCGCATAGGAAAACAGTGAAGCGAACATCGTTCCGTTTTTCATGTTGTGCCCATAGATCAAATAGACGCCGCCCTCATCGGAACATGCGGCGTCCAGAAAAGGAACGCCGCTTTTGGACGCGGAGCGGTCAAAGGCGCGATGCAGATAGTATTCCGGATCATCCGGTGTATACATCACCGGATAGTCAATCTTTGTCCCCTCAATGGAAAGCCATCCGAAGAAGTCCTCGTTTTCTTCTTTGAGGGGCAGGTAAGGCGAAAGGTACGGGGTTGGCGTCGGCGTCATGGAAACGGGCGGTGAAGGCACGGTTGGATCCGGCTGCGCCTCGTCTGCGCTGCTTTCGGGTAAAGGCAGCGCCGTATCTGCCGGAGAAGCAACCGACGTTTCCCCGCTGGCAGCGGCTTGCCCGTCCGGGGAGGGTGCCGCCTGCTCCGCCCGCACCGAAGAAGCCAGCGTTTCAAAGGCGTCCTGTTCCCGCTGAGCATCCATGTTCAGCCGAATCACGGCGACGGTGCTGAACAGGAACAGAAGGGCCAGAACCGGGATGAGCATATTCCGCAGTCTTTTTTTGAAATTCATACTTCATTCCTTCCGTTCAAAAAAGCGGCACGCGGGTTTGCGCCCACATGTCGCTCCGTTGCATCCATGAAAGCATGCCGTTTTATCGGAGGCTAGGCTTCGCCTGGCGTCAGCCTAACAGGGGCCTTGCGTTAGTTCGAAACATCCGGCGCCGCCGGGGCCTCCGATGCGGTTTGGGTTTCCGATTGCGGGGGCGCTTCCGGCGCGGGGGTGTCCGTCGCCGCCACGGTAGGGTCCGATTGCGGGGGCGCTTCCGGCGCGGGAGTATCCGTCGCCACCACAGTGGGGTCCGGCTGCGCGGGAGCTTCCGGCGCGGGGGTATCCGTCGCCGCCACAGTGGGGTCCGGCTGCGCGGGAACCTCCGGCGCGGGAGTGTCCGTCGCCGCCACGGCGGGGTCCGGCGTGGGAGAATTCGTCGCCGTAGGCGCTTCCGTATGCTGCGGAACCTGTGTTCCGGCCGGGACGGTGGGCTTTTCCGCCTCGCCCGAGGGCGTCGTCTGACCGGAATCCGCCTGACTGACCGGCTCCCCAACGGCGATTACCTTGACGGTGCCGAGCTTTGAAGCAATCATCTGCTCGGAAAGCGAGAGCGAGTTTTTCGCAGGGTCGAAAATGAATTCCTCGGGATTTTTGGACCCGTCCGTATAAACCTCATACGTCGTTGATCCGACACGGACCGTCAGTATCACAGGCAGACGGTAGCCTTCATCCGCAGAGAGAATCAGCGCATCGTCCTTCTCCTTTGCCCGTATGTGGGTAAGGTCCCAGTCCCAGGTAAACGCCGGACCGGCAGGTCGGGAATACGCAGGGGGTGTTTCTTCGGACGGTACATTGGCGGCGGCATCGGAAGCCGTTGTGCCGGTCACGGTGTCGGCAGTATCCGTGGTGCCGGTCGCGTCGG
>DCTG01000182.1 GCA_002329245.1 Clostridiales bacterium UBA1446
TATTCGCCGTACGGCGGGCGCATCAGAAGGGGACGCACGCCCGTCACCGCCTCGATTTTATCGTTGCAGGCGTTTAAGTCCCGGATAATCAGGACCTCGTAAGCCGGGTCATATGCTCGTGCCGGTCGGAGTGATTCATGATTTCATGTCCCGCCTCCGCCAGCGCCTTGACGGATTCCGGGAACTTATCCACCCAGAAGCCAACCACAAAAAACGTNNACCTTTACCTGATATTTCTCCAATATTTCGATCAGCAGCCCGGTGTCCTCGTTCCCCCAGGCGGCGTCGAAGGTCAGCGAACAGACCTTGTAATCCCTCTGTACGGAGTAAATCGGCAGCTCGCGCGGAGCGGCCGACGCCCCCGCCACCGCGGGATGGTTGACGACCCATAGAATGGCAAGCGCGGCCAATAGACAGGCTCCGGCAGTAAACCAAATGCGGCGCAGCAGGAAAATTTTCATCCCGATTCCCCCATTCCGACTAGAAAAAGACTGGTACAATCTATGACGGACAGTCCCGTTTCATGCAAACAGCAAAAGCCGCCGGGGCAAATTGCCCGGCGGCTTTTGCTGTTTGANNGATGGATAGAAGCACAACTGCATATAACAGGCGGATTGCCGCAGGGATTCTTAAAAAGCGGGTGATGAAATTCGGCATGCCCCCGAAAGACCTCTCCGATTTGAGCACTGAACCTAAGGGGGAAGGGTTTCATGCCTGAAACAGAAGCGTTATTCCGGCTGGGCAAAAAACACGACAGTGAAATGACATCGCAGGAAATGCGAATGGAATGAAGGAGAATGTGAACGATGGACGCTATTCATAAACTTGTTTCCTTTGCCCGCAATCTGCGCTATGAGGATCTTCCGCAGGAAGCCGTCGACCTGATCAAGCAGGATTTTCTCGACTATTGCGGAAACACCTTGGCAGGCAGCAGTGATCCGTCCGTCCGCAGAACAATCGAACAGTATACCGAATGGGGCGGGAAACCCGAGTGCACCGTGTTTGCTTACGGCACCAAGCTGCCTTCCATCCACGCGGCGCTATTAAACAGCGCCATGGGGTTCGCTATGGACTATGACGACACCCATATGCAGGGCGGACATATCGGCGTTACCGTATTTCCGGCGGCGCTTGCACTTTCCGAACTGAATCGGGCCGTTTCCGGCAGGGTCTTTCTCACCGCAGCCGCCGCGGGTATGGAAATCATCTGCCGGCTTGGCGTTTACAATACGCGCAGGGTACCCCGTCACATCTTCGGAGGCTGGTGCTATCAGGCGCTGCACGCTTCCTTTTCTTCCGCGGTTACCGCCGGGAAACTCATGAATCTTGACCAAAAAACCTTTCTGGACGCTATGGGACTGGCATACCACCAGGCGGCCGGAACCGGACTATCCGCTTTGGAGCACGCGGACACGAAGATTTTGGGACCCGGCTTTGGCACGCGCAACGGCTTGACCTCCGTCTTTCTGGCGAAAAGGGGCGTGACGGGCGCGCACAACGTGCTCGAGGGAGATTACGGACTCGGCCTTATGTATCACAACGGCTGTGACGCGAAGGGCATCACAGCCGGGTTGGGCAAAGATTTTGAGCTTCTCAACATCGGGTTCAAACCGTTCTCAAGCTGCCGTCTTGGCCACCGTACGTTGGTCGCGGTGAGAGAGCTTGTTCTTGCCAACGATATTAAGCCCGAAGAAGTCCAAAGCGTTCATATCAGGGGAAGCAAACGCGTCATCGAGCAGCTTTATGATCCCGCGGAATCCACCAAGAATCCGGACTGCAGGACCGCGGCCGTATTCAGTTTGCCATGGGTCGTATCTTCCATGATCCTTCGCCGGAAGGTTGGAGTGGCCGAGCTTTCAGAGGAAGCGCTCGCGGATCGGGCGGTCCATGCGCTCGCGCAGCGCGTTTTTGCGGAGGTTGACGAGAGCGTGGATCCCGCGGATCACGCAACTCCGATGCCGGTCGTTATCAAGACGCTGCGCGGCGAGTTCAAGGGAATGACGCAATCCATCGCGTTAGGAGACCGGGGCAACCGGATCCCACAGGACGAACTGATTGAAAAGTATTACGACAACGCCTCCTTCTGCGTGAAAGCGCTGTCATCGGAGACAAAGAAGATCCTTCTGGAAACCATCCGCCATCTGGAAGAGGTGGCGGATATGCGCGAAATCGTCAAGCTGCTTTCTTAAGAGGCCGGCGAACAGCCAAGACGCCCGTTCGCGGTGTGTTCATCCGCAACACTTACAATGCCGGTATTGCTGGCGCGCTGCAGCAGGCGGGTGATTGCGGAGGGCGAACGNNGATTTTGGAAATATCACGGATGGCTTGTTTTCAGGATGCTATCCATGCGCCGCGCGCGGCATTGCCCGGGAGGTTTGAATATACTTATTCGCATCCCTCCCCGCCATTCTCTATCCGGGTGTTGCCAATACTCCTTAAATGTTGTATAATTATTAATTGCGGCTATGAATATACAACATGCGGCGCTCCGCGCGCCGCGGCTTTTATTCTATGCGCGCGCCCCAAGGGGCGCATAGACGATATAATAAAGGCGGTATCGTAATCCTTGTCCGCAAAGGATCTGCCTTGGCGGCATATCTTCAAGGCAATTATTTGACGTTCACGGAGACCTGTATGAATTATTTAAAAAGTATTATCCGCCTGTTTTCCGGCTCTGTCGTATTCGCGCTTGGCACGATTGTGACGATGGACAGCAATATCGGCTATGGCCCATGGGATGTTTTACACGCGGGCATTTCCTATATCACGCCGCTGACCATTGGCCAGGCCAGTATCGCGGTGGGAACCATACTGATATTGATCGACTTTCTGGTGAAGGAAGCCGTCGGCATCTCGACAATCGGAACGCTTTTTGTCGTCGGCTGGTTCATAGATCTGTTCAAGCTTCTTCCCATCCATCCTGTTCTGGACAATTATGTTTTCAAACTGCTGTATTTAATATTGGGGCTTTTTATCTGCGCGTTGGGCGTCTATCTGTATATGAGCGCCGAGCTCGGAACAGGTCCAAGGGACGGCGTGATGGTCGCGATACGGCGGCATTTCAAAATACCGGTCGGCCTATCGCGCTACATACTTGAAATGGCGGCGGCGCTGGTCGGCTGGCTGCTCGGAGGTCCCATCGGCCTTGGAACAATTGTTTACGCGCTTGCCTTTGGAACAGCTCTGCAAATCATATTCGGCCTCTTTCGTTTTGAGCCGACAAAGCTAAACCACCATTCCTTGAAGGATTCCTGGCTGCTGTTTCAAAAAACGATCCAGGCGCGAAAAAACTTAAATTAAACAGGCAGCGCGCCGCTTTTTCTCGCGGGGGGCTTTGGCATGAAAAAAAGTCATTGAACCCCATATAACATATACTAATATGGCGGGACGTCTCGTTTCCCGAAAGTAACAAGAGCCGCCGGGGCAATTTGCCCCGGCGGCTCTCTTCCGGAAGAACGCTCCGTCCCTTCAGAGCAGCCGTTTATTCCGTTTTTCAATCAGACTACTCCATCAGCCGATAAACTGCTGAGTCCAGTAATGCCCGTTTGCCACATAGCCGACGCCGATCTGCGAAAAGGAGGCGTTTAAAATATTGGCTCTGTGTCCGGGGGAATTCATCCATCCGTTCACGACCGCCTCGGGAGTCGCGTAGCCCATTGCGATGTTCTCACCCGCGGTCCGGTAGGAGATGCCGAAGGATTTCATCATCTGAAACGGATCCCCGTAGGTGGGGCTGTTGTGGTCGAAGTATCCCTTATCGCGCATATCCTGCGACTTGACTCTGGCCACATGAGAAAGCTCCTCGTTCAGGGTGAGGGGTTTAAGCCCGGCTGCCGCCCGATGCTCGTTTACCAGTTCCACCACCCGCTTTTCATAGGAAAGGTTGTCCGCCTGCTTTGCGGGAGTTGAGGGAACTTCGGGAGCCTTCGGAGTTGAAGGAGCAGAGGGAGTGGAAGGGGCTGCGGGCGTCGAAGGGGCTGCAGGAGTTTCCGTAGAATCATCCGGCTGTTCCGGGTTCTCCGCAGGAGCCTGCGGCGTTTCCTGTGCGGGGGTATCGTTATTCACCGGCTCTTCGCCGCAGAACACATCCCGGCCGATTCCCAAGCCCGCGCATATCCGGTCGATCAAATTGCGGACGGATTCGGGAAGCCTGCTGCAGAACTTTGCAAAATATCCCGCGTCCGGTTCACAGGCTTCCTTGTCACAAACCGAGGCGCCGCAGTTTCCGGTGGTGCAGGCAGCATCTCCACTGCCTGCGGGGCAGCTGTTTCTTGCACAGTTTGCGTTTGCATTCCCCGCCTCTTCGGCCTCGGGCGCCGCCTCTTCCGTCTTTGCCGCCTCTTCGGTCTTCGCCCCCTCTTCGGCCGTTTGTGTCTCTTCGACGTTTGGCGTCTCTTTGGCCGTTTCACGCTTGGGCGCCTTCACCGGTTCCTTTGCCTCGGCAGTCTTTTCCGTCCCGTTTGCCGCCGGTACGGTATTTTCCGCCGCGGCGGTTTCAGCCTTCTGCCAGGTCCCTTCCGGACAATTCTTAGAATTGCCGGAGCCGGAATCATTTGCGCCGCCGGTATTGACCCGGCCGGCCGGAATGCCCGCTTTCTCGAGGATTTCTTTTACGATATCGGATGCGGCTGCGTTTCCGGCGTCGTTTCCGTTCTGGCACTTCGGGTTCGCCATATCATATATCATATATGTATTCGCGGCAGGCCTGAACATCGTTTTTGTGCCCGCCGCCCCCGAACCGGCGAAGGAAGCGGAGGCGCTTCCAATCATACTAAAGGCGAGGAGCGCCGCAATAAAACTTAACACGCGTTTCTTCATGATATGACCTCCTTGTATTAGATCGGGTCCTTTGTCTCAGGTTTTGTTTCTTTCTGTAACTATTGTAACCGTTTTGTAACTTTTGTCAAACTGTAATTTCTTCCATGCTTTTGGATTATTTATATTCCAACCCCCGAACCGGCGCGGGGCGACCCCTTTCCCGCCGTGCGGCCGCACTGATCGCCGGCGGCTTCCTCTCAGCTTCTTATATTACTTCTCCGGAACAACATGAGAATTGTTATACAAATCGGTTAACCTGCGCTGAAAACGAGTTATCCCGAGCAAATGCCGAATACATCACCTTCAACTTTCGACTTTGCCGCCGGAACAACGTGATTCTCAACGATTTTGCCGCTTTTTCGCATTGCATCGCTTTCTTGGGGGAGNNACTATACTTTAAATATATATAAAGAGTTACTTCGGTGAGGTCGCCGCGTATGCTTGGTTTTATTTCGGGCTTTGTCTGCGGTTTGATTCAGTTTTTTCTCCTCCGCCGTTTTGCACATTCGGTTACCTCCGGCGGGAAGCCGGCCATCGGGCTGGGTCTGTTGCAGCTACTCTTGCCGGCGGCCCTTTTAATGGGGTGCGCTTTTTTTATGCCGGCAAATTTAGTATGGGCTGCGACGGGTATTGCATGCCCTCTGATCGGGGGAGCCTTGATTTATTTCCTTGTATCCACCAAGCGGAGAGACGGGCCGCCCCCTCCCCCTAGTATTGAGCCTTAAGAAGGTGAAACCGTGTCTGAAGCCGTTTGGATACAACCGATGCTCATTTCGGCCGGCGCGTTGGCCGCCGCGGCGGGCTTTGCCCTGCGCCGCTCCGCCGACCGCCGTGCGGCCTCCGGTGAGGAGGCCCTGCGTAAATCAGGCAGAAAAAAGACCGTCGGCTCTCTGCTCCTCATTGGAGGCGCCTGGCTGTTTCTGACACGGCTTCTCCTTCTTACTTTCGGCGCTTCCGCGACGGCAGCTTCCGCCGCAGCCCCGAAGCAGATTTCGGTGCTCGGGCTTCAGCTTCCCGCCTCTTTACTGTTTCTATGGGCTAGTATGCTTCTGCTCTTTTTCGGCATGCTGCTGCTCCGCCTTTTGTTTATCCCCCGCATGAAGGATTTGCCCGGGCGAGGGCAGCTTGTCCTCGAGGTACTGTTCGGCTTTGGGCGGCGGAAGGATAAAGCAAAGCCGTCGCTTCTCAAAGCTGTTTTTTCCGAAATCAGTCTGAGATCCATTCTGCAGGACCTCCGCGGCGAGCGCGACCGCAAGGCCCGGCAGCCCTCGCGCCATCGAAGCTGGATTCTCTTTTCCGCAATCTGCGCGGCTTGGCTGCTCCTTTCGCGCTTTCTCCTGTTCGCGCTCTCCGCTTCGCCCTGGTGGACGGCCCCCCTGATTGAAACGCCGCGGGTCTTTTTCCTGTTCGGCAATGCCATCCAATTGCGTTCCCCTGTATTTTGGATGACTTGGGGGCTTATAATTGTAATCTCCGTGCTGCTTCGTCTGTTTTTTATTCCCCGTATGCACGAAGCGCCCGCGCGGTTCCAGGTTCTACTGGAACTTCTCTTCCGCCCGCCCCGCCGCCGGAGCGCAATCTCCCGGGAGCGTTCTGACAGCCGGGAGGAAAAACCAAAACGGATGCCGGTATCTGCGGAGCAGATCGCGCTCATTCACAGGCGCAGGAAAAAGCGCCTTCTCATCCTGTTAGGCTGCGCAGGCTTCTGGCTAGCGGGGAAGGGGCTTCTGACTCTCCTCTTCGGCCAGCCGGAGAAAACGGTCATGCAAATTACCATGACTCCGGAACAGCTCAACCTCTTTGGTCTTCCGATCAGCTCCACCGTTGCAGGCTGCTGGGTCGTGTCGGCGGTTCTCGTCTTTTTCGCGCTTCTGCTTCGCATCTTCTTTATCCCCCGCATGCGCGAGACGCCGAACCGCTTCCAGCTTATCATTGAGCTTGCGGTCACCGGAATATCCGATTATACGAATTCCAAAGTCGGGGGCGAGATCGGCTATAAACTGAGCGGGTATATTTTTACCCTCGCCCTTATGATGTTATCCCTTGACTTGGTCGAACTGTTCGGTCTCCGGCCTTCCACCGCCGACATCAACATGACCGCAGCCATGGCGATTATCAGTTTCTTCCTAATCCATGGATATGGNNACAAGAAGTTGCGCGGACATCTTCGCGCTCTGGCGAGTCCCGCACCCTTTGTGTTCCCGCTGCGGCTCATCACAGAATTTGCCGTCCCCATATCTCTTGCCTGCCGTCTTTTCGGCAATACGTTCGGCGGCATGATCGTGATGGAATTGCTCTATCATTCCCTAGGCACCGGAGGACTCGGCATCCCGAGCCTTGCCGGACTGTATTTTAACGTGTTTCACCCGCTGGTTCAGGCGTTTATCTTTATTACTCTGACCCTTACCTTCATCGGCGAGGCGACGGAAACAAACGAAGCATAGGAGGTACTTTACTATGAATAGCGGTTATATTGCCCTTGGTGTTGGATTTTGCATGCTCGCATGCGCGCTTGCCGGGCTTGCCATGGGCTTGGCCACCGGTAAGGCGACGGACGCGGTGGCGCGCCAGCCGGAAGCGGCCGGAAAAATCAACGCGGTGCTGCTGCTCGGCCTCGCGCTGACGGAATCCACCGCCATTTACGGATTTGTGACCGCTCTGATCATGATATTCACGCTGGCCTGAGGGAGGAATCAAAATGGCCCTGAGTCCATTGAACATCCTCATATATATAATCAACATTGTCGTACTGTATTTATTGCTTCGCGTGCTGCTCTATAAGCCGATCCGGAAGTTCTTAGACAAGCGGGAACAGAAAATACAGGCGCAGCTGACGGACGCGGAGGAAACGCAGAAAAAAGCGCACGCACTGCTGGAACAGTATCAGGCGCAGCTTGCCCAGGCGGAAGAAGAGGCAAAAAAGATCACCCAGGAGGGTACCGTCCGCGCCTCTGAAACCGCTTCCCAACTGATTGCCGACGCCAAACAGCAGGCGGAGGAAATTTTGGCGGCTGCCCGCGCAAAGGAACAGGAAGAGCAGAAACGCGCCCTGCGCGAGATGCGCACGCAAATTGCGAATATGGCCGTGGATCTCGCCGCACAGATTTTAAAGCGCGAGGTCCGGCAGGAAGACAACCGCATGCTGATCGACGCTTTCTTTCAGGAACGGGAGTAGCTTATGCAGAACAATGTGCTGAAGATTGCCCCGCCGTTTGACGAAACCGATGTGGAAACCATTCGCCGGGGATTTTCCCGGATGCTCGGCAAAGAAATCGTATTCGCCCGTGTGGAAGAGGACGCCGGTCTGATCGGCGGCTTTTCCGCCTTTGTGGACGGGAACGTCTATGACGCCGGGATTTTTACGCAACTGAACGAACTGCGACGCAGTCTTTCCGAGCAAAGGGAGTGATAGCCTTGCCGCAAGCAGATTCCGCCTCCATCGGGGCTTTTTTAAAGGAAAAAATCAGTCTTTTCGAATACCGCCCCAAAGTATATGAGCAGGGAGTGGTCAGCAGCAGCATGGACGGCGTGGTGCAGATTGACGGACTGCACAGCCGTTACGGGGAACTGCTCGCCTTTGAAAACAACGCCTTCGGCATGGCCTTGGAGCTGCGCGAGGACGGCACGGGCGCCGTCATGTTGGGCGGCGAGGCCCCGGTCGGCTCCTTGGTCCGCGGGACGGATCATGTGGCCGACATCTGCGTGGGCGACGAGCTTTTAGGCCGCGTCATTGACCCCATCGGCCGTCCTTTGGACGGAAAGAAATTGGAGGCTTANNNNATGATCCCCATCGGCCGGGGGCAGCGCGAGCTGATCGTGGGAGACCGCCAGACGGGAAAAACAGCCATCGCCTTAGCCGCCATGATGAACCAGAAAGGCAGCGGCGTGCTCTGCGTTTACTGCGCTATCGGCCAGAAGGCTTCCACCATCGCGGGACTAGTCCATGCGCTGGAAAAGAGCGGAGCGATGGAGCATACGGTGGTTGTGGCTTCCGCCGCGAGCGATTCCGCGGCCATGCAATACCTTGCTCCTTATGCCGGCTGCGCCATCGCCGAGCACTTTATGTACGAGGGCCGGGATGTCCTTATCATTTACGACGACCTGAGCAAGCATGCCGTTGCCTACCGTACCATGTCGCTGCTTTTGCGCCGCCCGTCCGGACGGGAAGCCTATCCGGGCGACGTGTTTTACCTGCACAGCCGCCTGTTGGAGCGCGCCGCGAAGCTGCGCCCGGAATTGGGCGGGGGATCCCTGACCGCGCTTCCGATTGTGGAAACCGTGGCCGGCGATATTTCCGCCTATATCCCCACCAACATCATCTCCATCACCGACGGTCAAATTTATCTGGAAAGCGAACTGTTCCACGCCGGCGTCCGCCCCGCGGTCAACGTGGGGCTTTCCGTTTCCCGCGTCGGACGCGCCGCCCAGCATGACGCGATGCGCAAGGTGTCCGGAACGCTCCGGCTTAACGTGGCGCAATACCGCGACCTTGCCGTGTTCGCGCAGTTCGGCGCCGACATCGACGCCTCGACCCGGCGCCTGCTGCACCAGGGCGAGTGCTTAGTCGAGCTGCTCAAGCAGCGTCAGGACGAACTTTACTCCTTATCCGAGCAGATTGCCATCTTAGTCGGCTATCTCTCCGACAGCTTTCTTTCTCTTCCTTTGTCCGAGCTGCAGGAGAGAAAACAGGACCTGATCCGGTACTGCAAATCAAACTGCGCCGCCCTTATGAAACGGATCGACCAGACCGGGAAGCTTTCCCCCGAGGACAAGGAAGAGCTCACCCGCGCGGCGCAGGCTTTTATCAAGCAGCTGGAGGAGAACGCGTATGGCGACGGCGCTTGAAATCCGGCACCGCATCCGGGCCGTTCAGCAAACCCGAAAAATCACAAACGCCATGTATCTGGTCGCTTCCTCGCGCATGAAATGGGTCATGGAACACATCGAATACAATCAGCAGTATCAGCTTCGCCTGCGCACGGCCATGTGGGACATCATGCATTCCATAACCGAGAAACTCCTGCTCGAGGGGAATGCCGTATCCCACCCCTATTTCATCCGGCGCGGCGGGCAAAAGAGGACCTATATCGTTATCGCCGGCGACAAGGGAATGGCCGGCTCCTACAACAACAACGTTCTGAGTTTCGCGTGGGAGCAAATGGAGTCCTGCCCCGACTGCTCCCTCATCACCGTAGGCATGATGGCAAGCAGCTATTTTCGCGGCAGGGGAAAGCAGCCGGACATTGAAATTTTGAACGTCACACAGAACCCGTCCCTGACCAACGCAAGGCAGATCGCGTTTGAGATCATCGATTTGTACGACCGGGAACTGACCGGCGAGGTCTATATTATCTATACGCAGTTTTACGGCGCCAACCGCTGCGTTCCGACCGTTTCCCGCCTTCTTCCGCAGCAGGCGGAAGACTATGACGACCTGACACCAAATCCTTTGCCGCCTGGGGACATCATATATATCCCCTCCCACCGCGAGGTGTTTGACCTGCTGGTGCCGCAATATCTGATCGGCATCGTGTTCGGCGCGTTGGTGCAGGCCTATGCAAGCGAACATTTTTCGCGCATGAACGCCATGCGCAGCGCGACGCGCAATGCGGATGAAATTCTGAAAAGGCTGCAGTTGGAATATAACATGGCCCGCCAGGCTGCGATTACACAGGAAATTACCGAAATCACCGGAGCGGCGGAGGCTTTACGGAGGGAGAACGACAAGGTATGGAACTAGCTTCCGACAAAAAAGGCGTCATCATAAAAATCAGCGGTCCCGTGTTGGACGTCCGCTTTCTCTCCCACGAACCGAAGCTGCGCAATCTGATGGTCACGGGGAACGGCGTTCACATGGAAGTGGCCGCGCATATCGCTCCCGGGGTCTCCCGCTGTATCGCTTTGGAATCGACGGAAGGCCTTAGATGCGGTATGGAGGTTTCGGACACCGGAGAGTGCATCTCCGTGCCCGTGGGTGACGCGGTGTTAGGCCGCGTCGTAGACGTTTTAGGTCGCCCGATCGACGGGGAAGGCCCCATCGACGCCCCGCGCTGGGAAATTCATCGCAGTCCTCCCCGCTTTTCCGACATCAACCCCCAGACCGAGTTCCTCGAGACCGGCATCAAGGTGATCGACCTGCTTACCCCCTATGCCAAAGGCGGAAAAATCGGCCTTTTCGGCGGAGCGGGCGTCGGAAAAACCACCCTGATTTTGGAGCTGATTTACAACATAGCCGTGCACCACGGCGGCCGCTCGGTCTTTGCCGGCGTGGGAGAGCGCAGCCGCGAAGGCAACGACCTGATCCACGACATGAGAGAGTCCGGCGCCATCAAGAATACGGCGATGGCGTTCGGCCAGATGAACGAGCCGCCCGGCTCCCGTATGCGCGTGGCCCTGACAGGGCTAACGATAGCGGAATATTTCCGCGACGTAGCGCATCAGGACGTGCTGTTGTTCGTCGACAATATCTTCCGTTATGTCCAGGCCGGCAACGAGGTTTCCGCCCTTTTGGGTCGGATGCCTTCCGCCGTCGGCTATCAGCCGACGCTGTCCGCCGAATTGGGGGAGCTCGAGGAGCGCATCGCCTCAACCCGGAACGGGTCCATCACTTCGGTGCAGGCCATTTACGTGCCGGCAGACGACCTGACGGACCCCGCGCCCGCNNGTCCCGCCAGGTGGCGGAGCTGGGAATTTACCCCGCGGTCAGCCCGCTGGAGTCCTCTTCCCGCATCCTCACTCCCGAAATCGTCGGGAAACGTCACTATGAAACGGCCCGCCGCGTGCAGGAATGCCTGCAGCGCTATAACGAGCTGCGCGACATCATCGCAATCTTGGGTATGGACGA
>DCTG01000080.1:0-16442 GCA_002329245.1 Clostridiales bacterium UBA1446
GCAGCCGCCGTAGTAGCGTTTTCCGGGGTATCCTTCCGCATATTTATTCGTCAAGACAGTGGCCATGGCGAGCATGACCGCCTCGCTCACAATGTTTTCCGAGGCAATCAACTCGATGTTGCGGCGCTGGCGCTCAAACTCCAGTTGGATCGCCTTTCCGACTTCCGGATCATATTCGGCGAGAAATGCCATTATCTCCTGTATCAATTCGTTTCTCCTCTCTCTAAGGTGATTTCCTAAAAATCCCGCTGAAAAAAGTATGCCGGGTCTAAAACAAGTACAGCATTCGATTTTATTCATTATACAGAATCGTTCCCTTTATTGCAACGCTTATGTTTGAAGAAAATACGGGTCGATTTCGTATCGGGCCTGTGGTATAATATCCATGCGGATGTTATACCGCGCATGTGCCTCCTCCGGGGGCACGCGCCAAAATATCAAAGCCGCGGCGCGAGGGCGCGATGCATGGCAAACGATTGGTCCGACGTGTCCGGCAAACGCGGGCAGCGGGGATGGGGGAATGTTTCTGAAGAGCAAGAAGTCTGTAAGCCGCATCATCGAAAGGCTGAAGGAGCAGTATCCGGATGCGCGGTGTTCCTTGGATTACGAAAAAGACTATGAACTTCTCTTTTCCGCCCGTTTGGCGGCACAGTGCACCGACGCGCGCGTCAACCTAATTACGCCCGTTTTGTTTTCCAAATATCCTACCCTTGCCGCGCTTGCCGAGGCGGACGAGTCGGAAGTCTCCGCCATCATCCATTCCTGCGGGTTTTTCCGGACCAAGGCGAGAGATATCATCCTTGCCTCGCAGATGCTGCTGCGGGAGTATCATGGCCGTGTGCCGGATACCATGGAAGAGCTCCTGAAGCTTCCCGGGATTGGCCGGAAGACCGCGAACCTGATCCTTGGCGACATATACGGAAAGCCCGCCATAGTCGCAGACACGCACTGCATCCGCATAGCCGGAAGGCTAGGACTGACGGACGGGACAAAGGACCCCTATAAGACGGAGCTTCAGCTTCAGCAATGTATTCCGCCGGAAGAACAGAGCGATTTCTGCCACCGGCTGGTGCTCCACGGCAGAGCGATTTGCATGGCGCGAAGACCGCGCTGCGAAATTTGTCCCGTCGCCCCGGACTGTGCCTATATGGCCGGCGGAGAGAAAGGTTCTCAAGATGAATCTCTGTGACAATAAAACAGTTCAGGCCCTGTTGAAGCAATACGGCGTTTCCGCCTCAAAAGCCAAGGGCCAGAATTTTTTAATNNTGGGTGCCCCGCGAAATAGCGGAAAAAAGCGGAGTGACCCAAGCGCACGGGGTGCTGGAAATCGGCCCCGGCATCGGAGCCCTGACCGTGGAGCTTGCGGCCCGGGCGGGCAAGGTGGTTGCCGTGGAGCTGGACCGGGCGCTGCTTCCCCTCTTGGCGGACAACCTGTCAAAATGCCCCAATGCCGCCGTCGTTGCGGGGGACATTCTGAAAACCGACCTCCGGTCTCTTGTTTCCGAGCGGTTTCAGGGTCTTAAACCCGTGGTGTGCGCGAACCTCCCGTATAATATCACAACGCCCGTTTTAACTTCGCTCATCGAGGCGCGCTGTTTTGAAGATATCACCGTTATGGTGCAGCGGGAAGTTGCGCGCCGTATCTGCGCCGCGGCGGGAAGCCCGGACTACGGCGCCTTTTCCGTCTATGCGCAGTATTATACCGTGCCGGAAATACTCTTCGAGGTTCCTCCGGACTGTTTTTACCCCGTCCCCAAGATCACTTCCGCGGTGCTGCGCATGACGCCGCGCAAGTCGCCCCCGGTCAAGCCCCGGGACGAGGCGTTTTTCTTTCGAACGGTCAGGGCTGCCTTTTCCCTTCGGCGGAAAACCCTGTTAAACGCGCTTTCTTCTTCTTTTGCAGGCCAGATTCCCAAGGAGGTGCTGAAAGAAAAAATTGCCTGCCGTTTTCCGGGAGATATCCGGGGCGAGAGGCTGGATCTGTCCGGCTTTGCCGCCCTGTCCGACGCTTTGTGGTCATACCTGCACGACCAATAAACCTGTTTATGCATGTTTAACGGAAAACAAGACGTTTTGCGGCGCCGTATCGTGATAATGCCGATTTCCTTATTCTTGTTGCATTTCCCATATAATTCTTCTAAAATATTTTTATGAGGGACCCTATCACACAACAGCTGGGGTATGCCGCAATCACGCGGCGGCCGGATTGTGCGCGGGCGGACTATGAAATCAAGGGGGAAATGCAGTGGAACCGACGAGTAATAAAACGATCCTGCATTGGATCAACGAGATGTCCTCCCTCACGAGGCCTGAGGAAGTTGTATGGATCGACGGATCGGAGGCGCAGCTGGAGAAGCTGCGCGCAGAAGCCTGCGCGACCGGTGAAATTATCCGGCTGAACCAGGAAAAGCTGCCCGGATGCTATCTGCACCGCACGGCGGTCAACGACGTGGCCCGTGTGGAGGATCGCACCTATATCTGTTGCAGGAACAAAGAAGATGCCGGCCCAACCAATAACTGGATGGCGCCGGCCGAAATGTATGCAAAACTGTATCGCCTGTTTGAGGGTTCCATGAAGGGGCGCACCATGTATGTGATTCCCTATTCGATGGGACCCTTGGATTCCCCTCAGGCCAGGTTCGGAATTGAACTGACCGATTCCATCTATGTCGTTTTGAATATGGCCATCATGACCCGGGTGGGAAGCCGGGTTTTAGACCTGATCGGAGATTCCGAATATTTTGTGCGCGGTTTGCATTCCAAGGCGAAATTGGAACTGGAAAACCGTTATATCGCCCATTTTCCCGAAGACAATACGATTTTGTCCATTAACTCGGGATATGGAGGAAACGTGCTTTTAGGCAAAAAATGCTTTGCCCTCCGGATTGCTTCTTATTTGGGGAAGAACGAGGGATGGATGGCGGAGCATATGCTGATCCTCGGGATCCAGAATCCGAAGGGCGAGGTGCGGTATTTGGCCGCTGCTTTTCCCTCCGCCTGCGGGAAGACAAACCTTGCAATGTTGATTCCGCCCGAGCTCTATGCGAAAAAGGGTTGGAAAGTATGGTGCGTCGGGGATGACATTGCCTGGATCCGGATTGGGGAAGACGGGCGTCTGTGGGCCATCAATCCCGAATACGGTTTTTTTGGCGTAGCGCCGGGGACCAACCAGAAGTCGAATCCGAATGCCCTTTCCTCCACGCGGAAAAACAGCATATTCACGAATGTTGTGCAAAATTTAGAGGACAACACCGTCTGGTGGGAAGGGCTGGATAAAAATCCGCCCCGTCATGCGCTTGATTGGAAAGGGAACCCATGGGATCCCGAGAGCGGGGAAAAGGGTGCCCATCCCAACTCCCGGTTTACGGCGCCCGCACGCAATTGTCCCTGCATTTCGCCGGAATTTGAAAATCCGAACGGCGTGCCTCTCTCGGCAATTATTTTTGGCGGCCGACGCGCCAAGACGGCGCCGCTTGTCTATCAGTCGCGCGATTGGAATCACGGTGTGTTTGTCGGTTCCGTCATGGCGTCGGAAACCACGGCAGCCGCCGCCGGCGCCGTGGGCGTAGTCCGCCGCGACCCCATGGCCATGCTTCCTTTCTGTGGTTATCATATGGGAGACTACTTCCGTCACTGGATTGAAATGGGGCAAAAGATCAAGCACAAGCCAAAGATTTTCAATGTGAACTGGTTCCGTACGGACGAGGAAGGCCAGTTCCTGTGGCCCGGCTTCGGCGACAATCTGCGAATTTTGGAATGGATTATGGCACGCTGCTCCGATGAAATCGGTGCGGAAGATTCCCCGATTGGTTATCTACCAAAGCCCGAAGATATCTGCTTAGAGGGCACGCAGGTTTCGCCTGAGACGCTGCGGGAGCTTTTGCGTGTGGATCGGGCTCTTTGGCAGGAAGAAGCGCGCAATATCCGCGGATTCTATGAGAACTTTGGTGACCGGCTCCCCAAAGCCCTAGCCGATGAACTGGATCGGTTGGAGAGGAACCTGAAATAACCGATCCGGGCGGTTAATACTATCCTCGTATTCTGGGCAAATGCGCAGAAACGGAAGGCCTTAGACAGAACATTTTCGGGGAGACCAACTCTTTGCAACCAAGGGGCTGGTCTCTCTTTTTTCCGGTGTTCAGCTCCCAATTGCCGTCGGAAGGGATCCCGGTTTGCCCGTCCCGCCGCTCCATGGAAAACTCGGATTTCCGAAGATTCGCGGCGAATTCCCGCTCTTTGACTCTTCTTCTCAAGAAAAGCGGCCTGAGGAGGATCTTCTTGGATAACTTTGAAAAACTGATCGAACAGAAAATGGAGGATCGTGATTTTTTAATCGTAATTTTCCGTATCAAAGAAGACCGGGAGATTGCCGTCGAAAACTGCAATCGGACCTATTCGGAACTAACCGGGGTTTCAAAAGGAATATGTGCAAAGGATTTTCGTGCATTTTGCAGGTGCATGTATACGCGAAGGATCTTGGATTTGACCGCCGCCGCGGAGGAAAAAGACGCGATTTATGAGTTTATTCAGATATGGGCCGATCGTTACTGGAGTTGCACGGTCATTCTGAACGAGGATAAAATGATCGTCTTGGGGAGGAGAATCGTCCCGCCGTTTTTTTCCTATTTGGATCAGCTCCAGGCGACGCGAATGAAACAGCTTTTTCCGGGCAGGCTGCAGTATTCCATTTTGTTGGAACATCGGGAGGGGGCGTTTTATATAGAATCCTGTTCTCCTCCAGTTGCTGACTTTTTTAAGAGTGTCGGAGTTTCGTCCATTGCCGGCCGTTGTTTTGACAGCTTGCTGAGCGAGCGAAAGCCGATGCTTTTATCCAGCGATTTGCTCCGGCTTTGTATGAAGAGCGACTCCCCCGTCGCGATGCTGGATATGTCCCTTTCTGCCGAAGAATCCGTTCTTTATGCTTATTTTTTTCATGCGCTCCCGATCAATCATGCCGGATGCGAAAAGCTGTTTCTGGTAATCGTGCCCTTAAGCGAGCGGGAGTTTCTTTCCTTTCATAAGAAATCGGTATCCAAGTATGAGGCGATCCTGAAGGGATCTCCTTACTGCATGGGCTTATATAAATATATGCAGGGTATCTTGATCAAAAACAAACAGCTGGAAGAATTGCTGGAACGGTTGCAGTTTTCCGGACAGGATATCCTTGCCCTGCCGTTTATCAGAGAGTGCCGGTTAAAAGAAAAGTTGGCTTTCTGCAAGCAGAAAATACTCACAAAGCTCGGAACGTATGAAGAATATATATGCTACGCCATACCCGAAACCGAAGACGAAAGCATTATGATTGCGCTTCTCCCGGAGACCGAATCCGGCAAGCTGAGCAAATTGGCTTTGAAGCAATTATCAAATCGGGAACGGGAAATCATAGAGTTGGTTATAGACGGCTATACCAACAAATATATCGCGAAACGTCTGCGGCTGAGCGAGGGAACGGTAAAAAAGACAATTTATAACGCGTATAAAAAGCTGAATGTGAACTCGCGGATGGAGCTGCTGAATCTTGTGAAATAAGTACCTATCCGATCCAGTCAAGAACCGCGTCTTTCAGATG
This sequence comes from Clostridiales bacterium UBA1446, assembly GCA_002329245.1. GTDB lineage: Bacteria > Bacillota > Clostridia > Oscillospirales > Oscillospiraceae > UBA1446. Next base: position 5,570 of record DCTG01000080.1, read on the forward strand.
AATGGTGCTCAGCTCGGTTTTATTGCATAAATCTACGAACATTAATACAAAACAGCGGTCGGTCGATATGTCCTCGATGAGCAGCTCCCCCTTTTGAATCCCATAAGAAGTATATTGTCCAATATCCTCCTCAAAATAAGTACCGGTGATTAACTTATATTTATCCATCGATCAACTCTCTCCTGCCATCCAAAATTTGGTACCCCCATAATGGGAATTATACATGGATTGAATTCAATGAAACATACCAAAATGGTTTATACAATATTTTGCAATTGTTGATAAAAAATACCAATATTTAGTCATATTGCATTAAAAATTTGGGCATCCTGTTGTAAAGAGGAGGGATGGCCCAATGAAGTCGATCTGGTCAACCGATACGGAGTTTCCCGAGCGGCCGAAACTGGATCGCGACCGCAGCGTCGAAGCGGTCGTGATGGGAGCCGGAATGGCGGGGATTCTGACAGGCTATTTTTTAGCAAAACAAGGTATCGACGTCGTGATCTTGGAAGCTTCGAAGGTAGGAAGCGGGCAGACGAAAGGTACGACGGCCAAAATCACGTCCCAGCACGGGCTGATTTACGGCATGTTGATTCAAAAATTCGGGGAAGAAAAAGCAAGGCAGTATGCGCGCGCCAATCAGGAGGCGATTTCCGAGTTCCGGCGTATCATCGGGGAAGTGTCCATAGACTGTTCCTTTGAAGAACTGCCTTCCTATCTGTATTCCGAAAAGGACGCGCGTCCGCTCCGGGAAGAGGCTAAGTGGGCGTCGGATTTGGGGATCGACGCCGTTTTCACGACGGAAACGACCCTGCCGTTTCCGGTTTGCGGAGCGCTCCGCTTTGGCGGGCAGGCGCAGTTTCATCCCCTGCGTTTTTTAAAGGCGCTTTCGGAGCGGCTGGAAGTCTATGAACAGACAAAGGTTCTTAAAGTGGAAGGAAACAAGGTGTACACGGGCGGGGGGGTTGTAACGGCGAAGCATATCGTTTTCGCCACGCACTATCCTTTTGTCAATGCACCGGGCTATTACTTTCTGCGGATGCACCAGTCGAGATCCTATCTTCTTGCGCTGGAAGGGGCAAAACGGCTTGACGGCATGTATCTTGGGGTGGACAGCGGCGGCTATACGCTCCGAAACAGCGGCGGCCTCACGCTATTCGGGGGAGGGGATCACCGTACCGGTGAAAATTCCGCCGGCGGGCAGTATCAAAGGCTCCGCAGCGCCGCGGAAAAATACTTCCCCGGCTGCCAGGAGGTAGCAAGCTGGTCCGCACAGGACTGCATCACGGTTGACAGCGTACCTTATATCGGAAGATATTCCGAAAGCACGCCGGACTGGTACGTCGCTACGGGATTCCGGAAATGGGGAATGACCGGCTCCATGGCGGCGGCGCGAATCCTGTCGGGTCTCATCTGCCGTGAACCGCCCTCCTACGCGGAGGTATTTTCCCCGCAGCGGTTTGTGCTGCCCGCTTCCGCCAAAACCCTCTGGGAAGAGGGAAAGCAGGCGGCCAAAGGCTTATCCAGAAGAATATTTACTCTCCCGAAGGAAAAAGCGGAACATCTTCCGAACGGCCATGGCGGCGTCGTCGAATTGGACGGAGAAAAAGTGGGAGTTTACAAAGACGAGTCGGGGCAAATTTTTTCCGTTCCGGTGAAATGTACGCATTTGGGCTGCCAGCTGGAGTGGAACCCGGATGAAAAAAGCTGGGACTGCCCCTGCNNCCCTGCCACGGCTCGCGGTTTGACTTCAAAGGAAATCTGATCGATTCTCCCGCACAGGAGGATCTGACGGAGCGGTAGGTGTTATTCCAATAACGGCGCGTCCCCGGATTTCTCCGGGGACGCGCCGAATTTTTATTGTTTCTTGTAAAACCGTCGGGACGAATCCCCCGGCAAGGTCGTCAGATCGCTTTTTCGCCGGTTTCTCCGGTCCGGATTCGGATTGCCTCTTCCACGGTGCTGACAAAGATCTTGCCGTCGCCGTACTCGCCGGTTTTGGCGGCATTGACAATGGTTTTTACAATGGCGTCAACGTCCGCGTCCTTGACCACCAGGTCGATGACGATCTTGGGAAGCAAATCCGTCTGGAATTTTTCACCCCGCCAGGCCTGGGTAATCCCCTTTTGAAGACCCTGCCCCATGATATCGCTGATCATGGCGCCGCGGTAGCTGCCGGTCTTCTCCAAAGCGTCGCGCACGTCGGAGAGCTTCTCCGGCCGGATAATTGCTTTGATCAGTTTCATCGAAAACACTCCTTTCCGTTTTACCCCGCTGCCGGAGTGATTTTATCCATGCGGATGTCGTTGACAATCGAGGTATAATTGGTTCTTTGTGTCACAAAATNNTACGCCTGGTTGCCGTGCTCGCCGATGTCCAAACCGGCGATTTCTTCCTGGATGGGAACACGGGCGCCGATGGTTACCTTGATCAGATACCAGACGAGTAAAGAAGAGGCGAATACGAAGACGCCGACTGCCACGATACCGATTGCCTGCGCGGCAAGGAGGGAAAAACCGCCGCCGAAAAACAAACCGTTGCCAGTTGCGGCGCCCGTAATGCCGTCCTCTGAGAAGAGGCCGACGCAAAGGGTGCCGAATACGCCGTTGACAAGGTGCACGGAGATCGCGCCGACGGGATCGTCAATTTTTCTGCGGTCAAACGCGATGACGGAACAAACCACGATGACGCCGGACAGCGCGCCGATGATCAGGGAGCTGGGAACGCTCACAAAGGCGCAGCAGGGGGTTATGGCGACCAGCCCGGCAAGAAGGCCGTTGATGGACATGCTCAGATCGGGCTTGCCGATCTTGATCCAGGCGGTAGCCGTTGCGGTCAGGATAGCCATGATGCCGGCCATGTTGGTGGTAACGACAATATGGGAAATCGCGCCGGAATCCACCGCCATTGTGGAGCCGGGATTGAAGCCGAACCAGCCCAGCCAAAGGATGAAGGCGCCGATGGTCGCTAAGCTGATGTTATGGCCGGGAATCGGATGAATCTTTCCGTCCTTGGTGTATTTGCCGACGCGGGGACCGAGTACCAGAACACCGGCCAAGGCTGCCCAGCCGCCGACGGAATGGACCACGGTGCCTCCTGCGAAGTCCCACATTCCGAGCGAGGAAAGGAAGCCGCCGCCCCAGATCCAATGGCCGACAATCGGATAAATAGTCAGCGTCAAGATAAAGGAAAAGAGGATGAAGGAGATGTATTTCACCCGCTCCGCCACCGCTCCGGAAACGATTGTCGCGGCCGTTCCGCAGAACACAAGCTGGAAGAAGAACTTGGCCCAAAGCGGAATCCCGGTCCAGGAGATTGCCGAATAAACGCCCTGGTAGGCCTCTCCCGTGGCCGGGGAATTGTCTGCGCCGCCGACTAGGAAGAGACCCTCCAGTCCAATAAAACCGTTGCCGTCGCCAAACATAAGTCCCCATCCGAGGAGGAGGAAGCCCAAGGAAGACACCGCAAAAACGATAAAATTCTTTGAGAGAATATTTACGGTGTTTTTCGCGCGAGAAAACCCGCTCTCAACCGTGGCAAATCCGAGATTCATAAAAAACACTAAGAATGCCGCGATGAGAACCCATATTGTATCGATCATTACTTTCGTATCCATTTTCCTTCCCCTTTTCTGTTTGATTTTGGTCTTGGTATAAAAAGAACAAAGACGTTTCCTTAGCAAGAAAACGTCTTTGTTTCTTCCGAACCATCCTATGGAAACTATGGCGCGCCTGTGATGAGATTATATTACCACAGATTCCTTAAAATGCAATATCAAATTTACAAGATTTCATAATCTCAAAGAATTTCATATATTATACCAAAATACATAAAGATAATGAAATATACTTAGTGGGATAATTCAAATCCGGGAAAGGATCGCCTGTCTTGGCCCGTCCCGGCCGGACTGTTTCGCGGCAGTCAGTCCAAGGGATACCCGTTTGGATTGCCGGATTGCCACCGCCAGGCATCCCGGCACATATCCTCGATTCCGCGCTCGGCTTTCCAGCCCAATATACGCATCGCCTTGGCCGGGTCGGCGTAGCAAAAGGCCGCGTCTCCGGGTCTGCGCGGGGCAAAGCGATAGGGGATGGAAACTCCCGTGGCGCGTTCAAAATTGGATATCAGTTCCAGAACGCTGCAACCGCGGCCGGTCCCGAAATTGAAGGCCTCCACACGGTCGGCCGCTCTCGTCCATTCCAGAGCCTTCAGGTGACCGCGCGCCAGATCGACGACATGGATATAGTCCCGTACGCCGGTTCCGTCATGCGTCGGATAATCGTTCCCGAAGACCGTCAGATAATCGCGGTTTCGCACGGCGACTTGGGTAAGCAGGGGCATGAGATTATTCGGGGTGTTGTTCGGGTCTTCTCCGATGCGGCCGCTTTCGTGGGCGCCGATGGGGTTAAAATACCGCAGGAGCGAAATATGCCAGCCGGGTTCCGAGTCAAACAGGTCTTTGAGCATTTCTTCAATCATGTATTTGGTTCGTCCGTATGGACTTTGCGGAGCGGGAGGAGCGTCCTCCGAAATCGGAACGCGCTCCGGGGTTCCGTATACGGCCGCGGAGGAGCTGAACACTAGTGTCCGGACTCCAAATTCCTGCATGACCGTACAAAGCATAGCGGTTCCGCCGACGTTATTGTAATAATAGGAAAGAGGTTGGGAAACGGACTCCCCTACGGCCTTCAAAGCGGCAAAGTGGATGACCGCGTCGATCGATTCTCTGCGGAAAACCTGCTCCAAAGCGTTCCGGTCCAAAAGGTCTGCCGGATAGAAGGAGGCGGACCGGCCGGTGATTTCCCGGATTCGTTTCATTACAATTCGCTTGCTGTTGGACAAATTGTCAATTACCGTCACGTCATAGCCTGCCTGAAGCAATTCCACGCAGGTGTGACTGCCAATGTACCCTGTGCCGCCGGTGACTAAGATGGACACGTATTTCTCCCCTTTTTTATGGTATTGGATGATAAGCGGAACGATTGCCCGAAGGGCGGACGAAATTCTCCTGCCCGTTCGGTTTGTTGTCATATGATGATTATAAACCCGTCCGTTTTTTTCATCAATCCCCTCGTAACAGCTGCAAAACCGTTCGCAGCTTCCGCAGTCGCAAGCGTGCCGGCTCCCCGGAAAGGCGCCGCTTTGGCCGGAAAAATGCATATTGATAGAAAAACCGGCCTGCATACGGTTTGCGTATGCAGGCCGGCTGCGGGATAAAGCTCAACGCAATGTAGCGCCGGAAATCCGTCCTTAATTTGCCTGCCTTGCGGCAGGGGCTTTCGAAACCCTTTTCAGATATTCGTCGCAGGCCTTCGCCGCGCCGCGTCCTTCGCTAATCGCCCAGACCACAAGACTTTGCCCGCGCCGCGCGTCGCCCGCGGCGAAGACGCCCTCCGCATTCGTGGCGTATTCCGATCCGGTTTCGATGTTGCCCCGCGCATCCTGCCTAAGGCCGAGTTCCCGGAGGATGGTGTCTTCCGGGCCTAAAAAACCCATCGCAATCAGCACAAGCTGGGCGGGCCATACTTTTTCGGAATCGGGGATTTCAGTCATTTTTCCACCGCTCCAGTCAACCCGTACGGTATGGAGGGCTTTGACGGCGCCGGTGTCGTCCGTCTCGATTTCCTTTGTCAGAATACAGTACTGCCTGGGATCCGCGCCGAATACCTGCGCGGCCTCTTCCTGCCCGTAATCGGTGCGGAAAACCTTTGGCCACTCCGGCCACGGGTTGCCGGGAAGCCGACTGAGGGGAGGCTGCGGAAGGATCTCAAACTGGGTTACGCTTTTACAGCCGTGGCGGATGGAAGTTGCGACGCAGTCCGTTCCCGTATCGCCGCCGCCTATGACAATGACGTCCTTGTTTTGGGCGGAAATATACGCTCCGTCCTTCAGGGAAGAGTCGAGAAGACTTTTGGTGTTCCGAGTGAGGAAGTCCACGGCAAAGTAGATGCCGGAACAGTTTCGCCCCTCCGCCACCAGATCCCGGGGACGGGTTGCGCCGGTGCACAGCACAACGGCGTCAAATTCCCGCCGCAGGCTCTCGGCGGTTTTGTCCTTTCCGATTTCCACGCCTGTCCGGAAAAAGACGCCCTCCTCCTCCAAGAGCCGGATCCGCCGCAAAACCACGCGCTTGTCGAGCTTCATGTTGGGAATGCCGTACATCAGAAGGCCGCCCGGCCGGTCGGCGCGCTCGAACACCGTAACGAGGTGTCCCGCCTTGTTGAGCTGGTCCGCACAGGCGAGGCCGGAAGGGCCGGAGCCGACGACGGCTACGGTTTTCCCCGTTCGCGTTTTGGGCGGGCGGGGACAGACCCAGCCCTGCTCAAAAGCGTAATCGATGATGGCGCACTCGTTGGCTTTGGTGGTGACCGGATAGTCAATCAGCCCCAAGGTACAGGAGCCCTCGCAGAGGGCGGGGCAGACCCGGCCGGTGAACTCGGGAAAATTATTGGTCTTGAGCAGCCGTGAAAGCGCTTTTTCCCACATGCCGCGGTATACCAGTTCGTTCCATTCCGGAATCAGGTTGTTCAGCGGGCAGCCGGAAGCCGCGCCGCCCATCATCAGCCCGGAATGGCAAAACGGCGTGCCGCAGTCCATGCATCGGGCGCCCTGCAGGCGCTGGTGCTCCAGCGGGAGGGAGGCGTGAAACTCATTCCAGTCTGAAATTCGTTCCGATACGGGCCTGTCGGGCGGCAGCGTTCGTTGGTATTCTAGAAATCCAGTCGGCTTTGCCATGTTCTATCCCTCCCTTTAATTTCCGCTGACGCGCGCAAGATCGCGGTAGTTTGCTTCAAAAGCGTGCATCAGAGCTTCTTCGCCCGTGAAGCCTTCCTGGTGCGCTTTTCTGATTGCCTGCATCATCCGGCGGTAATCGTTCGGCAGCACGCAGACAAATTTTTTAACCGCCGCGTCCCAATCCCGCAGCAGAAGCCGCGCCTTGCGGCTGCCGGTATAGCGAAGGTGATTTTCTATCATTTCCTTCAGCTCGGCTTCGCTCTCGGCGTCAATTTGAAAAAGCTGGACCATTTCCTTGTTGCAGCGGCTCTCGAAGGTGCCGTCCTCGTCATAGACGTAAGCGATGCCCNNTATTCGCAGCCGTGGTCGCCGACGGCTTCGGCGACCGCTATCGCGCCGCTGTTGCGAACGCAGAAGCGTTCTCCTGCGACGCCGCCGATGTAGGCTTCCCCGGAAGTCGCTCCGTAAAGCGCCACATTGCCGATGATGGTGTTTTCCTCGGGAACGAAGGGCGCCTGTTCCGGAGCGCGGACAATAATGCGCCCACCGGAAAGGCCCTTGCCCGTATAGTCGTTGGAGTCTCCCGTCAGCGCAAGCGTAATGCCCTTGGGAAGGAAGGCGCCGAAACTCTGNNAAAATGAAGGGAAATGGTCCCGTCAGGCAGCCCCTCCGAGCCGTATCTGCGGGTGAGCTCGCTGCCCAACAGGGTGCCGACGGCTCGGTCGGTATTTCGGATGGGAAGTTCCGCTTCGATTTTCTCCCCGTGCTCCAGCGCGGGCGCGCAGAGCGGGAGCAGAACGCTCATATCCAACGTTTTTTCCAGCTGGTGCTTCTGCGAAATGGTGCAGCGGCGCGGCTCGTTTTCCGGAATGTCCGGCTGGAACAGGAGGGGAGAGAGGTCAAGCCCCTTTGCCTTCCAGAACTTCGCGGCTTCGGGATCGGTTTCCAGAAGGTCGCTGCGGCCGATCATTTCGTCAACCGTGCGCAGACCGAGACGGGCCATAATTTCGCGCAGCTCCTGCGCCACAAAATACATAAAATTGACGACGTGCTGCGGGTCGCCCCTAAAGTTTTCGCGCAGTTTCGGGTTCTGGGTCGCGATGCCGACAGGGCAGGTATCCAGATTGCATACGCGCATCATCACGCAGNNATTCGGCTGCGAAGGTGGTTTAAAACAAGCGTCTGATGCGTCTCGGCCAAACCGAGCTCCCAGGGCAGGCCGACGTGCCGCATGCTGGTGCGCGGAGAAGCGCCGGTGCCTCCGTCATAGCCGCTGATCAGCACCACGTCGGCCAAGCCCTTGGCCACACCCGCCGCGACCGTGCCGACACCCGCTTCGGAGACAAGCTTCACGTTGATGCGGGCGCGGGGATTGGCATTTTTCAAATCGTAGATCAGTTCCTTCAAATCTTCGATGGAATAAATATCGTGATGGGGCGGGGGGGATATGAGGCCGACGCCCGGGGTTGAACTGCGGACCTTCGCGACCCAGGGATACACTTTCCGGCCGGGCAGCTGGCCGCCCTCTCCCGGTTTCGCGCCCTGCGCCATTTTGATTTGAATTTCCACCGAATTGACTAAGTATTCGCTGGTGACTCCGAAACGGCCCGAGGCCACCTGCTTGATGGCGCTGCATCTGGAAGTCCCGTCGGGGTCAATGACATAGCGCCCCGGGTCTTCCCCGCCTTCTCCCGTGTTGCTCTTGCCTCCAATCCGGTTCATGGCGATGGCAAGAGCTTCATGCGCTTCGCGGCTGATGCTGCCGAAAGACATGGCGCCCGTTTTAAAGCGCTTCACAATCGATTCGACAGGCTCCACCTCGTCCAAGGGGATCGAAACCGCGGATTCTTTCAAACGCAGCAGGGAACGCAGGGTGGTCCGCTGCTCGTTTTCATTGAGCAGCTTGGAGTATTCCTTGAATACGCCGTAATCGCCGGTTCGGCAGGCCTGCTGCAGCTTGTGAATGGTCTCGGGGTTAAACATATGGTATTCCCCGCAGCGGCGGTATTGGTATTGACCGCCGCTGGGCAGTTCTTCGTCGGCATCCCGGTTCCGGAAAGCATTCTCGTGCCGCATCAGCGCTTCGTGGGCAATTTCCTCCAGCCCGATCCCGCCGATGGGCGACGGAGTCGAAGTGAAGTATTTGTCAATCAGCGCCTGAGACAGCCCGACGGCTTCGAAAATCTGGGCGCCTAAATAACTCTGCACCGTGGAGATGCCCATTTTGGAGAGCGTTTTAATAACGCCCTTAGAGGCGGATTTGAGGTAGTGGTACACCGCATCCTCTGTACTGTCGCAGGGAATGCTGCCGTCTTGCGTCAGTTCTTCGACGCTCCGCAGGGCAAGATACGGATTAATGGCGGAGGCCCCGAACCCGATCAGGCAGGAAAAATGATGGACTTCGCGCGGTTCGCCGGACTCGAGAACAAGGCTCGTTCTGGTCCGGATTCCTTCGCGGATCAGATGATGGTGGAGTCCCGAGACGGCAAGCAGCGCGGGAATGGCGGCATGTCCGGCATCCACGCCCCGGTCGGACAAAATTAGAACCGTGGCGCCGCCGCGGACCGCTTCGGATGCATCTTGAAACAGCCGATCCAGCGCCGCTTCCAGGGCTTTCGCGCCGCCGTTTGCTTCAAAGAGGATCGGGAGGGCGGCCGACTTCAGCCCCGGCAGATCAAGGCTTTTCAGCCTCTGCAGATCTTTGTTTCCGATAATGGGGGAGCGCAGCTTCACCCTGCGGCAAATCTCGGGAGTGGGGTGGATGAGGTTGCCTTCCGAACCGAGCAGGACGATGGAAGAGGTGATGAGTTCCTCGCGCAGCGCGTCAATCGGCGGATTGGTGACCTGGGCAAACAGGGATTTGAAGTAGTCGTAAAGCAGCACCGGCTTGTTGGATAAAACGGCCAGCGGCGTATCGTTGCCCATGGCTCCAACAGGCTCGACCGCGTCCCGCGCCATCGGAAGAAGGATCATGCGCAGATCCTCGTAGCTGTAGCCGAAGGCCTTCTGCTGCGTCAGCAGATCGTTCCGGTTTTCCTGAGATTCTCCGCACGGTTCGGGCAGGGATTCCATGGAAACCATATGCTGCTCCAGCCAGGTACGGTACGGCTGCTCCGTGGCGGCCGCATGTTTGATTTCTTCGTCGCTGATGATTCTGCCCGCCTTCGTGTCAATGAGCAGCATGCGACCGGGATGCAGCCGTTCCTTTTTGATGATTTTTTCCGCGGGCAGGTCTAGTACGCCGACTTCGGAGGCCAAAACGACAAGATCGTCGGAGGTAACATAATAGCGGGCGGGACGCAGGCCGTTGCGGTCAAGAACCGCGCCGATGCGCTCGCCGTCCGTGAAGCCCATGGCGGCGGGGCCGTCCCAGGGCTCCANNNNCCAGGGTTCGGGAATCATCATCATCATGACGCGCTCGATGGGAATGCCGGCCAAGGTCAGAAACTCGACGCAGTTGTCGAACATGGCGGAGTCGCTTCCGTCCCGGTTGATAACCGGAAGAATTTTCGGAAGATCGGAGCCGAAGGCTTCGCTTTGCAGCATGGACTCGCGCGCGTGCATAAAATTGATGTTGCCGCGCAGCGTGTTGATTTCCCCGTTGTGGATCAGGTAACGGTTCGGATGCGCCCGTTCCCAGCTTGGAAAGGTGTTGGTGCTGTAACGGGAATGAACCAGTGCCAAAGCGGTCTTCATATCCTCGCAGCGCAGGTCGGCGTAAAATTCGTCGAGCTGTTCGGCTGTGAGCATTCCTTTATAGACGATGGTCTTGGAGGAGAGACTTGGAAGATAGAATACGCCGTCCGGCGCCAAAGAGAGCGCAGACTGTTCCGCCCGTCTGCGTATGATATACAATTTCCGCTCGAAATCCATCCCGCGGGGAATTTCGCCGCGACCGATGAAAACCTGGCGGATGAACGGCATGCTCTTGCGGGCGGTCAACCCTAAGCCGGAAGGATCGACCGGCAGGTCGCGCCAGCCGAGCAGCACCGCGCCTTCTTCGGCGATACTGGCGTTTAGTATGTTTTCCAAGGAGCGGCGAAGGGGAGCTTCATGGGGCAGAAACACAAGACCCGTACCATACTCTCCGGAAGGCGGGAGGGAAATGCCGCAGGAAGCTCCCGCTTTTTCATAAAAC
>DCTG01000080.1:16469-19810 GCA_002329245.1 Clostridiales bacterium UBA1446
TTCAGCACCGTCAAAGACTGGCGGACAATCTGATGGGATTTTTCCCCCTTGATATGCGCGACAAAACCAATCCCGCAGGCGTCGTGTTCAAATTGGGGATCATAAAGACCTTGTCGTTGGGGAATCTGGGAGTGCTTCATGGAAGTCATTCCTTTCGAGATGAATGTATGAAAAAGGGCCGTCGGATTTTTCGGGCGCGGTGTTTTCGCCTGATAACCGGGTAAATGAGGATTGCGCGATTCGCGGCGGCAATCCGTAAGGCACCTTTTCGTGTCATAGTCGAGCCTTTGGGATGCGTATGCGGCGAAAGATATAAATATTTTACATGTCCCGGAGAACAGTCATACGCATATATAATAATACTCGGCTGCAAGTATTGCAAGTTAAAAAATCAAAAATTGCATATTGATTGATTTTGTTCAAAATTGAGGCGATAAGTCGGATTGCTTTTATACATTTTTTTACATCTCTAAATATTTTACAATTTTATTGAAAAAGGCTGTCGGAAAGGAGAAAAAGTGCCATTATAGCGGCGAAAAGGCGCGTGGATGGAAATATTTCACGGAAACGGCTTAAAAGGAGGAAAATGAGTGAAAGGGATTGACATTAAAAGGGAAAGGGGGCGCTGCGCAAGCCGAAAAGCGGAAAGATGCTTCCGTATATAAAATGGCGGATATTAAAAAGATCAATGCATAATATGAAGGACAATAATATGAATCCGTCATTATTTGGAGTGTGAATTGGGATTGGCGTTTGCGGGGCAAGTGTTTTTGTCACGGAATGACGGAAAGCACCGCAGCCATGTATTGACAAAAAGAAAAGGGAAAGATATAATGTTACACAATTTCATTCTAAGGAAAGGCTATGAAGGAGAGCGCACCGGAAAGGTCGTCAGGGATTTGGCGTCGTCGACTGTAAGCGCCGATCGACTGGAACCGGAAGCCGTAACACTCCTGAGCCTGCCGGTTGAAACCGCCGTCCGCGAAGTGGGCGGAAGGCGGCGGTAAGCCGGCACGCAGGCGCGCGTTATGCGTTTTGAGAGGCCGCAAATGCGGCAACCTGGGTGGTACCGCGGGTAAATCAGCCCGTCCCGGAACGATTCGTTCCGGGGCGTTTTTTTATCGAGTGACAAAGCGCAAGGCAGAAAGTATATTCAGTATAGACGAATGCTTGCGGATGTGTGAAAAGGGGATAGGTATGGAATATTTGACGGGTGAAACGAAGAGCCCCCATCTTGAAATTGCTGATGTTCTTGCCGGCGAGGGATACGGCGGGGAAATTACGATGCACGGAGCCGTTCACGCAATCCGGGAGATGAGCNNGGCGACTTTGTTCTGGAGCCGGTGACGGAAGAATGCACGGTCCGCGTAACGGGGACGGTCGTGCGGGAAGAACGCGCACCAAACGGCTTCGAGCTGATTCTCACGGGACTTAAGGTGCTCTCCCGCCCTGCAGAGCCCATGCCGGTGCCGGTGAGCAAGTGGAAGCTGAATCTGAATATGGATACGGAGCTTTCGCTGCGCCCCATAACGCTTCGCAACCTCCGCGAGCGCTCGGTTTTCAAAATACAGGAGGGCATCACGAGGGGATTTCGCGAGTTTCTGCAAGGGCAGGGGTTTACGGAAATCCACACGCCGAAAATCGTCAGCAAGGGCGCGGAAGGTGGAGCCAATATATTCAAGCTCGATTACTTCGGGAAAAAAGCCTGTTTGGCGCAAAGCCCGCAGTTCTACAAGCAGACCATGGTCGGGGTATTCGAGCGGGTCTATGAGATCGGGCCGGTGTTCCGGGCGGAGAAGCATTCCACCGCGCGGCATCTGAACGAATATACCAGCCTTGATCTCGAGATGGGTTATATCACGTCGTTCCGGGACATTATGGAGATGGAAACGGCGTTGCTCAAATATACCTTCGACCTATTAAAGCGGGAATACGCGGAGGATTTAAAACGCCTTGGAGCCGTTGTGCCGGAATTTGAAACGATACCCGCCGTCCGCTTTGACGAAGCCAAGAGGTTGGCCGCCGAAAAATACGATCGTCCCATCCGGGATCCCTATGACCTCGAGCCCGAGGAGGAGCAGAACATTGGGCGATTTTTCCAGGAGGAGTACGGCAGCGAGCTGGTTTTTATTACCCATTATCCGGAAAAGAAACGGCCGGTTTACGCGATGGAAGATCCGGAAAATCCGAAGTTTACGCTTAGTTTCGATCTTTTGTTTCGCGGAATGGAAATCACCACGGGAGGGCAGCGGATACACGATTACGACACGCAGGTGAAAAAAATGCTCGCGCGAGGAATGGAGCCGGCGGACGCGGCCTCCTACCTCATGATTCACAAGCACGGGATGCCGCCGCACGGCGGGCTTGGAATCGGTTTGGAGCGGCTTACCATGCGCCTGTTAAACCAGAACAACGTCCGCTCCGCCGCCCTGTTTCCTAGGGACTTAAGCCGGCTGGAGCCTTAAAGCGAGGAGGGTGAACAATGCTTATTACGGATGAAATGGTAGATTATGTCGCGGTCTTATCCCGCTTGAAGCTTTCTCCGGAAGAGAGGACAAAGGTCCGGGAAGCGCTCGGGAGCATTATCGAGTATATGGATGTTTTAAATAACCTGGACACCGAGGGAGTCGAGCCGATGTCCCACGTGTTTGCCGTAAAAAACGTGTTCCGTCCGGACGAAGTGGAACCCTCCTTCGACCGCGCGGCGCTGCTGTCCGGCGCGCCGAAACGGGACGAGGATGCTTTTGTCGTTCCAAAGACAGTCGAATAGGGGGACGGGTATGGAAATAACGGAAATGACAGCCCTCGAATTAGGCCGCTGTATTCAGAAACGGGAAATTTCCGCGACGGAGGCCGCGGAAGCCTTCCTGAGCAAAATCGAAGCCTCGGACGGGAAGCTCAACGCGTATATCTCCGTTTTGCGGGAAGAGGCACTGTCGCAGGCTGCAATCGTACAGAAAAAGATTGACGCGGGGGATTTAACCTCCCCGCTTGCGGGAGTTCCCGTCGCGCTCAAGGACAATATTTGCACCAAGGACGTCAGGACGACCTGCGCGTCTAAAATATTGGGGGATTTCCGCCCGCCGTATGACGCAACCATAGTGGAAAGACTGAGCGCCTCCGGCGCGGTTCTGCTTGGGAAACTCAATATGGACGAGTTCGCCATGGGCTCCACGAGTGAAACCTCTTTTTTCGGCTCCGTAAAAAATCCGTGGAACACAAAACATGTTCCGGGCGGCTCATCCGGCGGCGCGGCCGCGGCCGTGGCGGCGGCGGTACCGGGCGTGGCTATGCCGCCAGTGCCGTCGGCGGCCTTCCCCGACGCTGTCCGCGACCGCCGC
>DCTG01000138.1 GCA_002329245.1 Clostridiales bacterium UBA1446
CCCCTCAGTCGGCTGCGCCGACAGCTCTCCTCAAAGGGGAGCCATTTTTGCGGCAATACGAAACAGCAGCGTTCGCATGGCGGGATATTCAGGGAAGCCTTGGATAAAATCACAAACCGGAGCGAAGATTTCTTCGCTCCGGTTTTGCCTTTCAATAAAGCGGCCTCAGACGATTCTCGCGCCTAAGGAAGCGGTGTCATGCGATTCTCCTGCCGCAGGTGAATATGGAATGGTACCACCCGCTGCTTAAGTCGCTGATCATGACCTTCCGCCCGGTGCTGGAGGCGTGGATGAACTGGCCGTTTCCGATGTAGATGCCAACGTGCGTGGCGGGCTTGCTGCTGTCCGGCGCGCGGAAAAACACCAGATCGCCGGATTGCAGATTGCCGAGGGAGACCGCGGCGCCGTTTTGCAGCTGCGCGGAGGCCGTCCGGTTGAGGGAATGGCCCAACTGGCGGTAGATGTACTGGGTAAACCCGGAACAGTCGAAGCCGGAGGGCGAGGAACCGCCGTATACATACCGCACGCCCAAGTAAGACTTCGCAAGCGCGACGGCCTGAGCAACCGGGCCTGAGCCCTGAGCGGCCGGTTCTCCCGGCGTTATGTATGCGGCCGAAACATAACCGACCGTCCCTTTGTATGAGATCTTGTACCACCCGCCGCTAAGGCTCAGAAGGTCGACCGTATCGCCCTGGCGCAAAACCAAAATCCTGCTGCTGTCCGTGTTCGGTCCGCTGCGCAGGTTCAGCGCGCTGACATTCACATAGCCGCTGCCTAAGCCGTCCGTCGCGGTCGGGCTGCTCCCGCCGGAGAGATACTCGGCGGACATATAGCCTACGACGCTCTTGTAGCACACCTTATACCAGCCGTTTTCCGGACCGGCAAGAAGGGTGACTTTTTCTCCTTTTTTGGCCGAAGTCAAAATTTCATGTGAGGTGTCCGGGCCGGCGCGCAGATTGAGCTCGTTCACCTGTATTGTAGAATTATTCTCATCCGGAACCGGAGCGGTAACCGAAAGATAATCCGCCGCCATGTACCCTTCGGCACCCTGATAGCTGACATGGTACCAGCCGCTTTCGGCCGCGGCGAGCGCAATCACGGAAGAGCCCGTTTCCACGGTAGCTACTATGGAACTGGTTGTGCTCGGTCCCTCCCGCAGGCGCAGGGGGCCGTTCGTCACGGTTCCCTTTCCAAACGCAGTAGCGGACGCAGAAACAACGCAGAGCGCGCTGACCGAAACCGCCAAAATCCCAACTCGCAACCAATTCGTGCAAAACTTCATTCATCCAACCTCCGTATACTTTTGGTAGGCATTCCCTGCCCTTTCGTACGGAAGAGTGCAATACATGGTGTCCGTTCTCTCCTGCCGCTCCGGCAGCTTCCGTTTTTTCTCTATTTCCCCGAGAGCGCGCGGTCCAGCCAGACGGCCGCTACGTCCATGGCGGCGTAGAGACTGTCTTTTTCCCCCTTCTTGATTACCCGGTCGCGGGATTTCAAATCGGGGTCCGTCAGCTGCAGCTGGAGCGAAACCTTGGTCGCCACGTCCAAATCCTTGACCTTTTTCGTCTCGAGCACCTGCAGCATGATGATATATTTCTGGTCCATGCTCCCGTAATAGATCAGATTGTCCTTCCTTCTGAGGGGACGGCCCTTATACATAAGCGGAATATTTTGCGATTGCTCCGGCATATGGCACCTTCTTTTAAACCTTAATTTACTGTTCTTCTTGTTACCAAATTGTAACACATTGCCCGTTCTACTGTCAAATATTTTTCTTATCATTCCATAATGTGGCAGTGTTATCCCAAATTAGCCGGTATTCCCAAAAAGAATACGCTTTTGCTTCTCCTTTCTCTTCCCAAAGGCACGGAAAAACAGAAGGGGCTGCCGCGAAACGGATTTTCACATCCGCAACGCAGCAGCCCCCAACCATAAATTTCACTTACATACAGCCGGCCTAAGACAAATCTCAGTCCGTCAGGTAATGCCGGACGAGTTCCTGAAGCAGCTCGTCCCGGTCCAGCTTTCTAATCAGAGCGCGGGCGTTATTGTAGTTGGTGATATAGGTAGGATCCTCGGACAGGATGTATCCCACCAGCTGGTTAATGGGGTTGTATCCTTTTTCCTTGAGCGCGTCATAAACCGCGGTGAGCGTCTCCTTTATCTTTCTGTCCTTATCCTGCGTCAAATCAAATTTGCGGGTACAGTCCAACATCCCGACCACCTCCGATTGATCCGCCCCTATTTTATCCCAACCGCCGCCCGATGTAAAGCCGAAGGCAAAAATTTAAAGAGATTGTAACATTTTCCTCGATTTCTATCGGAGTTCGGCCCCGAATTCGGCGCGAAGCGCCTCCAAGGCGGCCGCGACCGCGGCGTCCGCCTCCAAGTCCGTCAGCGTGCGGTCGTCCGCGCGCAGGCCGAGGGAGAACGCGACGCTCTTTTTTCCTTCCGGCACCTGAGCGCCGGTATAGACGTCGAAAAGGGTGATTTCGCGCAGCAACGCTCCCGCGCCGCGTTTGATACAGCTCTCCAAGGCGGCCACGGGAATGTCCGAACGGCAGAGAACGGCGATATCGCGGCTCACCGCCGGATACCGGGGCAGCGGACGGTAGAGCGCCTGCGGCGCGCGGAGGGAAAGAAGCTTCGTAACGTCCAATTCCGCGGCATACAAAGGCTCGTCTACACCGTAGGCATCCGCCACGAGGGGATGGATTTGACCGAGAACGCCGACGCGTTCTCCCCTGACCATCACGGCGGCGCAGCGACCGGGATGATAGGCTTCGTTCTTTTGCTCCGCCGCAAAGGAAACCTCCTTCGCGTTTACATTGTCCAAAACAGCTTCCACCGCGCCCTTCAGGCGGAAGAAATCCTCCTGCGCTCCGTAAGCGCCCAAGGTTAAAATCGGCTTTTCGTCGGCCAGGGGACCGTCCTTGCTCGGCGGGTAAACCGTTGCCATTTCATACAGGCGGGCGGCCTTGTTGCGGTAGCTGATATTGCGCGCCAGCGTCTCCAACATGGAGGGGAGGGATGTGGTGCGCATGATGCTTGTATCCTCGCCCAAAGGATTGAGAATCGTGACGAAGGCACGGCGCGGGTCGTCCGCCGGCATGCGGATCTTATCGCAGGAGGACGGACTGACGAAAGAATAGGTTAATATTTCGGAAAAACCCATGCCGCGGCAGAGAACGCCAAGCTCCTTTACCGCGTGCTGCGTTTCACTCAGGCCCCCCTGCGTCGTTTCGCCGCGCATCAGCGTCGTCGGGATCCTGTTGTAACCGTAAAGGCGCGCCACTTCCTCGGCGAGATCGGAGTAATGCTCCACGTCGCCGCGCCAGGACGGGACATGCACGACGCCGTTCTCCACGACAAAGCCGAGGGATCGGAGCATCTCGCCCATCTGCTGTTCGGGGATGTTTGTCCCGAGCAGGCGGTTTATATTGTCCGGCTCCAATTTGAGGGCAACCGGGGTATAGTCCGCGGCGACGACGTCGATTATGCCGTCCACCACTTCGCCGGCGCCGAGCAGCTCAACCAGCTCGCAGGCTCTCTGTACGGCCGGAAGGGTGTTCAGGGGATCGAGCCCCTTTTCAAACCGTCCGGACGCGTCCGTCCGCATTCCGAGCGCGGTTGCGGTTTTCCGGATGGAGGGACCGTTAAAATTGGCTGACTCAAAGACCACCGCGGTGGTGTCCCCCGTAATTTCGCTGTTCTGGCCGCCCATGACGCCGGCCACGCCGATGCTGCCCACGGTATCCGCGATCATAAGCATATTCGGATTCAGTACGCGGAGGTTTCCGTCCAAGGTATGCATGGTTTCGCCTTCCCAGGCGCGCCGGACCACGATTTTTCCGCCCCGAACGCAGGAAAAGTCGAAGGCGTGCATAGGCTGGCCGTATTCAAGCATCACGTAGTTCGTGATGTCCACGATGTTGTTGATCGGGCGAAGTCCGATAGTAAGCAATTTGTTTTTGAGCCAATCGGGGCTTTCTTTCACGGTTACATTGCGAATGGTGAGACCCGAATAACGAGGACAGGCTTCTATGTTTTCGACAACGACTTCGATGCCGCCTTCCTTTCTATCGATTTTAAAATCGGCTACCGAAGGCTTGTTCAGTGAATAAGGTTTGCCGGCTTGTTTGAGCCAGGCAGCCAAATCGCGAGCAACGCCGAAATGAGAAACGGCATCGGAGCGGTTAGGCGTGATATCGACTTCGAGCACGTAATCGCTTTCAACATGAAAATATTCTTTTGCAGGCATTCCTACAGGAGCATCTTCCGGCAAAACAATGATGCCGTCGTGAGAAGTGCCAATACCGATTTCGTCTTCGGCACAAATCATCCCGAACGACTCTTCGCCACGGATCTTGGAGCGTTTGATCGTAATTTCTTCGTTACCGAAATAAAGTTTGGTGCCAATGGTAGCAACCACCACTTTTTGTCCG
>DCTG01000060.1:0-33403 GCA_002329245.1 Clostridiales bacterium UBA1446
CCAAAATGCTTCAGGGCCGCCCGCATGTTGATGCGCGGCGGCCCTGAAGCTCTTTTCCTGTCGCTTGTACTTTTTCATACAAATAAAATCAGGCGTTTGACCGCTTGCTGCGCACCAGTGAAATACCCGTGCCCGCAAGACAGATAAAGGCATATACCCAAACGGCGGTCTTAATGGCGGAGGTCAGTGCGTCCGGCGGTGCGGTGGCGATTACGACATCGCCCACACTGGCGCCGAAGATCATGATAATGATAACCATGGAAACAGACTGGCCGAGGTTCCGCATGGTGCCAAGAATGGAATTGGCTTCGCCGTAGTGGTCCTTGTCAACGCAGGAGAGCACCGCGTTGGTGTTGGGCGAGGAAAACAGTCCGAAGCCGATTCCCATCACCAACAGGGAGACAATGATGCGCCATATTGGGAAATCCACCCGGAGGGGGCTGAGCAAAAACAGGCCGAAGGCAGTGACGGCCATGCCGGCGGAGGCCAGTTTATGGGGAGCAATCCGGTCGGAAAACCGCCCGGCAAACGGAGAAACCAACGTCATCATCAGCGGCTGGCTGATGAGAATCAGGCCGGCGGAGGAGGAGGATATGCCCTGTACGTTCTGCAGGTAGATGGAAAGGCAATACCCGATCGCGAAGGTGGCGCCGTAATTGAGCAGAGCGGCTACGTTGGAAAGGGAATAGCCCAAGTCCTTCGCAAACAAGGTGACACGCACAACCGGGGAGGAAACATGCTTTTCCCGAATCACGAAGCAGGGGAAAAGCAGAGCGGCGGCAAGAACCAGCACCTTCGCCCACCAGTTTCCGCTCCATAAGGAAANNAAGGCCTAACATTAATAGCGAAATCATCAGCACGTACAGGACGTTGCCGAAAATATCGCGCTCATGGGAACCGCCAACCTCGTCCCGGCTGACATACCTACAGGCCAAAAAGAAGGAAACGCCGGTTAAAACAAAGGTAACAAGGAAGATGGAACGCCAGCCGAAAGCGGTGTTGAGCAACCCGCCGAATACGGGTCCGACGCTCAGTCCGGCATATGTGGAGGTTACGGAAAAACCCAAGAGCCGGCCGCGCCGCGAAGGGGGAAAGGCGCTTAGCATGACGGGGACATTCGAGCTGAAGATCATAGCGCCCGAGGCGCCCTGCAGCGCCCTTGTCGCAATGAGCCAGCCCACGGAGGGCGCCAGAGCGGATGCGAAACTGGCAAGCGCAAAGAGGGCGATTCCGGAGATGAGAATGCGGCGCCGGCCGGTAACATCAGCCAAATGGCCAAACGGCACACAGAGAACCGCCGTGACCAAGGTAAAGATATTCACAATCCAGGTTACGGCTACAGCACCGCAGTTAAACTGGCTGCTGATATCGCTGACGGCAAGATTTAACGCGGAACCCATGAAAGGTGCAAGGAAAGCGGTGACTATAGCTACCGAGAGCGTACCCTTCTGGTGTCCGGTCATGCGCCCGGAATCCGGCGCCCCGGCAGGCATTCCTTTTTCATCCGCCATCTAAAATCTCCCCTTTTTCCGCGTGAAACAAGCGCCGGGCATTGCCTTCGGCACTCATTTATACTGTACCACAAGCCTGTGCAAAGTCAAATAAAAAGCTTCGCGGCGGTCCAAAACGCCGACCAAATTCATAGCGCACAGAAATTCAAGGGGCCCCTTTACGGAGCCCCTTGAATCAGTTCTTCCATATTTAAGGAACTGCAGTTTCTTGCGTTTTCCATTTCCTGATTGGCTTGCTGCGCAAGTTGTTGAAGCCTGCTCATGGTGGTCATATCCGCCGCAAATTCCGCTCTTCCTTTCATTTGCCGGATCATTTGATTTAATTGTTCTATCTGCTTTTGCGCATTGAACAGGCTTTCTTTCAGTTTCTTATCATCCAATAGCAACACCTCCAAACTATGGGATCCATATTCCCTGCGTAAACCGCCGGCCGTCCCTTCCCTGCGGGCGCTGGAGCGCCGCATCAGGTCATATTCATCATTTCCCTGCACTTTTCCGCGCAGGCGCGGCACTCCTGCGCGCATGTTTGACAAACTTCTTCCTTGTACCTGGAACAGTCCTGCGCGCATACGTCGCAGACCATTGCGCAAAGCTCACACTGCTGTTTAATGAACTTCCCGTCCATGCACATAAAAATTGCCGCCGATTCGCAGGTCCGTGCGCATGCAAGCAACACCTTCATAAAGTTCTTATCTTTCCCGATCTCACTATCGAGGCAAGCGCCGAAACATTCGTAGCACGATTGTGCGCATTCGCTGAATTCTTTGATAAACTTCCGGTATCTTGTCCCTTCTTTTGTCAGCATCCCATGGATTCGCTCCTTCTCCTTTTTTGCTATTTTGCCTAAGGTTCAGAATTTTATGCTTCGCTTCCTTCGGCACGGATGCTTCCTGCTAATGAAAATACCTTTTACAAATATCCGTTTCGGAGTAAAATAGGAATAAATACAAAGAATGAAGTACTGCCTAAAAGGAGTCGTTACCATGGAGAAAATCATGCGTATTGAAGATGCGGTCGCCCTTGTAAAGGACGGGGATACCATATGGGTTAACGCGTTTTTGGCGTGTTCCTCCCCTATTGAACTGAACAAAGCCCTGACCGATCGATTCCGTAAAACGGGCGCCCCGCGGCACCTGTCCGTATACAGCGCGTTCAGCTTCAGCGACTGGAAGGAAGACAGCGACGTGGAGGGATACATCTGCGAGGGTGCCGTGGACCGGATTGTGATCGGGCACTTTTCGAGTATGACCCGAACCTCCAAATGTATTATGAACAATGAGATTGAGGCCTATAACCTTCCCGCCGGAGTCCTTTCCCATATGATCCGGGCGGCGGCCGGAGGGGCGAATTACTTGTTTACAAAAACCGGTCTCAACCTCTTTGTTGACCCAAGGAACAACCAATACAGGCTCAACGAGCGTTCCAAGGCGGAACTTGTGACCCTCTCGGAGCAAAACGGAGAAGTCGGTCTTTTATATAAGATCCCGAAGGTAGACATCGCCTTTATAAAGGCCAGTTACTCCGATGAGCGCGGAAACATTTCCTTCGAAGAGGAAGCCGCCTCCGTGGATGCCCTTTCCATTGCCCAGGCCACCCACCGCAGCGGCGGGAAGGTCATCGTTCAGGTCCGCCGCATCGTAAACAACAATATGCTGCCGCGCACGGTAAACATACCGTCGGCTCTGGTCGACGCCGTGGTCGTTTGCCCGAAACAACAGCAGCTGACGAATATAGACGGTTACTATGACTATATCTGCGGCAAATACGTCCCTAAGGGGAACATTCTGAAAGCGTGCCGGGAAGAAATCAGCAGCGTGATCGGGAGCGTGAACCACCGGACAAGTCTCCACAGGGCGATTGCTAGGCGCGCCGTAAAGGAGATTGAACCAGAGCAAATCGTGAATATCGGAATCGGCATACCGGAGCTTGTTGCCGAGGAATTATTGGAGCGAAATATGCTTGACACGGTTCATCTGAGCGTCGAGTCGGGACACACCGGCGGCTTTCCCATCGGGGGACAGGGATTCGGTGTCGCCATCGGACCGGACACCATGATGGATATCGCCCGGCAGTTCGACTTTTACGAGGGAGGCGGTCTGGATCTTTGCATTGTCGGCGCGCTCGAAGTGGACAGCGCCGGAAATGTAAACGGCTACTATGCCAAGGGCAAGCTCTCCGGTATCGGCGGATTCGCCAACATTACGCAGACTACCAAAAAGGTCATCTTTTGCTGTACTTTTACAAGCCGCGGCCTGGAAGGGACCTTTGACGGCAGAACCGTAACCATTACAAAAGAGGGAAGCATCCCCAAGTTTTTGAAAAGCATTGACCGGCTCAGTTTCAGCGTAAAAAACGCCCGCGAAAACGGACAGGAAGTCCTTTACATCACCGAGCGCTGCGTCTTCCGCTTAGGCGAAAACGGCCTTGAACTCTCCGAAGTCGCGCCCGGCGCTGACCTGCAAAAGGATATCTTGGACAAACTGCCCTTCCGCGCTGCCATAGCCGGGAGCCTTAAGCCAATGGAATTTTAACGGCTGCACCCGCATTCCTTTTCCGCGAAAAACGTCCGGCCTATTCCATGCCGGGCGGTGTTTCGCCGATTTCCCGTGAACTTAATTTCCGTGAAGCTGAGCCTGTGGTTCGGCCCCCTAAGGGGTATCATGATCCTAAAATCGTACGGGCAGGTCTGAGTGATGAGAAAGAAACCACGTTCCAAGTGGATGGTATTTGCCGTAACCGGCATCGCCAATTTCGGCTTTTCCTTTTCCAGCAACAGTTTAAATCTGGCGCTTCCGTTTCTGCGGGAAGAATTCGGTGTAACGCAGGGAGATGTCAGCTGGCTTGCGCTGGTTTATACGCTGATTCCCTGCTGCATGCTCCTGCTTTTTGGAAACCTTGGCGACAGCTACGGATACAAGCGGCAGTTTCAAGCCGGATTTTTGCTGTTTGCCGTCTTTTCCGTTTGTGCTCCGCTTTTGTCCCCAAACATCGGCGTGCTGGTTTTCTTTCGCGCCCTGCAGGGCGTCGCCTACAGCATGATCATATCGATCACACAGGCGGTGATCTACCGAACCTTTGACGATTCGGAACGCGGAAAAGCGCTCGGAATTAACGTAGTATTCGTATCCGCGGGGCTGATTTCCGGTCCGACCATCGGCGGTTTTCTGCTTGCCTACTTTTCCTGGCACTCCATCTTTTATGTATGCGGCATTTTCGGTGCATTGGGTTATTTGGGTACTGCTGTCGCCCTGGAAAACGACGCTGTGCAAAATTCGGGCCGGGAAAGGCCCGACTTCGCCGGTAGCGCTTTTTTCGCGCTTTTTGTCGCCCCGCTTTCCATCGCCCTGAATTTCTCGGATGAATGGGGTTTTTTATCCGCGAAGTTCGGAATCGCAATCCTGTTGTCTCTTGCCGGACTGCTCTTATTTATTAGAAAGGAGCGGCATACCGCTCAGCCCATTATGCCGCTGAATCTCTTCCGAAACCGGACATTTTTAATGGCGAACGGGGTAAGCTTTTTATCCTATACGACGCAGCAGCTGACCTTTTACCTGTTTCCGTTTTTCCTTGCCGATATTATCCGGCTCTCGTCGGATTGGGCAGGAATGGTTCTGATTGCCTCCTCCGTGGTTATGATGATCTTTTCCCCGATTGGCGGAGCCTTCACGGACCGGTTCGGACCAAAACCGCCGGTGATTGCGGGAACGCTCCTGTTCGCCCTCGCCTGTCTTCTCACCACCTTTTTCACAGAACAGACCGGCTTGCCGTATATTATTCTTGTTTTAGCTCTCATAGGAGCGGGGAGCGGCCTGTCCACTCCGGGATTCAATGTCGCGATTATAGGCTCCGTACCAAAGAATCAGGCGGGGATTGCTTCCGGTTTGCTGGCAACCGCGCGCAACCTAGGACTCACCTGCGGCACCACGTTAGCCAGCGTCATGCTAACAGTGCGGGGGACGCATTATACGAGTCTCCGTTATCCTGAAACCGCATCCCATCTGATGGCGCAAAGAGACACCTATTTCGTTGGCATCGCGCTGGTCCTCGGCGCGACGGTTCTGATGGCCTGCCTGCCTCCCCCGAAGCATGAATCGGAAGAGAAGCAAGAGCCCGGCAAGACTACATAGCTTCCGAATTGACTGGTACGTTATTTAGAAATAAAGTTCCCGAGTGCAGTTTATACCCTGCGCTCGGGAACTTTTAGTCTTTCCGCGGATTGCCTTTCAGCGTTTAAACCAGGTCATATTCAAATAAAATGCCGCGATATTAGACCAATTGTCCATCGCCTTTTGAGGCGGCCAGATCATGACCGGAGCGGTACAGGCAACTGCCGAAAAGATCCTCCGCATTGCGGTAGAGAAGCTTTTCCCTGTCTATTTCGGACAGGCAGAGCTGCCGTGTAAACTCCTTCACTTCCCCTGGAAGCTCATAGGGAAAATCGGATCCGAAGAGAATGTGATCAATTCCCAACACGTCCTGCGTACACCGGAACGCTTCCAAGGAATACTGGCCGCTGGTCGAAACCCAGATATTCTTTTTAAAATAATAACCGGGCAGTTCCTTATTTTGTGCGGGAGCTTTCCGCGCCAGATAGTTCTTTCCACGCTCGTCCATTCGTTTCAGGTAGAAGGGGATTCCCTCGCCCAAATGGCCGGTCATGACTTTCAGGTTCGGATAGCGGTCAAAAATCCCTTTGTAAATCAGTCTGATAAGCGTAATTGCGGTATCGATGCCAAACCCGAAAGAAGCGCCTGCCAACTGGGGTCCAAGCCCGGTCAGCCGTCCCTCGTAAGGCTGATTCGGATGGATATAAACAGGCACGTTCAATTCGGCGGCTTTTGCAAAAATCTTTTCAAAACGATCATCATCGGGACAGGCAGGTCCAACATTGGAGAACGTCATCCATCCGAAAAATCCTAAATCCTTGACACAGCGTTCCAGTTCATCAACGGATGCCTCCGTATCATACATGGGAAGGGCTGCATAACCAGAAAATCGTCCGGGGAATTGCTGCATGGCTTTATAAACATAATCGTTCGCTTCACGGGCTACCTTTACGCTTTCTTTTACATCCAGAAAATCAATTCCCGGGGAGAGACTAAGAATTTGCATGTCAACTCCAAACCGGTCCATTTCCTGAATCCGTTCTTCGAAGGGGGCCGACAGCATTGTCATTTTATACTTATCCTTGATGACAAAATCATCACTTAACCGCAGCTCATAGTTTTCGGGTATGTAGATAGGGTATTGAGATCTTGTAGAAAAGAGCTTCATAAGCTCGGGTGTATAGTAATGCGCCTCAAAATCGATCATTTTCATGCAATCTCCCCTTTTTTATAACCGCATTTTTCGGTCTTTTTCCTAACGTTTTCGTACCGCACGGTATTATTATGTTTATAATATCGCATATTTCAAGATTGTCAAGAAAAAAGAAGCCAACCGCCGCGGCGGTTGGCTTCTTTTTTCTTGCATTTTATAGCTTCTCTATTCCCAAGCCTTTCAAATAATAACAAAACATATCTACCGCTTGTTCCAGGTATTCATTCCAATCCGGCGGGTTTTGCGCCCCCGCCGTAATGCGGTACATGATTATATAGGCCTGCAAAGAACCCAGAAATGTCATGAAGGCCAATCCGACCTTTGACAGTTTTTCCTCGTCACATTGCGTCCGCTCTCGGATCAGGTTAATTACTTCGTCATATACCGTATTTACCCCTAATGAAAAAAAGTGTTCCCCAATTTCGGGAAATCGTTCGGAATCCGTAATGATGGTTTTCAGCAATGCGCGCCGGAACGGCTGTTCAAAGTTTTGCCCGAAACCACGTGCAAATTCTAAGGCCACTTCTCTTACATCGATACCGGCGGGCAGCGAACGCAGGCTTTTTGCGGCGAAGGCCACCGGAGCAGTATTGAGCGAAACCGTAAACAGGGACTCCTTATTATCAAAATACTGATAAAGCGACGGTTTCGAAATACCCGCGGCGGCCGCGATATCCTCCATACTCGTACCGTCATAGCCGTTTTTCCCGAATAATATCATGGCGACCATGCAGATTTCCATTTGTCGCCTCTCAAAATCCGGTCGCACATTTTCCATTTCATCAATATCCAAGCTGTCAAAAAGTTCTTTTTTCCCCTCATAATAGCTGTAAATTGCGCCGGGCGATATTCCTGCAGTCTGGGCAATCTCCCGCATGGATGCGTCGGCGTACCCTTTTTTCAGGAAAACAACTCTGGCCGCTTTTTGAATCTTTTCTCTTGTCATTTGCTGCCTTTTTGTCTTCCGCATTCTTTTTCACTTCCAATTTTTCCGCCGCCGACAATAAATGACTGCGCCGATGAATTTTCAAGTAATTATACGAAAGCAAGAATGAAATGTCAAGACAGGAATACTTTCATCGCAATAATAGTTGGTTATTACAGAGCCTACATACAATCTGTTTTATCAAATCGGCTCTGTGCACAATTATTTTTGAAAATATTTGTCTATTATTGCCGTATTGACGAATACCAAACAATGGGATTAAACTTAAATTGAACGTTTTTATACCGTGCGGTTATCAATGGCAACAATAATGAGGAGGAACGATTTATGAAAAGGGCACTTTCCGCAATCATGGCAACCATTTTCTTGTTTGCGCTTCTTGCATCTTGCAGCAGCCAATCCCCTTCCGGGAGTCCCGGTACCTCCACCGAAACCGCATCCGCTCCAGCCCCCACGCAGGGTGATACAGCCGCCCCCGCCGACGGCAAAGTCTATACGATGCGCCTCGGCGCAATTTCAACAGCTCCTACTCCGGAAGCAGTTTTTATCGAAGAGCTTGAAGCATACATCGAAGAAGCCACCAACGGGCGTATTGATGTGGAAGCTTACCCCAGCGGCACGATCGGAACTACCACCCAGATGATCCAGGGTCTTCAGGATGGCAGCGTGCAGGGTGTATGCGTACCCATCAATTACTACGAATCTTATGTTCCCGAGTTGGGAATCCTCGGTCTTCCCATGTTCTTCAAGGACGCGGAGCAGGCATACAAATTCTGTAGCACCCCGGGTACCGACTTCCACGAAACATTGGATACCCTGTTAGAAGCAAAGGGTTTTGTGGTTGGGACCTGGGGAATCAGCGCCAGCTCCACGCTCATTTCCACGAAACCGGTTGCGAAATTTGAGGATTTCAACGGACTGAAGGTATGGTGTCTCCCGAACAAGCAAATCGTCGCGGCAATGACAGCGCTGAACGCGGCCCCCGTCAACTTTGATACCGGCGATTTGGCTGTCGGAATCCAGCAAAAAACCGTAGACGCCGCGTACACCGGAGCTCAGCTTCTCGCCCCGCTGAAACTGCAGGAGACGGCTAAGAATCTTTTCATCCTCTCAACTCCGATGAACTTTAACGTACAGGCGCTGATGTGCAGCAAAATCTTCATCGATTCTCTGCCGGCAGACCTTGCGGAGCTGCTCATCCAGACAATCGAAAAGGGCGGCAAAGAAATTCATTATCCGATGGCAGTCGCTACCATCGAAAAATCGCTCAAGGCTCTCATGGAGGCCGAGGGCATGACTGTCGTATATTCCGATGATGAGTTTACCGCGAAGGCCAAGGAAGCGTTTAAGCCTCTTGCGGATGAGTTCCTCAGTAAAGTCCCCACTGCAAAGCCGATTTATGATATGGCGGCGCAGATGATCGCGGAAGATAAATAATCCGCGAATTGGCACGGAAATCTTTATGTAGAAACTGACCATAGCAGGCGGAGACGCGTTTTCACGTCTCCGCCCGCTTGGTACGATGTATGCGGCAAAGGAGAAGTCCATGTTTGTCACTTTATTTCGGAAAATGTTTAATAGTCTTCATGTGATATCAGCAGCGATTTTTCTATTCGCTACTGCGCTCACCGCAATCAACGCGATCACACGCTATTGTTTTCATTACGTAATTTTCGGCAGCGAAGAACTCTGTACCTATTCCGTCCTCATCATGTCTTTTCTGATGTTTCCGATCATGGAAGCGGAAGACAAGCATTTATCCGTCGATATTTTCAGCACAAACGTCAAGAACCAGACTTTCAAGGAAATCGTTTTCGTTATCCGCGGGTTCATTACCATGGGGCTGTTCGCAATTTTAATATATTATGGCTATAAAGTAACTGCAACGGCGGCAAAATATGCATCCGCGAGCCCGACGCTTCAAATGCCCAAAGATATCGTTTTCGGAATTACAACCGCCTCTTTTGTTTTCGCTATCCTCGGCTGGATCTGCATTATTTTTTTCAACAAAAGGAGGGCGTTGTAATTGTTTCTGCACGTTGTTCTTCCGATGCTCCTGATATTAGGGGTGCTTCTTGCATTCAGCTTTCCGATTTATATATCCTTGCTTGCCGCGACCATCTATCTGCAGGTATTTGTCAATCAAATGCCTCTTCAAAACCTGTTCACCGGGCTTTTTGAAGCCCTGACAAAAAACAGCCTTCTTGCCGTTCCGTTTTTTATCGTTGCGGGCAACCTGCTTTCAACGAGCTCGTTGGGGGAACGCCTTGTAAATTTGTTTGCTGTATTTCTGAAGCGGGTTCCCGGCGGACTTGCGCTTTCTTGCATCGGCGCCAACGCGGTTTTCGGCGCCATCTCCGGTTCCGCTCCCGCAGCCACTGCAACATTCGGTAAAATATTATGGAAGCCGCTCAAGGAAACCTATAGCGAAGGAGAAGCAGCCGGTCTGATTACTTCTTCCGGCAGTCTCAGCTCAATCATTCCGCCGGCTCTTCCCCTGATTATGTATGGCATTGTCACGGAGACCTCTCTGGCAAAGCTGTTTATGGCAGGCTTTTTGCCCGGCGTACTCTGCGTTGTTATTTTGGGCATTTACTTAGCTGTCCGCCACAGAAAAGACGTCGCAAACGTCACCCATGTTCGCGGCGAGAGAACTGCCGCGCTCAAGCGGGGCATTCCCGCGCTGCTTCTTCCCGTTATCATCTTAGGCGGTATTTACGGCGGATTTTGTTCTCCCACAGAGGCCGGCGCCATTGCCACACTATACGCAGCCATCGTCTCCTTGTTTGTGATCCGGGATATTAACCTGCGTCAGTTTGGAAAGGTGTTTATTGATTCCGCTAAAACCGTCGGCCAGCTTTTTATCCTGATTGCGGTCAGCAATGTGTTCTCCCAGGCATTAACCGTCACAAAGGCTCCCTTGGCCCTGAAGGATGCAATGTCGGGATTGAGTCCCTTTGCATTCCTGCTTCTAATCAACCTGATCCTTCTTATTATGGGCTGTTTCTTCGACCCCGGCGCAGCCAACCTGATTATTGCGCCTTTGCTGGTGCCGGTGGCCCTTTTGCTTGGAATTGATGTGATTCATTTAGGTGTTATTTTCGCGGTTAACCTTTCCATCGGCATGTTTACGCCTCCCTTCGGATTAAGCTTATTCGTCTCTCAAAGCATATTGGAGCGGCCGATGGGCCTTATTGCGCGGGGGTGCGTGCCCTTCCTGATTTGTTATCTGATTGCCTTGGTATTTATCACATACATTCCGCAAATCAGCCTGATTCTGCCGGCTATCCTCAGTTAATTGGCGAATCCGCTTCATCGGCTTGCTCCTCAATCCTTATTTGCTGACACGAAAAAGA
The DNA here is from genome assembly GCA_002329245.1 of Clostridiales bacterium UBA1446. GTDB lineage: Bacteria > Bacillota > Clostridia > Oscillospirales > Oscillospiraceae > UBA1446. Next base: position 11,133 of record DCTG01000060.1, read on the forward strand.
AGAAGTTCGGAATTCTTTAATCCGAACTTCTTCTTTCGCAAAAGCCCTGTAACCGTTGCGGTTACAGGGCTTTTCTTTGGAGCTGGCAAGGTGACTCGAACACCCGACCTGCTGATTACGAATCAGCTGCTCTACCGGCTGAGCTATGCCAGCATGTTTTACGGCCAAGGGCAAATTATTTTTCATCCGGTGAAAAACTATATCATACTTCCGTTCCGCAGTCAATACAGAAACGCATCCACCCCCTCACTTTTCGCGCGAAATCGGTCCGCCGAATTCCGTTGACAGGAATTCCGATTGAAGTTACAATGAAGAAAATACCAAGCTAGACCCGGCGCTTCTGCAAGGGAATACATAGTTTTCTTCTGCGGGAATCCCGAATACTTCGATTAAAATAAGGAGGAGTTAGTATATGAACGGTAAGCTAACCGGGAAAGTCGCGCTCATCACAGGCGGCGGAACAGGCCTCGGCGCCGCATTTACCAAGCGTTTTGTAGAAGAAGGCGCAAAAGTGGTCATCACCGGCCGCCGCAAATCCCTGCTCGACAAGGTTGCCGCCGGTCTGCCCTCCGGCTCCGTGCTTGTCTTCCCCGGAGACGTTTCAAAATTGGAAGACACGCAGGCAATGGTGGACGCGGCCATAAAATTCGGCGGTAAAATCGATATCTTAGTCAACAACGCGGGCATCGACCCCGCCGGCGCGATTACCGACCTTCCCGTCGAACAGTGGAAGCAGGTCATCGACATCAATCTGACGGGCGCCTTTCTCATGATGAAAGCCGCGATCCCCCATATGATAACAAACGGAGGAGGCTCCATCATCAATATCGCTTCTTTAGCCGCGCTGCGCTGCATTCCGGCCATGCCGGCTTACATCGCCGCCAAGGCGGGGCTGATCGGCCTGTCGCAATCCGCCGCGCTGGATTACGGCAAATATAACATCCGCTGCAACGTCATCTGCCCCGGCGCGGTTCGGACCGAAATGTTGGAAAACTCCATGGCCGGGCTGGCTGAAACGCTGAATACCGATATCACCGGCGCGCTGAATACGCTGACGAAATTCTGCCCGCTTCCGCGCGCCGCTTCTCCCGACGAGATTTCCGGAGCGGCTCTCTTCTTAGCAAGCGACGATTCCTCCTTTATGACCGGCGCGGTTATGGCATTGGACGGCGGAGCCTGCGTCGTTGACCCGAACGGAGCCGCAGTCTCCAGCGTCGGGAAGAAGTGGGGCAGCGGCGAATAATAAAGCATCCATACCAACGCAAACGGCGGCCGGATTTCCGGCCGCCGTTTTCTTTTGCAAACCTTAGGACGGTTTGTGGTTTCGTTTCGGAGAGCGCGATATCCTTGCGGGCCAGTTTTGATACGGGCGAGAGCTTTCAGCCGTGTTCTCTCAGCAACCGTCCTCTGAGGACCGCCCCAGCAATATTCCGCTTTCCTTTACCCGCCGGACCGCTTCCCGCAAGGCATCCTCCTCCTGGACCAGCGCCATTCGAACATATCCTTCTCCGGAAGGTCCGAAAGCGCTTCCCGGTGTCACCATAAGGCCGGCTTTTTCAAGCAGGTCCATGGCAAAGCGTTCGGAGCTTTTATAGTTCGGCGGAATGGGAGCCCATACGAACATGGTGGCCTCCGGTTTTTCCATCTCCCATCCGATGGCTTTGAATCCCTCGCACAGCACGTTCCTGCGCGCCTCATACGCTTGCCTTACCGTTTGAACGCAGCCCTGATCCCCCGTCATGGCGGCAATCGCGGCCTTCTGCAGCGGCAGGAACATCCCATAGGCGCAAATGGATTTGATTTTTTTCAGACCGGAAATGACGTTCGCGTTTCCCACGCAAAACCCGATTCTCGCTCCGGCGAGTCCATAGGTTTTTGACAAGGAATTGAATTCCACCCCGACGTCCTTGGCGCCCGGGAAGGAAAGAAAACTGCCGCATCGTTTGGAGTCGAATACCAACTCGCTGTAAGCATTGTCATGAAGAACAATGATATCATGCCGTTTGGCAAAGGCGATCAAATCGACATAAAACCGATCCGGCGCAACTGCGGTCGTAGGATTGTTGGGATAGGAGACAATTATCATTTTGGCCTTATTGGCCACCTCTTCCGGAATGTCCTGCAGCTGCACAAGATAGCCGTTTTCTTTTTTCTGCGGCATAAAGTAAAGCTCGGCTCCGGCCAGCCGGGGGCCGTCCGAAAACACGGGATAGCACGGGTCCGGAACCAGTACCAGGTCCCCTTCGTCGACAATCGTCATCGCAAGATAAGAAAACCCTTCCTGCGTCCCGAGCAGCGAGCATATTTCGGTATCCCGGTCAAGCGTGACTCCATACCGCTTCTGGTACCAGGTGCTTACCGCGTCCAACAGGGCGCTTTGATCGTTGATGGCATAAATATAATTGCCTTCTTCCGCCGCAGAGGTCAGGAGCGCGTCGACGATATGCTTTGCGGGCGGTATGTTCGGCGAACCGACGCTCAGATCGATAATCGTTTCTCCCTGTTTCGTCTTCTGATTCTTGATTTCCAATAACTTGGAGAAAATCCCCGCTTCAAACCGATGCATTCTCTTCGAGAACTGCAATGAAAATCACTCACTCTCCGTGCAATGGTAACCTATCCGCGCTGCGGATACTGCCGTGCGGCGCGTCTCCGCGCCGCGGCTTTTTGATATCCCGGATATTATAGCATAAATAAACATCAGAAGTCTAGAAATTCATAGTTTTTTCTCATCTGCACAAAACCCTTTGCGTGACAATGTCCGAAAAAATCTCCATACCATCTGTTTTTGCAACATGTATGACTTCGGAAAAGGGAGCGCTTTGCGGCAGAAAATCTCTTATAACGTTCTCTTTCGACAACACTCGTACCGGTCGAAACACTGCATTTTCCCGCCCGATCAGTATCGCCACGTAGAAAATGCCCGTTTCCACAAGGTCCTGGAAGAAGTGGCTGCCGTANNCGACATATTGCACAGTTCCGTAAAATGTACGGGCACCCCCAGCGACGGCGTTGTTGTGCCCCATCTGCCCGGACCGATCAGCATGGCGTTTTTCCCCTTCAGCCCGACATTGATCGCGCCGATTTGCCTCGCCACTGCATACTTGTCCTGTTCCTTAAGCCGGGCGTACCCCTTGGGATCCACAAAAACCACATAATCAACCGGCAGCCGCACGTTTCCGCCCATAAAGTTCCCTGTTTGAGAAAAAAAGCATTCGCTCTCATCTTCAAGCTTCGGGATTGCAATCGACTTGCCCAGTCCCCTCGTCTGCAATGGCCGGCATTGCAGGAGATTGATCTTGAAACGGCCGTCTTTTGTAAAGTTTGCCGTAAATTCGATGTCCACGGGATACTCATAAACCTTGGACAGCAGGGAAAGCATGTCCCTCATGACCGCGGGAAACTCCGTGCTTTTGAGCAATCTGGAAAAATCGAAGATATGGGGCGCCTTTTTGTCGGTGTGTCCAAGCTCCCGCAGCCTGTTTGCCGTTTGAACATCCACGCTGGCAAACAGGCTCGGATCGGCCTTGATATCCTTTGAAAAGATTTCTTCCAATTGAGCGGAAGTCAAGAGATTCTTCTTCAGGGAGATCACGTCGGCGCCGCGCTGCGAATATTTTCTCTGATCTTCGAAATTCATGGGCGGGACGCGCAGAGGATCATCCAGACATACGATTTTGGCGTAGTCGCCGACCGCCCGGTCCACCGCCCTGGTGCCCAGCCCGAACACCAGGCGCAGCATACCCGAGTCCATATCAATACGCTTATCCCATACATACAGGTTGGAAGAATTGCCGACGCCCGCAAGGTGCGGGAAAAAGTTCTCTCCGTACTGATCTCCCGACACGCGCTGAACAAGAATTGCCATCTGTTCGTCCCGGTCAACAAGCCCTCTGTTCATCCGGTAGGCAAGCGCGTCCTCATTCATTGTGCTGGCATAAACGGTGCGCACGGCCTGCTCAAAGGCATTGTACCGTTCTTCCGGCGTGCCCTGATTGGCGCAGAATACGCTTTCATACTTTCCCGCGAAGGCGTTTCCGAAATTGTCCTCAAGCAGCGAGCTTGAACGCACAATAATCGGGGACTGGCCGAAATGTTCCAGCACCTGAATAAACTGCTCGCGAATATCCTTCGGAAACGTGCCGTTTAAAAGCTTTTCTTTCAGCTCCGGCGCGTGTTTAAAATATCCTTCCGGCGATTTCTGCTCCGTTCGCAGCTTCCACCAGCCGTTTTGCACAATATAGGTGTAAAAGATGTCCGCGCCAAGATAATAGGAATCGTGCGGCTCCAGATACGGCGCGAAGCGGTCCGCTCCCTCCTGTATCAGAATCTTTCTGGCCAGGAGCATGCCGACGCTCTTTCCGCCGATAAAGCCCGTGCCCACCTCCCTGGAGGCAATGGCCAAAATATCTTTTAGGGTAAAGTATCGGTTGCACAAATCGAATATGCGGGAACCGCTTCCAATCAGCATGCGCATGAGGTGCATTTTGATGGGTTCCTGCTCCTCCCGCGGAAGGGCGAGCGCTTCTTTCGCCTTGTTAAACGTGACGTTCCAATAATCCAGCCTGTCCCCGTCCCGGCGTATGCTGGAAAACAATTCGGCAACCTCGGCGCTTGCCGTAATGCAGATCGCCTCCTGCCCCTGTATGAGGTGCGGGAAAAACATGGTTGACGAATAGCGCTGCCACACTTTCAGCGGATGGACATACAGCTTATTGTTCACCTGATATAAATCCAGCAGCAATTGCGTGGTTTCCCGGATCCCGGCGATGGTGGCAAACGTGTGGGCGTCGCGTATGAGAGAAAAATACGCGACGGTATCCAGCTCATACAAAAACGGGCAGGTAACCTTAAAAAAGTTGCCGATCATCAGATCCGAATGCCAGTACTTCAATAAATCCGTCAGACAGTCGAAGACAAAAAAAGCTTCCCGGCCCGCCTCCTTTACAATTGTATTGACCTCAATTGCAAAATTTTCAAAGCCCTTGCTCGCGTCCACGTGATGTATCCTCACATCCGGACCTTCTTCCACCAAGGGCTCGTGACTGCCAAAACGGACGTAAACCAGCGCTCTTTTATCCATCTTTGCCTGCGCCACATACGGGTCGACCATTAATTTATAGTCGGAAGCGGTGTCCACCTGCCATACGACATTATCGCCTAAGCGAAGGTGGTCGATTACTTCGTCGAAGCCTTTCAGACCCGTGCTTACCTTATCAAACAGGACCATAGCGCCCTCCCCGCCATTCCAACAAATCTGATCTGTTCATAGCCTCTTTTCACGTTTTCGGTTAACCTTATTCTACCAAAAGTTTGCATGCTTGTCTTTCCTATTTTATCAATTCGTCCTTTTTCGATCCGGCGCGGAGCGAAAGGGTTCGTTATCGTTTAATTGACAAAACGGTATGCTTTTTTTGCTTGCGCCCGCACCCCGCGATACGATATCATTTTTACAGAAAGATGGCGTTTCTCCCGGTGAACGCGGCCCCTTCCACGGATTTCACGACGTTTTCCTGCAATCATACGGATCGTTACACAAACGAAGGAGGCGCTAGAATGGATTACACGGGTAAAATTTGCTTTATCACCGGCGGCGGAGCCGGCGCGGCTTTCGGTCAGGCTCAGATTTTTTCCGAGGCCGGCTGCAAGGTAGTGATTGCGGATGTTCGCAAAGACGCGTTGAACGACGCGATGCGGTATTTTGGGGAAAAAGGCGCGGCGGTTCATCCGATTTTATTGGATGTAACCGACAGCAAGGCTTACAACGCCGCCGCCGACGAGGTGGAAAAGGTATTCGGCGCCCCGCCTGAAATCGTTATCCAGACCGCCGGCGTCAACGCGTTCGGTCCTGCCGAGGCTTCCACATACGAAGATTTCGATTGGATTGTGGGGGTTAACTTAAAGGGCGTATACAACGGGCTTGTCACCTTTGTTCCCCGCATGATCAAAGCGGGCAAGGGCGGCCATCTCGTTACGGTCGCCTCTTTGGCGGGATTCGGCCCCGGCCCCACAACCGCGCCCTACTGCTGCTCAAAAGCCGCGGTGATCAATCTCATGCTCAGCTACCACGAGGCGCTCAAGCCGTACGGCATAAAATCCATGGTCTTCTGCCCCGGCAATATCAATTCGCAAATTCATCTGTCGCATAAAACGCGCCCCAAACATCTTTCCAACTCCGGATATTATCTCAGTGAAGAGGTCGTCGAACTGTACCGCCGGCATAATATCCTCGGCATGGATATCCGCGAGGTTGGGCGGCGGACCATGAAGGGCATGGAGGAAGGCGTGGTAATCTGCATTCCCTATGAGGACAGGGAAGAAATCATCAAAAACGAAACCCAGCGCCTAATCAATTACTGCACGCCGGAGGGCATGAGAAGGCTTGCGGAAGAGGCGAAAAAAAGCAAGCTCCACTCTTCGGGAACTTGGGAGGAGGTAGAACGCATGCAAGCGGCCGCCTTAGCCGGCTGGGGCAAGGCCAAGGATACGATCGACTGGGTGGACCCCAGCAAAAGGCATTCCTGACCGCCCCCGGCATACATAGGCTCCCCTTCAAGGGGGAAGCGGCTCGAAGCGCCTCGAGTGTGAAATGATCCGGTGCGCTGCATTGCGCCGGAGCGCAGAGAGCCTTATGCGAAAAAACAAAATATCCGGCAAGCGGCTTTTCCGCCCGCCGGATATTTTATGTTCGCCCTACCCCCAAGCATGGAGAGGGATCCGCCGTTTTAGAAATACATATCCTGCAAAATCCAAACGCCGGAGTTGTCGATCTGTACGTTCTTCAGATCCTTGTTGTACGCGCACAGGTTGGGGTCCTCGCACAGCCCGTACCAGAGGTGGTGCTTGTTGAAAAGCTTAAGCAGCTCGTAAACCACATCCTGGCGCTCCGCCAAATCAGCCGTGGCGTTTGCCTTCGCGCCGAGCGCAATATACGCTTCGCGTTCCGGACCGCTCCAGTCCTGCGGAATGAATACGGGGTAGTTGCCGAAGACGTCGCAGGTTACGCTGCCGGGCGCGACTGGCGTCTGAATCGCGATTTCATACTCGTTGTCGGACATCAGGAAGGAGAAATAGGAGGCCTGGTCGTAGTTGATGATTTCCGACTTCACCTTAAGCGACTCAAGCCCGTTTTGGATAACTTCCGCAGCCGTGACGAACTTGGGATCGCCGTTCGTGACGATACGGAGCGTTTTTCCTACGAGGCCGGACTGTTCGGCCAAGGCTTGCGCCTTTTCAAGGTTATACCGGTCCGAATAGATTTCATCCATGTTCAGATAGCGGTCCTGCATTTCCGTCATGCTCTCCGAAGCCGGCCAGTCAATGAGCTCCGCCTTTCCGCTGTACGCAACGTCAATAATTGCCTGGCAGTTGATCGCGTAGGAGACCGCTCTGCGGGCTTCCACCGAATGGAGCGGACTGTTCTTTCCCATGTTGTACATTGCAATCAGGGAGGAGCCGGTGTTTAAAACCTGCAGCGTGCAGGTGCCGAGGGATTCGATATAATCGTAGTCCTTCATGGGAATAAGGGCAAAGTCAACCGCGCCGGTTTCGAGCGCGTTCACCCTCTGCGCTTCTTCGCTCATGCACTTGAAGTGGATGGTCTTGAAGTAAGGCTTCTCGCCCCAGTAGTCGTCGCGGCGCTCAACGATGACGTGGCTGTTGACGACATACTCTTTCACAACGTATGCGCCGGTTCCGACCGGTCTGATCGCCATTTCCTTTGGGTCATAGCTCTCTTTGTCGACGATGCCCATCTGGGGGATTCCGGGCTCCTGTCCGGCGTTGAACGCCGTATACCATACGTCGATCGTATAGTCGTCGACTACCTTGGTCTTTTCAAAGTCGATGGCCTTAACGTTCAGGAATGCCCGCGCGTCTTCATGGTTGATCTGCATGGTGTACAAAACGTCCTCGGCGGTCAGGGGATTCCCGTTTGAGAAGGTTACGCCTTCGCGGATTTTCAGCGTGTAATTGATGTCGCTTACCCGGTCGTACGCCGTAGCGAGCACCCAATACCTTTCCCCTTCAAGCGTATAATCCCACAACGGCTCGCAAAACGTTCGCAGCACGCTCAAATAACCGCCTTTCCCCGTCAGGTAAAGGGGATCCAGGGTGCCTCCGTCAAGAGATACGGCTACGTTGAGGGTGTCTCTCTTGGCGGCTGCCGGTTCGCCGCCGGAGGAGGAGGGAGCGGAGGGAGCAGCGGAGCCGCCGCCGGCGGCGGGGGGAGCTGAAGTCGAGCTGCATGCCGCAATCGTTGCGAGCATGAGGCAGGCCAGAAGTAATGCGACCAATTTCCGTGCATGACTCTTCATTTTGCATCCTCCAGTTTCGTTAATGTTTTGTCCATCGTTTCGATTTCTTTGTATCTGCAGCACGCGACGAAATGCCCGGGGGAACATTCTTCGAGTGTTTGCATTTGGGTGCATTCCTCGGAAGCGTAGCGGCAGCGGGGCGCGAAACGGCAGCCGGGCTTGGGGTTGATCGGAGAGGTTATTTCCCCGCGCAAAAGGATTCGCTTGGTTTTTTTATGGATATCGGGAACCGGTATCGCGGAAAGCAGCGCCTTCGTATACGGGTGCTTTGTGTCGCGGAATAATTCGTCCGCCGGCGCTTTTTCAACCATTTGGCCTAAGTACATCACCATAATGTCGTCCGATATGTATTTCACAACCGATAAATCATGTGTGACGAACATGTACGCAAGTCCGCGCTCTTCCTGCAGATCTAACATCAGATTGATAATCTGCGCCTGAATGGAAACGTCCAGCGCCGATACCGGTTCGTCGCAAACAATGAATCTCGGCTTCAGAGAAAGGGCGCGGGCGATTCCGATTCGCTGGCGGCGCCCCCCGTCCAGCTCGTGCGGGTATGAATTCTCGAAACGGGCGGCTAGGCCAACCGTATCCATCAACTTCCGCACTTCGGCACGCATATCGGCTTTGGACATGCCCCCCTTCAGAATCAGCGGATCCATGATGGCTTCGCTGACCGACATGCGCGGGTCGAGAGAGGAATACGGATCCTGAAATATAATCTGCATCTGTTCGCGCAGCTTGCGCAGTTCGCTTCTTGTGGGATTCGTGATGTCCTTGCCGTCAAAGAAGATCTGACCATCCGTCGCGTCCAACAGATGCAGGATCGTACGACCCAAGGTGGATTTTCCGCATCCGGATTCGCCGACAACGCCCAACGTTTTTCCCTCGTCAAGCGTTAAGTTTATTCCGTCCACGGCGTGGAGCATGCCGATGCTCGTCTTAAAATACTTCTTTAAATCGCGCACTTCCAGTAAAGCCGCCATTTTAATTGCCCCCCGCGAAAAAACACTTAACGGTATGCCCGGGCGCTATTTCGACTTCTTCGGGAGATGATTTTGAGCATTCCTCTTTGGCGCGGGGACAGCGTTCATAAAACCGGCAGCCCTCGGGCAAATTTGTCGGGTCAGGCATAAGCCCTTTGATGGGTCTTAGCCGGTTTTCCGTTGCATCAAGCTTGGGCAGCGAACCAAACAAGCCTAACGTATAGGGGTGATTTGCATAGTCGAATATGTCCTCTACCGTACCGCGTTCCACGATTTCTCCGGCGTACACAACAGCCACGCTGTCGCAGAATTCCGCAACGACGCCCAAATCATGCGTAATCATTACGACCGACGTTTTGAGCTTTTCCTTCAGCGACTGCATCATCTCCAGCACCTGCGCCTGAATCGTAACGTCAAGCGCCGTAGTGGGTTCATCCGCAAGCAGCAGCTCCGGATTGCACGCGAGCGCCATTGCAATCACCACGCGCTGCTTCATACCGCCGGAAAACTGGTGCGGGAAATCCTTGAACCGTTCCATCTGTATGCCCACCATCTCAAGCATGTCGCAGGCGCGCTTATGCGCCTCGGCCCGGGAGATGCGGTTATGCTGCTTGATCGTTTCGGCAATTTGAAACCCAACCGTTTCAATCGGGTTTAATGCCGTCATCGGATCCTGAAAAATCATCGTGATTTTATTCCCGCGGATTTTCCGCATTTCCCGTTCGGACAGTTGCAGCAGGTCGGCGCCGTTGAAAAAGATTTCACCGGAGATGATTTTTGCCGGCGGTACCGGGAGAATGCGCAGGATGCTGCGCGCGATGGACGTTTTCCCGGCGCCCGTCTCTCCTACCAGACCGATTGTTTCCCCTTTTTTGACCGAGAGATTAATATGGTTGATGGCGTATATGATTGCTTCATCGGTGTGGTATTCCACCGCCAAATCCCGTATTTCAAGCAATATATCTCGTTCCATTCAAATGCCTTCCATTCGCTTTTCTTAATTTTTCAGCCGCGGATCCAACGCGTCGCGAAGTCCGTCGCCAAGCAGATTGCAGGCGAGGACACTGAGCATGACGCATATACCGGGATAGAGCGCCAACGTCGGGTGATCCCGCATCGCGTTTCGGCCGTCGGCGATCATGGTGCCCCACTCGGGAGTCGGCGGCTGCACGCCCAAACCTACGAAGCTGAGCAGAGAACCCGCCAATATGCACGCGCCGACGCCCATCGTAGTTTCCACTATGATCGGCGCTATGGCGTTCGGAATCACATGCTTCAGAATAATCCGGGCATTGCCTGCATTAATCGCCCTTGCCGACTCAATGAATTCCTTTTCGCGGACCGTTAGCACCGACGCCCGCATAAGCCTTGCATACCCCGGCACGCTGCAGACGCCCAACGCGATGATGGCGTTTTTCAGGCTCGGACCCAAAATCGCGGCTAGGGTAATGCATAAAAGCAGCATGGGGATTGCCTGATAAATATCCAAAACCCGCATGCAGATGTTATCCGTCCAACGGCCGAAATATCCCGCAATTGAGCCGATCGTAACGCCTATGATCGCCGCGATTGCAACGCCCACAATCCCCATCATGAGCGACGCCCGGGCGCCGTATATGAGGCGGCTGAGCATATCGCGCCCCAATTTATCCGCGCCGAGCAGATGCTCGGCACTCGAGCCCGCATAGGAGTCTTTGGAATCCTGCAGCGAGAAGTGGTAAGGCGCCAGCAGCGGAGCGAATATCGCAACGAGTATGAGCAAAATCAATACGATCAGACCGGCGACGGCCAGCTTGTTCTTTTTCAGGCGAATCCATGTGCTTTTAAACTTCGATTTTTTGCGCGCCTTCTTCAATCTGCTTCCCCACCTTTCGTTTCTTTTTGTTTTTGCTTACGTATTGAGAACGAATGCGCGGGTCGACAATTGCAAACACCACGTCGACAAGCAGAATAATCAGCGAAAACAGGATAGAAAGAATAAACACGCTTCCCTGTATAACGGGATAATCCCGGCCGGTAAGCCCCGCTATCGTATACTGGCCCAGGCCGGGTATTCCGAAAATAACCTCCGTAATCAGCGCGCCGCCGATCAGAAGTCCGAACATGTTTCCAACCACCATGATTACGGGAATCATGGCGTTTTTCAGCGCGTGGCGGTAGGTAACCTTGTGTTCCGGAAGCCCTTTCGCCCTGGCGGTTACGATGTAATCCTGACGAATTACCTCAAGCATATTGGAGCGGGTTTGTCGTGCGATGGTGGCGATAAATCCAAGCGCCATGGAAAATATGGGCAGAATCCAGCCCTGCCACGTATCAACTCCGGAAAGGGGAAACCATCGAAATTCCACGCACAGCAAGCGCACAAGCAGCAGCGCAAACCAGAAAACCGGCATGGATACGAAAAACAGCGCGATAAACATCGCCAAGTTGTCTTTCCAGGTGTTATGATGCATCGCCGCATAAACGCCGATGGGAATTCCCATGAGCACGGAAAACCCAAGGCCGATGCACACGAGCAACAGCGTGTACGGAATCCGCTTGACCATGTCGTCAAACACCGGACGCTTGGTCAAAAACGACGTTCCAAAGTCGCCGTGCATGACCTGCCACAGGAAATTGACGTAACGCACCGGAATGGGGTCTTCCAGCCCCAATTTTTCGCGGAGCGCCGCAATCCTTTCGGGCGTCGCCTGGGAAGCGAGCATCATTTTAGCGGGGTCGCCCGGGGTGATCTCCAGCAGCAGCAATACGACAAAGGAAATGCCCAATAAAACCGGAATCAGCATGAGCAGCCGCTTTAAAATGAATTTCAGCATACCGCACCTACCTCAGCTTAATAAAACCGAAAGGAACCGGGACGCCTTATCCAAACATTGGGACTTCCCGGAACACATACCGCTATATTTTTTCAATCTTATCAATGCGAAAGCCGACCACGGCCCTTGGATCGATGCCGGTGCAGTCCCGGTCCATAATCGCGTAGATATAGCCGTCCACGTCGACCGGCATTTCGTACACATAGCCCGTTTCACCCGCCAGCGGATAGGGGGTCGGCAGCTCCCAGTCCGGCCGCGGAAGGATGCGGAAGCGGTCGCCGCGCTTGAAGCCCTGGGGATTGAGCTCCAAAGGCTTCTCGGCCGGGTTTTCCTTCGGTTCGCGGCGGTACAGCATCTGCTCTTTCGAGAGCAGAGAAATCGTCGTGGGCCCCATATTGGCGAGAAATCCCCTGATGTTTTCCATGCAGGTATCCACATCCACCAGACACCGGCCGTCCTTAATGTACTTGCGGACGACGCGGCCGCGGCCGATGACGGAGTCTCCGTAGGTCGTATTGGCAAATTTTCTCCAGCGAAAAAACCTGAACTCGCCGTCGTCTCCCATCCAGTTGGAGACGAGACGGCCTAAGAAGGAGTTGATCATATTTTCGCATATGGTGTGGGAGTAAAACCCGACGATCCTAGACACCTCGGGAGACAGATGCTCCTCAAACATCAGGTGCGAGATGTTGGTCTCCTCGTCCAAGGCGCAGAAATACGGAATGAGACGCCGCGTCTCGTTCATGGGAATCGGCGGATAGATGAGGGTGGCCATATAGGCGGCGGAATCCCACGGGGTAAGCGGCCCCATAAATACGGGCGGCAGTTCCTCGCCGACTTTGACGTCCTCCCACCAGAGGATTTCGCGGCCCCGGCGCGGCTCCTCCTCGTAAAGGCGCTGGATGTGCGCCGCCATTTCCTTGGTGTATTTCGGCGGCTCCGTCCACCGGGCTTTCAGCTCGCGGGCGCCCGCGGGATCCATCTCGTACCCGATGCGGAGGATGCCGTCCGGCTTCGTGCCGGGCTCGGCATAGACGTGGATGAGAATGTGCCACCAGATGCCGATCAGCTCGTCGTTTTGGTTGTAAATGTACACGGGGTCATAGCTGCCTAAAATCCGCTCCGGCTGCTCCCCGTCCGGCGTCAGGTCCCGCAGCTGCGCCAACCCCTGAAAAACCCGAAAGCTGTCGCCCTCGCGAATGGTTTGAAACCATTCGAAATCCTCCCCCAAGTGACAGCCCGCATACCGGCCCACATGTGCCGGTACCGTCAGGGCATGGGTCTGCCCGTTGGCAATCGTCAAGGTGAAAAACGGCGGCGCAATAATCTTGCCCCAGCGCGTATGCCTGGCATACTCCGGATCCCGGTACAGAGGGTTTTTGTAATCATGGGCTAAGGCCACGTGCCGGATCGCTTCGCGCGAGGCGGTTCGGAAATTGACGGGACTTAAGTAGTCCGCGCCGGGCGTATCAGGGAGCCACCCGACATCGGCCAGCGCCCGGGCGTTCCAACTGTCGATCATCTGCTGTTCGGCGGGCGAGTGAACATCTCTGACAAACATTTTATTTCTCCCCATTTAAGCAACCATTTTTTCTTTTCTCCCGTGTTTTCCGAACCGTTCGCCAAGGCCGGATGAATCCATAGAGAAGCTTTTCGCCTCGGGTGTGCTTTTTATTTGACTTGCTCTTGCGCCAATGGGGAATTTTTACCCTGCGCGCCTTTGCGCCTTGCCGCATTCCTTTTCGCGCGGAAAACGAGGATTACGAAGCCGCGGCGGCGGCAAACAGGCAGCGGGGCGGCGAAGCCGCACGGTTACGAACCCCCCGGCCGGAAACGTCGGACACAATACGCCCGAACAATCCAAATGGTTGACGTATCCGCGCGAATACCGCAATCTGCGGCAGATATGCCCCTAAAATATTGTAAATTTTTACATTTATGTAGAAGGAAGGATGCCGTTTGCTAAGATAAAGATATAATATAAAATAGCCGCTAGCAAGCAATAAAAGGATACCGCTTTGTCAACCAAAATATAACAAATCCACTAATTATACCAAGCCCGGTGCGCGTATAACGCACGGTTACGGAAAAGACCGCCCTTGCAGCGCAGGGCGGTCTTTTATCGGGATATGGCGGGCCGCGGNNATAACTGGAGTCGGTAGCCATCTGGCCGCCGTCCACGGGAATCGCCACCCCGGTGATATGGGAGGATTCTTCGGAAGCTAAGAATGCGGCGGTAGCGGCAATCTCCTCCACGGTCCCCAAACGGCGCATGGGATTCCGGGAGGCGTTGAACCTGGCGTAGCCTTCCGGATCGCCCTCAAACGCCTTGCCGGGACCGCCTTTCCACATAGGCGTATCGATTGCGCCCGGACAGATGGCATTCGACCGGATTCCTTTATCCGCATAGTCGCAGGCGACGGCTTTCATCAAGCCGATCACGCCGTGTTTGGAGGCATTATATTCGCAGGAGCCGGGCGTTCCCATGAGACCGCCCACGGAGGCAGTAAAGATGATGGAGCAAGGGTCGTTATGTTTCAGCATCTCCCGAATCTCGTACTTGGCACAGTAGAAGGCCCCGAACAGGTTGACGCGCAGTACCCGCTCCCAAACCTCGGTGGGCAGGTCCCCGACGGGCAGCCCCAAGTGGCCGATTCCCACATGGTTATGCGCAAAATGCAGCCTGCCGAAGCAGGCCGATACGTCCTCAATGGCATGTTTCACCTGATCCTCGTCGGAGACATCCACTGGAAGGCACAGGATCTCCGCAGCGGGAAACGACTGTTCGATGAGCGCTCTCGTTTCGGACAATCCCTTCTCGCTCACGTCGAAAAGACCGAGTTTCGCACCCTCTTTGATAAAACGCAAAGCGCAGCCCTGGCCCATACCGCTTCCGGCGCCGGTTACGATACCAACCTTGTTTTTTAACAGCACGATATCCTTCTCCTTTCCATTTTCAAAAGAGATACTCGCCGCCACCGCAGAGAAGGCCGCCGGTAAAATACCTATTTACATGCGTTTTCCGAGCAAGAACAGGCCCCTGCGGCTACGATAAAGATATACGATACCATAGCTTGGTAGCAAGCAATAAAAGCATACCGCCTTGTCAATCAAACAATAACAAATCCACGGTTTCCCCGGCCCGGACGATAAAAAGGCGCTTTGCGAAACGATCCGCTCCCCTCAAAAAAGAGGGGAGCGGATCGTTTCGCTTCAGAGCGCCCTGATACGATTTCGTTTCCAGTATAAAGGCGATTATTTCTTATAGCCGCATTTCGGGCATACGCCGTTTTCGTTTAACGCAATGCCGCATAACGGGCAGCGGTCGATGCTCTTTTGCGACTTGAATTCCGCCACAGCGCCGTTTACTCCGCTTGTAAACGTAATCTTCACGATGTTCAGCTTATCCTTCAGCAGATCGTATACGATTTTAATCATGCCTTCCACGGTCATCGTTTCTTTTGTGACGACCAAGCGGCATTCCGGGTATGCCGTAGCAAGCTCCGTCTTAAACGCCGGGCCCTTTTGCATGTTGGTCGGCGCCCCGTCCTTAATGCCCTGGGCTTCGTAAACGCCGAGAATGGCGGGCAAAAGCGGGTCGTCTTCCCTTAAGATCAGCGCATGGTCAAAGTTTTGCAGAACCTCCCAGGCGGTCTTCTTGATTTCGTTGCACGGAAATACCATGTTTACGCCCGGGTTGACGGTATCTTCCACTTCAATCGTCAGGATTCCCGTGTGTCCGTGCAAGTACTGTGCTTCGCCCTTAAACCCATAAAACCTGTGTGCGTATTGCAGATCCAATGTAGTAAAGCTTCTCATCATCATTCTCCTTTTCTTATTTCATATTTATTATTTACGGGTTTTCTGCTCCCGTATGCGCACCTGGTCGATTTGCCGGGGCACCGGCCGCCGCCGCATCCTTCCTGCTTTCCCTGCATGCGCGGCAGATACCCTTAAAAATGATATCATGGCCGATAAACGCAAACCCATGCGTATCCTGAATGCTTTTTTCCAGATCGGCCATAAATTCCAGTTCCACGTCCAAGACTTGCCCGCACCTTACGCATCTTGCGTGATAATGCTCGTGGCATTNNGATTTCGGACAGCAGGTTCAGATTCCGGTATACCGTCCCTCTGCTGATATGGGGGTATTGCTTCACAATCGTATCGTAGACTTCGTCGGCGGTAACATGACGGCGCAGCTCTTTTACCGTTTCCAGGACCAAAGACCGCTGCGTGGTGCTGCGTTGATTCAATTTCATCAGTCCTTATTGTCATGTAATACTAATAGGATTATATCCTAATTAGTACATCATGTCGATAGTGCGAAGGATGAAATTTTTATCACAAATCAGAAAAAGCGGCCGGAAACCAAGTCTCCCGGTTATCGTTGCGTTCTCATGCCCCAACGCGACCGCCTTTCGGCTCAAAACGCGGGAGCGCCCCCGTATTGAGGCGCTCCCGCTCAAGGCTCGGCAGCATACATGCCAGCAGTAAAATACCTGATATTCGCTTCTTTGTACTCGGAAGTTTCTTTCTCATTTCATTATCTCCTCAGGGTGTTTGTCTGGGGGCTTTTCATCCGCTCCGCCCCGCTTCACAAACTGTTTTGCTTTGCCGGCAGTTCCATGTAGGCGGCCCATAAGCAGAATGTCACAAACAGTCGCCGGAGATAAAAAAAGCGATGCTCTTCGGTATATAGCATAGCACCTCTTCCGCTTGCAAGCAAAGCAAAAAAAACGCCCAAAAACCGTTTTTGGCCTGAATGGCAGTGGATTTCGGCCTGAACGGTAGAAAGGCGCTTCGAGAAGCTGAGATTTCCCGGCCTAATTCAGCGGGCAAACAGTTTCAGCAGGCGCAGATAATGATTCGCTTCACGCAGGACATGGTCACCGAGCAGCGGTATGATGATGGATTTTACCTGACAGGGAAGAATCCCCTGCGTGCCCTGTTCTTTAAAGCCGCGCAAATCCTCGGTGGCCTGCAGGCTTTCGGCGGTAACTTTATCCAGCGGAGCGGTCGCATCCATTGCCGCCTTTGCCTCCGCCGTCAGCTGATCAAACTCATTTCCAAACTGGTTGGCCTGACTAATCAGGTTGTTTTCTTCCGGATCAAGCAGTCCCCGGATAAACTTTGCATGTTCCGCCATTTGCCTGTTCCAGAAAAATTCCAATTCGTAGGCTTCTCTTTCGAAAGCGATCTCTTCCCTGCTTTGAAGTCTCCTAAGCTGCAGAAGATATAATTCCGCCTCTCGAATGATGTGCGTGATCAACAGGGGATAATTGAACGTGAACATTTTGCAGCTTAACACATTCGATAAAATATTTCTTTTAAACTGGATTAACGCGGCGGTTGCATGGATAGCCCTTTGGTTAAGGGCGGATACGTTCCGTTCCAACATCGGGTTGGCAATTATAATCCCGCCGCCCGCAAGCCCCGCTTCATCCTGCGTCAGCTCAGTCGGTATCGGCACCCCCGTAAAATAGATGGTTGCCATTTCCGCTTGCAAAGTAAAAGGCGTTATTACCTCTCCGGATTGCAGAACTCCGGGAGCAACAACGCCGTTTGATAGAGAAACCGCTTCGCCTAGAAGTGCGTCAAATTCCCTGCGAAAAGCGTCCGCCTGCCGGACAAAGCCCGTATCCCGCGGCGAAAATCCCGCTTCAAGGAAAAAGGCGTGTTCTTTCATAATCCTTGCAAAAAAAAGATGTAAGCCCAAGGACTGTTTTATAAATTCAATGCCTGAGAGCATGATGCATTCCTCCCTGTAATAAGGTTAAGTAACAGTATCAGTTTATGAAAATCCCCAGTGAATTGTGAGAGGACAGAAAACTGCCTTCGATGCTCGGCGGTTTCAGGCGGCACTTCCTCGGCCCGGGCCCTTTCAAAGCGTCGCAGCCTCGGCTCGTTTTTCAAAAAGCATACAAAAAGCGGGAGTATCTCCGTTGAAAAATACTCCCGCGCAATTTCATGAATTCATAAATAATCGGTATCGCTAAATAAATTTGGCCGGGTGATAAACCTCCTTACATTCCGGACATACATACTCCACGTTCTGCTTTTTATAGGCATACCGCGGGCGCAGCTGATCCCTGCCGCATTTCGGGCATATCACTTTTTGTCCTTTTATCAAACGAACGGCAATCTCCCGCGTCAGATTTGTATTAGAAGCCATAGCGATTCCCTCGATATCGTACTTTTTTTGCTTCAGGGGCTCTGAATGCGATTATTCTGCTGCCGGCTAAGGGGAAACGCAAGGAATAGAATGACGTCCATGAGCCCCGCCCGGCAGGTACAAGAAACGCTTTGTGGCGCAATACGGTGCCGCATGGTATACTATCCGCATGTGCCCCCTTCAGGGGCAGGCGCCGAAAGAACGGCCGCGGCGTCAAGGGGATGCTTGGCGCGGATAAACGGGAATTTCCAGCCCGGAGAGAAACGGAGAATTTGCGAATGAAGAAAATATGGATTCTTACCTTATCAGTGGCCATATGCGCGACACTTGCCGCTTGCAGCGGCAGCGAGACTCCGCCCCTCCCCGCCTCGCCNNGGCCGCCGGTACTCTTGATGAAATGTATAAGGCCTATATTTCCGCGCTTGAAAACCTTATTCAAAACCAAATCCTTCCCGACGGCACCGACGGCGGGACACAATATGGCGACATGTCCGAAAACAAATTCGCCGTTTGCGACGTGGATAACGACGGGAGAGAAGAATTGCTCCTCTTATACACCACCACATCGGAAGGCGGCTGGGCAGGATTCGTATCCGGTTACGACGCACAGACAAAAAAGCTGAGGACAAAACTTCGTGATTCCACGTTTCTGACGTTTTACGATAACGGAATCATCCGGGCAAACTGGGGCAGTAATCAGAGACTTGGCGGCGACTTCTGGCCCTATAGCCTGTATCAATACGCACCGGATTCGGACAGCTATGGATTCGTTGGCATGGTGGACGCCTGGGATAAAAACTACCCGGTGGAAGATCCTCAAAAAAATGCGTTTCCAAGTGATATCGATAAAAGCGGGACGGGGTTTGTTTACTATATCATGAATGACAGGCAGTACGACAATTCCCACCCGGCAGACGCGTCCGAATACAACAAGTGGGTTGACGCTTATATTGGAGAAGCGTCGGAAATACAAATCCGGTATATGGACCTGACGGAGGAAAATATCCTTCGGTTAAAAAGCCGTACCGTCCCTCCGGAGGAGAATGCGAAAAGCGCATCCAACGCCCCGGATGCCGAACGGGAGTAATGCCGAATCGCCCGCACTTTCGCACCCGCGCAATCCGGCATGAAGTTGCTTGCGATTTCCCGCAGCATACCTTTTTTACTCGTCGTACGCAGAAAGCGCGACAGGCAAAGCGCCGACCACACAACTGCCGACCGCGGGGAGTCCAACCAAGATTGAACTGATCACTTCTTCCCTTGTCGCGCCATGTGCTTTGGCCATTTTCGTATGAAATGGGATTCCGCTCTCAAGCCTTGTTGCCGACAAAACCGCCAAATAGGCGAGTTCTTCCGTTTTTTTATCCAGTTTACTGGCCGCGTCTAATTTTTGTACGGTTTCCATCCAGACGCTTTGATATACCGGCGCTTCCGAAGCAAAAGTTTCAAACGCTTTGCTGACCTTCATTCTATTCCTCCTTTTCGTCGTTCCGTCCGATAGATCGTGGTTCGGTTCCTTCCGTTGTGTTTTGACTGATAAAGCGCATCATCCGCGCAGCCGACCAGTTCACGCAGACTCTGATGATTTTCCAGTTCCGCAATTCCCAAACTGACCGTCACAGGTACTCTCTGTCCGTTATGCGCAAAGTTGATCTGTTCAATCCTGCTCCGGAACGCTTCCGCTGTGGCATAGGCTTCTTTGNNTCCATATTTATCCGATATGATTCTGCTTTGGCATAAGCTTCATTGGATTTGGAATTCAGCATGACAACAGAAAACTCCTCTCCGCCAACCCTGCCAATGATGTCGGTTTCCCGGAAGACGGATTTCAGAAGGTCCGATATCGCCTGAATCACTTCATCCCCGCAACCATGTCCATATTTGTCGTTAATCCCCTTAAAATTATCAATGTCTAACATAATCAAAGAGAGACTCTCGCCATAGCGCCTGGCTCGCTTGATCGCCGTCTGCGCCTGTTCCAAAAAGTACCTGCGGTTATTCAGTCCGCTCAGCTCGTCGGAATGCGCCATTTCCAGAAGCTTGCGGTTAATCAGCTCCCGCTCCGTCACATCCTCCAGGGCGAGCAGAACACCGATCATTTCCTTTTTGCTCCGGATTTCCTTGGGCGTAACCGAAAGAAATCTTTTTTTCCCTTCCACCCTGAATTCAAGGATTCCCTCTTTTCGTCCCCTGACGCATTCAAGTACTCCGGCATCGTTTTCCAGCAACGCATCCAGCTTCTCCCGCTTTAGCGTCGCATTCATCCATCTGAAGAACGCCACACCCGCCGGATTAAAATCCATAACCTCCAAATCCTTGTTCAGCGTGACCAAGCCTTCATGGCTGTCCTCAAACACTCTTTCTCTTGCCATTAGCCTGATCTCCAGAAAATTATACCGGGTTATGGCGATGTTGATGAGCAGGATACAGAGCGGAAGCACCAGTGCCGCGTAATCGATACCGGTATTCCCCCAGTTTATGGCTATTAAAATCAGGCCTGCATAGGGAAGCAGCGTTGCCAGAAAAAACATACGGAACCGGATTTTTTCCTCGCTGCTGCTTTTTACGTAACGCCGGTAAAACAACCCGGTGCATACTATCAGGCAAAATAACACATAGCCCATCTGCACAAAAAACCACGGCCCTTTGGAGAGGTGCATGATCTGCGTTCCGGCAAATTCCTTCAGCTCAATTTTAGTATAATACAAGTGGTGGTATTCGTTGGTCAGTTCAAAAATGACGGTCAACACCGGTATCAGGAAAATAAGCGCGATCTTCCACTTCCATAAGCCCCTTGTATGACCTGTATAGATGAGACCCACAATGAGCCATAGCGCGGGAAAAAACGGAATGCCAAAATACTGAACCTTGCCCCAAAACAACATATCATGCAAACTGCCTGAATTTAATTCCATAAGGTAACCCATAAGATAGATGTCAAGAGACAAGGTAAGCAGTCCCAACGCTTTGTTTATTCCGGATTTCCCCCGGTACAGAGAATAAACAAACATGTGGGAAAGAAACAAAACGCCGATAAATAAATATAATGTTAAAATCCTTGTGATCACATATGGTCCTCAATTCCGCTTTATTTTAACAATTACTATATCGGCTGAACTTTATGAAATATAAAGAATAGTTGAATTTAATTTTAAAACTAAAACTCTCTGCAGTACGCTTGCCGTAGTATCTCTTCAAACTGCTCTGCCGTAATAAGATAAGCTCGCCATAACGTGTTACGATTTCATGCCTCCCTTTAAGTATACTAATACACGCAGAAGCTTATCCGCATCCTTTATTATACTGTATACTGTTTTTCTTCCCCAAACCAATGGCGTGTCTTGTTTGCAATACGCACTAGCGTCAGCATAACAGGCACTTCCACAAGCACTCCCACTATGGTTGCCAGAGCCACAGGCGATGTCGTGCCAAACAAGGAAATGGCAACCGCCACAGCTAACTCAAAGAAATTGGACGCGCCGATCATGCCGGCCGGAGCCGCGATATCATGCGGCAATTTCAGCAGCATTCCTCACCGCAGGAACAATCACAGCTCGGCTCGCTCCCGGTAAGCCATCCCCTAATCATGGCTGCGGCGCACCCTACTCCGGCGTCAACCGTGATGGCGTTTGCTGGGCAATTTTTCGCGCAAGCGCCGCATTCCATACAACGGTCTTTCTCTTGAATCTTTGCTTTCTTTTCGTTTATACGGAAAACTCCATGAGGGCAAACCTCCGCGCATCTTCCGCAGCCAATACATTTTTCGGCCGACAGAGAAAGCGTTGCGACATTTTTCAAATATCTGTGTTTCATAGCGGCCTCCTTTATCCCTGCAGCCTCTTTATCAATACCAATACAATCCCCGCCAGGGAAGAAAGAGCAAGGAGCGGCACAGCTATTTTCATTTCCTTGATAACGCCAGAAAAGGAAGTGTATGTTGACGAGCCAGTGAAATTCATCGCCAAATAAGCCGACAATG
>DCTG01000060.1:33463-37134 GCA_002329245.1 Clostridiales bacterium UBA1446
GGGAATCACGGGAAGAAGCAAAGGTGTTATGACAGTTCCCGTTACCACGGCACCCGTATAGGCGATGAAATCCGCAAGCCCGAAAGGTCTTGCAGCAAATAGATTTATGAGAAACAACACTCCAAAAACCATTAATGAAGACTTTGCGGCAGTCACCAGCTCCACCGGGGTGAGAACCAATCTGTCCCACATCGTAAATTTCACGGTACGCATTTCTTCCGTGGCTTTGAAGCCTGAATCGAGAAAAGCCTTTATATCCTTCGCCCTCACAGGCCCGTAAATCACAGAAAATCCGGTTTGTTTGGCTACTTCATGGGCGCACACACCGGATGCGCCTAACTGCGGCAGCACCAATTCCCTGTGTGACACGATCCCGGATAGCCCAGTTTTCGATATGCGGCTCACGAGCTCATCGGTTCCGAATGTACCTTTACCCGCTGCACACCAGACATTGATGCCCTTTGTGTCAAGTATCATAATCCAGCAGTTCAGACCTGACAACTCTTTCCTCAAGGCGTCAAATGTCAGCTTGTAGTTTGCGCTGACCAAAACAGAAGATGTATGATCGGGCTTACCTATAGCGTAAAGCCCCGGATTGATCCTGTAATTCATCCTGCCGATACCCCAGCGCACCTTCCACGCTCCGAGCATGTCTTTCAAGCGAAGGTTTGTTGAAACCACAGGCACGCCGCCTTTAGGAGTACGGATTTCACCCGTTACCCATTCATCATTTTTATCATACTGCGTGATTGATTCCTTGCTGCAACAACTATCGACCGAACAGCAGCAGGACTTCTCGTTACTCATTTTCCTCACATCCTTTACAACAGCCCATATCTTTTTTGCAGATGCAATTTTCTTTTTCGGAGGTAATGTCACAGAGAAATTTCCTTATTCTGTTGACGGCATCTGTGTCCAATGAGTAATACGTCCATTTACCTTGTTCTCTGCCCTTGACCAGCCCGCATTCACACAAGAGCTTCATGTGGTGAGACAGCGTGGATTGGGACATCTCAAATTTCTCTAAAATCATACAGGCGCAAAGCTCCCCGCAGGAAAGCATATCCACAATCATGGCTCTTTTCGGATCTCCCAGCGCCTTGAATACTCTATCGTATTCCAAATAGTCCCCCATATCGGCACCTCAAATCTACAAACATCGATATGACTATTATATGCGCCAAATCGAAGAGCGTCAATATGAAAACAGGAAGTCATACAGTGAGAGAAGAGCCACGAGCCCGCTTCGACCTTCTCCAAAAGAAAAACCTTCAACGAAGAGATTGCATCTCCGGATTGACGGTCAGCCGCAAACAAGAACCGTACTTCGCGAAAGGATAACAAGAGTTCCTTGCTTCATCCTGCCCGAACCTGAAAGATTGACCCCTCTTTCCGGTATCCAAGTTGTTCATAATATGGGTCCGCATCGCTCATAACATAGACGGGCTGGTCCGGAAAGTCCCGGCACACCCGTTCCATAATGCGCTTGCCAATCCGCCTTCCCCGATATGATTTTCTGACGAGCAAATCATAAATATAAACGCCGAAGCCGTCGTCTTCCCGGCAGCGGGCGAAGCCGCACACAAGAGTCCCCTCGCAGGCTAAATAGGTTATGCTCGTTTCAAGCACCTTACCGTACTTGTCCCGACCGGCGGGTCCATGGTAATCGCTCCACTCGTCCCCTTCGTCGACAAGCAGGTCAAAAAGCAAGGCTTCATCGGCTTTGCCGTATTTCCTGATTTCCATATATTTCACCGCCCCCGTCCGGCTGATAGCTTAGCCTTTTTACGCTGACAGTATTATAACAGAATCATTTTGAAATTCCCTCAACTATTTGGAAATGTTTGCTTATTTGTTTGGAATGAAACGACAGGACAATGCCTTTCGCGCCATAGGGGACACGGCATTTTTACGTCGCAGCTTAAGTCATGCCAAAAAAACAGAGCCTTCGCTTCTGCTTTCGCAGACGCCGGCTCTGTTTTTGATGTAACCCTTTGAGTATAATAAGAAAATTACTCAACCTGTGTGGACAGGAACATGGGCAGGGTCATCTGGTCAATCTGATCCAAGAGTTCTTCAAGTTCATCGATGTGGCGGTCTTCGTCGTTCAGAATCTGCACGAGAATATCCCTTGTTGCATAGTCAAGCAGCTCGCCCGCAAGCACGATGGCCTCGTTATAGGATTTGATTGCGCGCTCCTCCGCAACACGGTCATTTTCAATCTGCTTAGGAACGACATCTCCAATATGTATCTTATTCAGATTGGAGACGATAGGTATCCCGCCGAGGAACAGAATTCTTCCGATCAGTTTTTCGGCATGCTTCATTTCATCGATCGACCGCTTCTGAAAACCGTCGTGCAGCTTGCCAAAGCCCCAGTCCTCGCACATTTCCGCGTGTACGATGTACTGGTTGATGGACGTAAGCTCATCCGCGAGCAAAGCATTCAATGTGTCAATAAGTTTTGGGGATCCCTGCATAAGTATTACTCCTTTCATGCAAGCAGCGTTTTTAATTTTGTATGGGTTTTAACCCAAACCATCTATTTCACTAGCTCTCACTAGCTACTTTCGCCTTCGCCTTGAAAATCAAACTACAATTTTATTCCATCCTCTCAAAACTATGTAAAATGCATATTTTCATATTTTCACAAACGCTATGATTGTATATTATATCTAATTTTTCTCCCTTAATCAACAAGTATATCAAAATTATTTCGTTTTACGAGCCGCCGCCGTTTTTGCGTTCAAATCCCGCGCAAAAAGGGCACCCCCGATCCGTTGAACGCGTATCGGGGGTGTCGGTCGGGCGGAGAGAATTTTTTTGCTTTCTGCTCGGCGCCATAAATTTCAGTTGTTCCCCAAGAATGCCGTCCACCGGTGATAGACCTCTCGGAGCGGCGCGTCCAAATAGCCCAAAGCCTTGTCCCGTATCCAATCCGGCACACCGTAGGCGGCCTCCGCGATGCTGCCGGTAATCGCCGCAAGCGTGTCGCTGTCGCCTCCGAGCGAAACCGCGTTTCGGATTGCGTCCTCGAAGTCCGCGCTTTCAAGGAAGGCGATAATCGCCTGCGGCACCGTATCCTGACAGCTTTCCCGGAAACGGTAGGTCGGTCGAATTTCGTCAAGCGTTCGTGACAGGTCATATCCGAAATTGGACTCCACCAGCTTTTTGATTTCCGCCTTCAATTCATCCACCGACCACGATTTGCCATAGTCGAAGACGTAACCTCCGGCGTAAACCCGGCTCAAAAAAATCGCCGCCGCCACAGCCTGCGCGCCTTTGACGCCTTCCGGGTGGTTATGCGTCACCTCGGCGGATTTTGTTACCAGTTCCCAGCCGTTCTGCGGCCAGCAGCCCGTACGCGCATAGTACCCGCAATTCATCACCCACGCGCAGGGCGAAACCCGCATTGCCGAACCGTTGCCCCAGGAGTTGTAAGGCTGACGGTCATCGGAGTGAATCCAGCTTCCGAACCTGCCGCCATATCCTGCGTCCGGATACAGCCGTCCCCATTTCTTGTACGCGTCGATAAAATCGCCGGCTTTTCCGCCGTTCATGATCGCGTCCGCCGCGGCAACGGTCATCACCGTATCGTCCGTAAAAAAGCAGTCGTCGCGAAAGAGGGGGAAGTCTTTTGTCTTGATGTTGTGCCATTCGTAAACCGAGCC
>DCTG01000079.1 GCA_002329245.1 Clostridiales bacterium UBA1446
CCTTGAAAAGCTCAAACGGGAGACGGGCGTTACCGCGCTGGATTTTGCAAAATCGCTCATCGACAAGGGAATGCATCCTCCCACCATGTACTTTCCCCTCACCGTGCACGAGGCGCTCATGGTGGAGCCGACCGAAACGGAGTCGAAACAGACCTTGGACGAGGCTGCCGAGGCCTTTCTTTCCCTCTTCCGGCAAGCCTCAGTTTCTCCGGAGGAGATGAAAGACGCGCCGAAAACCACGGTCATCGGCAGGCCGGACGAAGTGGCTGCCGCCCNNCCGCAATCCAAAGCTTTCCTATCCGCAGGACCGGGCATAAAACTCCTGTCGAAATACGCGCTTCGCCGGACTTTTCTGAAAAAGCCGCTGCTCTGTCCCCCGCCGCAAGGCGGGGAACAGAGCATTTTTCGTTCCGGAAAAAAGGATTGTGAAAGTTGGGTAAATATGATACTATTTAATCCATCGCATCCATATGATTTGTATGCAAGCTTAGAGAATNNGTAAGAAGCGGGGACGAAAGCGTGAGCAAAAAAGTAATACTCAGCGCGGACAGCTGCTGCGATTTGAATGAAGAACTCTTACGGCGGTATGAGGTTAACCGCATTCACCCTACCATTTTATTGGAGGGGAAGGAATATACCGACTGCGTAGACATCTTCCCAGAGGATTTGTACAAGGCCTATTGGGAGCGCGGGGTCATGCCCAAAACCACGGCGATCAACACCGGAGAGTATCTGGATTATTTCCGGAAATGGACGGAACAGGGATACGAAGTGGTGCACCTGTGCATCGGCTCGGGTTTTTCCGCCTGCTATCAGTACTGCCGCCTCGCGGCGGAAGAATTGGGCGGAGTATACCCCGTCGATACGCGCAACCTCTCCGGCGGAGTCGGTCTTCTGACCGTGGAGGCCGGCAAACGGATCGCGGAGGGAAAACCGGCCGGGCAGGTTGCCGAGGAAGTGACGGAGCTCACGTCCAAGGTGCAGTGCAGCTTTATCTTGGATACGCTCGATTTCATGCGGGCGGGCGGAAGATGCTCCTCCGTGGCCGCCTTGGGCGCGAATATTCTGAAGCTGAAACCCACGATTATAGTCAACAACAGAGAAAGCACCATGGAGGTCGGCAAGAAATACAGGGGGAACTTAGACAAGGTTCTGCTTCAGTACGCCGGCGACCGCCTGAGCAATTTTGACCGCATCAAAGAGGACCTTGTCCTGATTACGCATTCGGGAAGCTGCGATGAGAACCTGAAGTTGGTGAGTGATTTCCTGCGGGAGAGAGCTCTCTTTCGCGAGATACAGATTACGCGGGCAAGCTGCATGATTTCGTGCCACTGCGGCCCGGAAACTCTGGGCGTCCTCTTTATGACCGAGTAAGCCGGACGAAAAAACAAGACAGTAAGGCGCGCCCTTCCCGTTTTCAAAACGGAAGCGGCGCGCCTTTTCATCCAAGAGTGATCGCATCGCCTGCAGGCGGGATATGAGGGGCTTCCCGCGGGCGTGGTTCGCGCCCGACATAGAATTTGAAAAAAACATCCGCGTCTGCCGGGAAGGTTGTCTGTGTCGTATTCCAAATTATAGAATATGGTGATATAATGTGAAATAAATATCGCGCCGCCCTCTCCGGGGCGCGCGCTGAAAAAAGGAGTGTGTGCCGGAGTCGTCCTATGGCTAAATCCGATGGCTTTAAGGCTGCCCTTAGACACAATAGAATCCGTCGGCCCTCTGCGCCGGCGCGCGAACGGGCATACCGTTTCCGGCGCAACAGAAGGCGCTGACGTAAAACGGACAAGTCGGCAAAATCTCCGCCGAAGACAAACGGACCTGCTTCGCAATCCGGACGGACAGAGGGGGTTTTATGGACACGAGACTGAAAATCGGATTTTTTATTGATACCTATTTCCCGATGGTGGACGGCGTCATCATGACGGTTGACAACTACGCAAAGCGCCTGTCACCCGTCGCGGATGTGACGGTGTTCACAACGGTAACGGATAAGCATTATATCGACGCCCATAATTACCGCGTGGTGCGCAGCCGGTCGGTTTCGCTCAAAGGCAGCGACTACCGTATGCCTCTGCCCGAATTGGACTTTCATTTTATAAGCGAATTGAAACGGGCAAAGCTCGATATCATTCATATTCATTCGCCCTTCGCAATCGGAAAAGCCGGCATGCGTTACGCGAAAGAGCACGGCATCCCCGTGGTTGCGACCATCCACAGCCAGTATAAGCTCGAATTTCTCCGCGCGCTCAAGTACGAAGCGCTGGCTTCCGTGGCGCTTCGCAACATGATGCGGCTGTTTGAAGAGGCGGATGAATGCTGGGCGCCCCACGCGGAGATGGCGAGGGTATATCGGGAGGAATACGGCGGCAGGCATATTCCCACCATCCGCGGGAACGCGACGGATATGCTCCCGTGCAAAGACCGGGCCGCCGGGCGGGCTTTTGTCAATCGGGAATGCGGACTGTCAGAAAACGATACGGTCTTTCTGTTCGTCGGCCGCCTGAATCTGCTGAAAAACATCCTTTTTATCGTAGACGCGCTGAAGTTGGTCCGGGAAATGAGCGACATTCCATTTAAAATGCTTTTTGTGGGAGCGGGGCAGGACGAGGATAAGCTCCGAAAGCGGATCGAGGAAACGGGAATGGGAGATTCCATCCTTCTGTGCGGCAGGGTTGACGACCGGGAAGAGCTGGCGTGCTTCTATGCAAGGGCGGACCTCTTTCTCTTTCCTTCTCTTTTCGACACCTATTCCTTGGTGCAAATCGAAGCTGCTTCCCAAAAGACGCCCGCCCTGTTCATCAAAGGCTCTGTGACCGGATCCGTGGTGCAGGACAATGTGAACGGGTTTTTGGCGGAAAACTCCGAATCGCGTTACGCGCAGCGGATTATTGAAATCATGAAGGACGACGCGCTTCGCGGCAGCGTTTCCGAAGGGGCGTATCGCGACCTTTACAGGACGTGGGACAACGAAGTGGAGGCGGCGTATCAGGATTACCGGCGCCTTGTATCCCGGTTGAAGCAGGAAAGAATATGTAAGTAGGGATCGTAGCAGCGCTTTCGAAGCCAATCGGCTAAGCAGAAACAGGAAAACTTATCCGTTTTTTAATCTGTTTTTCATGTTTCTCAAATTGTCCTTGAAGGATTCTCTGTTATGCTACCATCAGCAACAGAGAATAAGGAGGAATCATGAATGGTAACGCTAGAACAAGTAGAACGCCTTCGCGAAAAAACGCATGTCAGCTTCGAAGACGCAAAAGCAGCCCTTGAGGCATCGAACGGAGACCTTTTGGACGCGATCATTTACCTCGAAAAGCAGGGCAAGGTGGCGCCCCCCGCCGGCGGCGGCTATTACAGCAGCAAGGATACTTCCTTAGAGGAGAAGAAGGACGGGAGCGAGAAGCGCGAAAAACACGGGGAGAGCTTCGGCGACATGATGCGGCGCTTTTTCCGGTTTTGCTGCGGTCTTCTGAACAAAGGCAACAACAATTATTTGGAAGCGCATCGTTCGGGCGGCCCCTCGTTTTCCCTTCCGGTTACCGTAGTCATCGTGCTTGCCGTTTTCTTCTTCTGGGTCGTCGTCCCGCTGTTCATCATCAGTCTCTTCTTTGGGTTCCGCTACCGCTTCAGCGGGAGCGACTTAGGTAAGGAATCTGTCAACAAGGTCATGGACACCGCATCAAATACCGTGGATGAAATCAAGCGATCCTTCGGCGGAGAGCAATAAGTAAGGCCGGCGCGGCCGGCCGGGACGCGAGGGCTTATGGGAGCAAAGATTTTACTGATTGAAGATGAGGAAAAGATAGCCCGCTTTGTGGAGCTGGAGCTCTGCTATGAGGGATATACCGTAACGAAAGCCCTGAACGGTAGAACCGGGTGCGAGCTTGCCCTGTCGGAATCATTCGATTTGATTCTGCTGGATATCATGCTGCCCGAACTCAACGGTGTGGAAGTGCTGCGGCGGCTGCGCCGCAGCTCTTCCGTTCCCGTCATTATGCTGACGGCGCGCGACAGCGTGTCGGATAAGGTTTCCGGTCTGGACCTTGGCGCGGATGATTACATTACGAAACCGTTCGCGATCGAGGAGCTGCTTGCGCGGATCCGCGCCGCGCTGCGGAAGAGCGCTGTCAGGCCGGACGGTGATATTTTATCGGCCGGTCCCCTTCGTCTCGACCCGAAGCGCCGTACCGTAACGGTTGACGAAAACCCGGTGGAGCTGACCAAGCGGGAGTTTGATCTGTTGCACTATCTCTTAAAAAACAAGGGGCTTGTCCTCACGCGCGAGGCGCTTTTGGAGCATGTGTGGGATTACGATTTCGACGGGGGGACAAACGCCGTCGACGTGTACATCCGTTTTCTGCGGGGAAAAATCGACGAAACATATGGCCTGAAGCTGATCCATACCGTGCGCGGCGTAGGATATGTAGTCAAAGATGAGTAAGAATAAAAAAACCGCTCCGGAGCCTTTGAAGGTACGAAACTCCCTCGCGCGGAAACTGAGCTCGCGGCTTTTTTTTCGCCTGTTGGGGATATTTCTGTCGCTTGACATCATGATCTGCCTTATAACCGGGGTTTTTCTGATCGGTTACGGCGAACGGAAGGCGGACGCCGCCGCCAGGATGCTCAAAGACAGCCTCTCTCCCGACGCCGCGCAGACAGTGCAGCAAGCGATACCGGGAATTCGTGTGGAAACCGTTTCGTCCGTGCCGGACGGAATAATTGTCCCGTTGCCGTTTTCCTATCCGCTTCCGGAAGAGACGAGAACCTCCGTTCGCAGCGCGGAACTGAAAGAAGAGGCCGGCGCCGGTTATTTCGATAGGTTAAACGGCGCGGTCTACCTTGTTTATTATGACGCCGGCATCTACGAATATAAAATTTCCGTTGCGCTCGGCACCTTTTTCTATTATTTCCGGTACGCGCTGTGCGTCCTTCTCGTGTACGAGTTTCTTGTGCTTCTCTCCCGAATCACCAAGGACAGAAGAATGGTGACTAGGACGCTGGATCCCATTGCCGAGCTCGCGGAAGCGGCGAAAAGCCTCAACCGGGCCGGCAGCCGGTTCGACCCGGATAAAATGGCGGCGCTTGCGGGCAAGCTGGAAGGGATCAACGCCGCCCGGCTGGACACCCGGCTGCAGGTGGATGAAACCCAGGTGGAGCTTAAGAATTTAGCGATGGCCATCAACAGCATGCTTGACAGAATCAACGAGGCTTACCGGGCTCAGGTCCGCTTTGTCTCCGACGCGTCCCACGAGCTGCGCACGCCCATTTCCGTAATCCAGGGGTACGCGAATCTATTGGACCGCTGGGGCAAAAACGACGAAAAAACGCTCCAGGAATCCATCAACGCGATCAAGGACGAAGCGGCCAATATGAAGGAGCTGATCGAACAGCTTTTATTCTTGGCCCGCGGGGACAACAATACCATCACGCTGCAGCTGGAGAAGTTCAGCCTGAAAGACCTTGCCGAAGAGGTCGTAAATGAAACCCGGATGATCGACACAACCCACCGTTTCGAAGTCAGGTCTTCGGAGGTATGCGTAAACGCGGACCGCGCGCTCATCAAGCAGGCTCTGCGCATTCTGGTTGACAACGCAATCAAGTATACCGACGCCGGGGGGACGATCACGGTGGCGACCGGTCGGGAAGGGGAACTGGCCAAACTCTCTGTAACCGACGACGGGATTGGAATCAGCCCGGAAATCGTTCCCCAGATCTTCGACAGGTTTTACCGCGCGGACGAGTCCCGCGCCCGGGCGACCGGCGGAGCTGGCCTGGGATTGTCCATCGCAAAATGGATCGTATCCCGGCACGGGGGCCACATGGAGGTGCTCAGCCGCGAAGGGATCGGAACAAAAATCGTCATCGTACTGACGGATTGCGGCGCGGAAGAGAAAACGGAGGAGCAATAGTTCTCTAAAATAACGTTTGTTTTGAGAAAGACAACTGTTTTATACTACAGTTGATAGATGATGAGGGGAAATTCCAGGCGAAGCGCAAGCCAAACTGATAATACAAACTTGCATTAAGTATGGCCATCTGCTTTAAGATAACAGTTCGTTTGCAGAGTTGGTCGCGCCGAGCTCGGCGCGCCATTTTCTATCCGTTACGCTTGCAATTGACATAAATCCTTCCTATTTCCGGGCAGCGCTGCTCCCCGGATTCGGTTTAATTGGACAAAGCGTAAACTCGTTTTTATGAAACCGGATCAGCCCCTCATCCCGCAGTTTGCCCAATTCCGTGGACATGGCGCTGCGGTCAACCGAGAGATAATCGGCCAGTTCCTGCCGGTTGAAGGGAATCGTAAACGGGTTGCGCCGCTGTTTCCCGGCTTCCTCGGAAAGGTAGGACATGAGCTTTTCCCGCGTGCTCCGCTTCGAGATATGGCCGATTTTTTGCGTCAGCCGGATATTTTTATTTGCCAGAATGCCAAGCAGATTTCGAATCAGCGCGGCATGAAACGGGCAGGCGTTGCCGCAGGGTGTAAGAA
>DCTG01000208.1 GCA_002329245.1 Clostridiales bacterium UBA1446
CTGGAACGTCTGCCAGTATGCCGTTTTGATCCACATGCTGGCTCAGGTGAGCGGACTGATTCCCGGCGAGCTGGTCCATGTGATTGCGGACGCTCATATTTATGACCGGCACATTCCCATTGTGGAAAATATGCTGCAAAACGAACCGAAAAAAGCGCCCCGGTTTTTTATCGATCCGTCGGTTACCGATTTTTATGCGTTTACCCGGNNCAGCTTCCGCCTGGAAGGGTACGAGTATACGCCGCTGGAAACCCCCATACCCGTGGCGGTGTGAGCGGAAAGGAGGCATTGCATGATTGCGGTCGTGATCGTGTCGAAATCCTGGGGAATCGGGAAAAACAATGATCTGCTCCTTATCATCCCGGAAGACCAGCGCCGGTTCCGGGAGATTACCATGGGCGGCGTTGTAGTCATGGGACGGAGAACGTTTGAATCTTTGCCCGGACGGCGTCCGCTTCCCGGGCGTCTGAACCTAGTTCTCTCCCGCGACCCCTCCTTTTTTCCGCCGGAAGGGACGGAGGTTTTGCCCGATATTCCTTCCCTGTTGGACAGGGTGGCCGCCTATCCTCCGGATCGTATTTTTGTGATTGGGGGAGAAGAAATCTACCGGCTGCTTCTCCCGTACTGCAGCGAGGCGATTGTCACAAAAGCGGAAGCGGATCCTCCGGCTGATCGCTTTTTTCCGAATCTTGACTTGAGCCCGGACTGGATTCTGAAGCAGGAGGAGCCGCCGCGGGAGCAGAATGGGATTCCTTTTCGCTATGTGACGTACGCCAACAAAAACCAAAAGCAGCCCCGCGGCTGAACGGAGTATTTTCCAGGTATTTTTTCCGCCTTTCCGCATAAAGTGTGAAAAGGACTGCAGCATCCGCAGAACCAGCCCGTATGGGCTATGTTCTGCGGATGCTGCAGTCAGGAAGGAAGGGAGCGGCGCTTATGTCGGAAGGCAGGGAGTGTGCGCAGGTACCTGAAATCACTCCTGATGTGGATGATCTGATTTTCGAATACGAACAGGAGCCGTACATCAGCGACCGGTGAAGTACGGCTCTTTGCCTCCGGCGGAACGGGGAGCGGAAAAGATGCCTCTTTACAGCCGGGAGGCTTTTGGATATAATACCTGCACAAGCAGGTATTATATCCTTAGTTTGTTTTCAGGCCCCGCGGGGCGGACGGAAATTGACACGATGATATCACGTCCTTTTTGTGGCGTGATGTCATCGTGTCCTCTAAGGAGACTGATTCGTGGAGTGATATTTTTTTATGATTGAATTTGAGGAATACAGATTGCGTCTCACCGCCCTTCGCCCCGAACTGGAGGACCTGGAGGCGGCGCTCGGACTGAAAGAAGCGGAAGAAGAACTGGAGCGGCTGGAGGCGGAAACCGCCGCGGATGGGTTCTGGACCGATCTGGAGAACTCTCAGAAGGTGCTGCAGAGAATCAAGCGGCTCAAAGACAAAAAAGACGCGCACAAGGCGCTCCTGCGCCGCTGGGAAGATCTGATCACGCTTTGTGAAATGGCTTTGGAGGAAGAGGACGGGAGCCTGCTCCCCGAAGTGCAGGAAGGGTTTTCCGCCCTTTCCCGTGATTTGAGTGCGGCAAAGCTTCAAACGCTGCTTACGGGAGAATACGATAAAAACAACGCGATTTTATCCTTCCACGCGGGGGCGGGCGGAACGGAGGCGCAGGACTGGGCGCAGATGCTCTACCGCATGTATACCCGGTGGGCGGAACGGCACGGCTTTACGTATAAAATTCTAGACTATCTTGACGGGGACGAAGCCGGAATCAAAAGCGCCACAATTCTGATCGAAGGGGAGAACGCCTACGGATATCTCCGCAGTGAATCGGGGGTTCACCGGCTGGTTCGGGTCTCCCCGTTCGACGCCTCCGGCCGGCGGCATACCTCGTTTGCCGCGCTGGAAGTGACTCCGGAAATTGGGGACGAGGTTGAAATTGCGATTCGTCCGGAGGATTTGAAAATCGATACCTACCGTTCCGGCGGAGCCGGCGGCCAGCATGTGAACAAGACCGAGTCCGCCGTTCGGATTACCCATATTCCGACCGGCATCATTGTAGCCTGCCAGAACGAACGCAGCCAGCATCAAAACAGGGAGGTAGCCATGCGGATGCTGCGCTCCAAGCTGATTGAGATCAAGGAGCGGGAGCACCTTGACCGGATCGAGGACATCAAAGGCGCTCAGATGAAGATCGAATGGGGCAGTCAGATCAGATCGTATGTTTTTATGCCCTATACGCTTGTCAAGGACCATCGCACCGGGTTTGAAAACGGGAATATCAACGCCGTGATGGACGGGGATCTCGACGGATTTATCAACGCGTTCCTGAAAGCCTCGGCGACGGGAAACTGGGAGAAAAAATAGTCTAAGACCTCAAACTTATTTTCACATGCGGCGGTCTATTGTGATTTTTAACAAAATCACAATAGACCGCCGCAGAGTTATTACAGAGTTTTTGCAGTCCGTGTCAGCATGCTGTTCGATAACTGGAAATTTTTTTTAATTTGTCTTTGATTGTCCCGCATTTTGCAGGAAGAGAATCCTTTTTGTGCAGATTTAATCGTCAAAAACAAACGCCTGCAATACCGCTGAATCTGAATTTGGATGAAGATAAGACTTGATTTTAATTGACAATTACGCTATAGTTTTTATAATGTCGGGAAATTTTTTTTTGCAAAAATGACGGGGAAAGGCGGTGAGAAAAATGTCATTGGAAGCAATCAAACAAGTTGCGGAAACCGAGCAAACTTATCAGCGGCAAAGGGATGAGGCAATTGCGGCCGCAAAGAAGATGGTGGTTGACGCAGAACGCGAGGGCAAGTCTCATTTGGAGCGGACAAGAGCCTTGGCCGAAACTGAATCACGTTCGTTTTTGACGGACGCTGAAAATAAAGCTGCAATTCAGGCGGAACAGGTGATGAAGGACGCCCAACAGCGGTGTGCAGAGATTCGCAAAACGGCCGAAGAGCGGCTTGAGAAAGCAGTGTCATTGATTGTAGAAAGGGTAGTGAACGCCTGATGGCTATTGTGAAGATGAAGCGTCTTCGGCTGCTGGCCTTAGCGGCGGACCGGGACGAACTTCTACAGCGTTTGCTGCGGGCTGGATGTGTAGAAATTACGGAGCCGGATGTGGAACTGAATGACCCGGAGTGGGCTGCTTTGGTGGGACGGGACCGCGCGATGGTGGGCAATGCGAAATCCAAGGTGACCAGCGTCAACGCGGCGCTTGAAGCGCTGAAAAAGTACGCGCCGACGAAATCCGGACTATTTATAATTAGGAAGAATATAGAAGAGAGTAAATTCTGCGATCCTGAACAGCGCGCAAGCACACTCGAAAAAGCTGCGGAAATCAATGAATACAACAGGCAGATCGGACAAATCAATTCCCTGCAGAACCGGCTTGCCAGCAATCGACTTGGTCTTCTTCCCTGGAGCACATTGGATGTCGATCTGAGCTTGCNNGCTTGCGGCAAACAGCGGCTGCCCGGCTCATTTTTGGTGTCTGCCCCGCATCGATGTCCCTGGACGAACTTCGGAATAAGCTTTCCGAAGAAGTTCCCGCCGCGGAGTGTTTCCACGCCTCTTCCGACCGCGAACAGCATTACATGCTGGTCGTTTCACACAAAGAGGACGAAGAACAGGTCATGAACGCGCTGCGTCCCTTTGCCTTTAATCCGGCGCCGCTGAAAGATATCAAGGGAAGCGCCGCGGAGAACATTGCAGCGTTAGACAGACAAATTGCGGAACTGACCGAAAAGCGCAGGGAGCTCGGCGAAAAAATCGCTTCTTATGCCCAGTACCGGGATGATCTGAAGGTTTGCGCGGACCAGATGGTGCAGGAGCTCGCCAAGGAAGAAGTGAAAAACAGGCTGCTCACCACAGGTACGCTGATCTTTCTAAAGGGATGGGTGCCTGTGCCCGATATAGACATATTGGAGAAGGAATTAGACGGATTTGTCTGCGCCGTGGAGTACAGCGACCCCGCGGAAGGCGACACTCCTCCGACGGAGCTTCGAAACAGCAAACTGATTCACTCCATGGAAATGGTAACGGAAATGTACAGCCTTCCCGCCTATACGGGAATTGACCCGAATCCTCTGATCTTTCCGTTCTTTATCGTCTTCTTTGGTATGATGTATGCCGATATGGCGTACGGGCTTGCGCTGATTGTTCTTTCGCAGATCATCATCCGGAAGTACCATCCCAAGGGAACCTTGGGGAACATTATGCAGCTGGCCACGATCTGCGGGACAACGGCCGCGGTTTGGGGATTTATTTCCGGAGGGCTTTTCGGTGACGCGGTTTCCGTTATTGCGGATAA
The DNA here is from genome assembly GCA_002329245.1 of Clostridiales bacterium UBA1446. Lineage (GTDB taxonomy): Bacteria > Bacillota > Clostridia > Oscillospirales > Oscillospiraceae > UBA1446. The sequence continues at coordinate 4,340 of DCTG01000208.1, forward strand.
GTTTTTCGGCGTGCCGAACTTTGTTCTGTATGTGCCGTTCATCGATCCGCTGAAGGATCCGATGACCGTGCTGTTTTTGGCCCTCGGTATGGGCGCCGTTCAACTGTTCGCCGGGATGTGCATCAAGATTTACCTGTGCTTCCGCGACGGGCATCCGTTGGATGCGCTTTTCGACGTAGGCAGCTGGTGGCTGCTGTTCGCGGGCATTGCCGTGTTGGTGTTTAAGGGTTCTCCGGTTGTGCTTTACTGCGGCATCGCGGCGTTGGTGCTGACGCAGGGACGCGCGAAAAAGGGAATTTTGGGCAAATTCTTTGGCGGGGTTGCCAGCTTGTACAACATCACGAGCTGGCTTGGCGACGTGCTGTCCTATACCCGCCTGATGGCGCTGATGCTCGCAAGCACGGTTATTGCCAGCGTGGTCAACATTTTAGGAGCGCTCCCCGGGAGCATCATCGCCTTTGCTGTGATTTTCCTGTTCGGGCACACCTTTAACATGGGTATCAACATCATCGGTACATATGTGCATGCAGCCCGACTGCAGTACCTGGAATATTTCAGCAAATTCTATACGGAAGGGGGCATCCCCTTCAATCCGCTCCGGTACAAAACGAAATATGTGGATGTTGTTGCCGACGGGGGGGAAGAGTAGATGAACTGGGTTGAAGTTTGCGGCACCGCGATCGGCTTTCTCGGCGCTTGTCTTGCCGTAGGAATGGCCTGTTCCGGCTCCGCCAAGGGCGTGGGCACGGTGGGCCGTGCCGGCGCGGGCGTGCTGTCCGTCGATCCGGGGAAGTTTTCCCGTGTGCTCATTTTACAGATTCTGCCCGGGACGCAGGGGCTGTACGGCCTGGTAGTCTGGTTTTTAGCCCTCATGAAGTTGGGTTTCTTCGATGCGAATTTAGTTGACTTTACGGTGCGGCAGGGCGTTGCATTTTTCGGAGCCTGCATGCCTGTGGCGATAGGCGGGTTCTTTTTCGGAATTGTGCAGGGTCGGCTCGGCGCCAGCGGACTGTCCCTCATGGCAAAGCGTCCGAACGAACTTTCCAAGAGCATCATTCTTTCGATCATGGTGGAGTTTTACGCCATTTTGGCTCTTCTGTCGACCTTTCTGATGCTGAACAATTTTTAAGAAATCCTTTTCGGGATCAAAGATAAAAACAGGCTTGTATCAATATACAAATTGAGGAGGCAACAAACAATGGAATGGATGACATACTGTGGTACGGCAATTGCAATTTTAGGCGCGGCGTTAGCGGTAGGGCTTGCCTGCACCGGTTCGGCTAAGGGTGTTGGAATCGTCGGTGAAACCGGTGCGGGCGTGCTGACAGAGGACCCCGGCAAGTTTTCTCAGGTTTTGATTCTGCAGATTATTCCCGGTACACAGGGCCTTTACGGTCTGGTGACCTGGTTCTTTGCGCTGATGCGTCTTGGCTTTTTCAGCGGAGAGCTCCGCGTGCTTGACATCCAGACGGGCATCATGTTCTTCGCGGCCTGCATGCCGATTGCGATTGGCGGATGGCTCTCCGCGATAGCGCAGGGCAAATGCGCCGCCGCCGGCGTTGCAATGTGCTCCAAGCGTCCGGAAGAGCTTTCCAAAGGAATCATTATGGCCATCATGGTCGAGTTCTACGCGATCCTCTGCCTTTTGGCTTCCTTCCTGATGCTCAACAGCCTGTAAGAACGGGCATTTTTCGGCGGAGAGCGGCTCCGCAACAACTTCCATCGAAAGGATGGTATGTGATACATGAACGGGATTGAAAAAATCACAGAGCGCATCATACAGGACGCCAAACAGGAAATAGACGAGATTACGTCCAAAGCCCAGCGCGAGGCAAAGGAGATTGCCGATAAATACAGCGCGGCTGCCGAGCGGGAGAAAGAAGAAATTTTAGCCCGCGGACGCGCCGCGGCCTCCGAACGGATTGAGCGTCTTGCCGGCGTGGCCATGTTGGACGCCAAGAAGATTGAGCTTGCGGCCAAGCAGGAGATGATAGACAAGGCTTTTGATCTGGCAATGGATAAGCTCTCGCAGCTCCCGGAGGAGCAGTATGTGGCGCTGTTGGCAAATCTTGCGGCCAAGGCCTCGCGCACAGGGAAGGAACAGATCATTCTCTCCCAAAAGGATCGCACCCGCTTCGGCAAGCGGGTCGTAACGGAAGCCAACGCGATTCTCGCGAAGAAGTATGCGCCGGAGCTTCCGGAAGAAATTAAGGATACCAAAGGCGGAGCCGTTATCACCAAGGTGGTGGCAGGAGCGAACGCGCTGATTTCCGGCGGCGCCTCACTATCACTCTCCGAGGAATCCCGGCCGATGAAGGGCGGCCTTATGCTGTCCGACGGCGATATTGAAATCAACTGCACCTTTGAGAGCTTTCTTCGCCTGTTACGAAGCGAGATGGCAACCGAGGTGGCCGGCGTTCTGTTTAGTTGACGGCATCCGAGCGGTAGGCCGCGGCTCTCCCTAGAAAGGGGCGCACAGCCTTCCGTGCCGGCCGCGGAATGAATTACCTTGGAAGGAGGAATCTCTTTGCCAATCATCGACGATACGGAATATCTCTTTTTGACGACCCGTGTCCGATCTCTTGAAAACAACATGCTCACGCATGACCGCATGGAAGCGATGCTCGAATCCGGTAGCGCGGAGGATGCCGTCAAAGTACTGCAGGAATGCGGATACGGAGACATAACGGCCGCTTCTTTGCAGAGTCTGGAACAGAGCTTGGCTGCGGAACGGCAGAGGACGTTTGAGGAAATTGCCTTTTTTCTTCCGGACCCGACCATTTTGGATGTGTTCCGAGTCAAGTACGACTACCACAATGTCAAGGTGTTGCTCAAATCGCTGACACAGGGCATTGACGGCAGCAATCTTTTGACCGAGGCCGGGCGCGTTCCCGTGCGGACAATCCAGAAAGCGGTGCTGCAGTCCGAGCTGATAGGAATTCCCTCTAGGCTGCAGGACGCCATATTAGAGGCGCGCGAGGTTTTGTCGGCGACGAAGGACCCCCAGATGGCGGACGCTGTTTTGGACCGCTATTACTATGACGAGATGTTTGAACTGGCAGCCCGGGTTGGCAGCGCGTTTTTGGAAGGTTACGTCAAGGTTTCCATCGACACCGCGAACCTGCGCTCCATCATCCGGACCGCCCGCATCGGCAAGGGAGTGGAGTTTTTACGGACGATGCTCTTTTCCGGCGGAAATATCGACCTTAACCGGATTGTGGAAACGGTTGCTTCCGGCGCCTCGCTTGAGGATTTCTACGGCACCTCCGTACTTCGGGAAGCGGCCGCGGCAGGCGTGGCCGCGCTGCAGGGCGGCGGGCTGACCCGATTTGAGAAGCTTTGCGACGACGCGGTGAGCCGTTATCTGTCAACAGCCCGGTATGTGCCGTTCGGAGAGCAGCCCGTGATCTCCTATCTCGCCGCGAAGGAAACGGAGTATACGGCGGTGCGCATCATCATGACCGGACTCATAGCCGGCCTGAAGCCGGACACCATTCGGGAAAGGCTGCGTGAAGTGTATGTTTAAAGTAGCCGTGTTGGGCGACCGGGACAGCGTGCTCGGATTCCGGGCGCTCGGATTGGACGTCGTTTTTACGGAAAGCACCGAGGAGGCGGCGCAGCGGCTTCATACGCTCGCCAAGGAAAAATACGCGGTCATATACATTACGGAGGCATTGGCGGCTCAGATTCCGCAGGATATAGCAAAGTACAAGGACGAGGTCATGCCGGCCATCATCCTGATTCCCGGTAAAACCGGAAGCTTAGGCATCGGTATGACGAACCTGAAAAAGTCAGTCGAACGGGCAGTCGGCGTGGATATCTTCGGCGCGCAGGACGATCCGCAGTCGTACACACTCTAAGGGCTTAGAAATCAGTTTGCTCCCGAGAACAATCCGCTTTGAAAGAAGGTAGTAAAATATGAGCATGGGCAGAATTGTCAAGGTCTCCGGCCCGTTGGTAGTGGCAACGGGAATGGCCGACGCCAATATGGCTGACGTGGTTCGTGTGGGACATCAGCGGCTCATTGGGGAAATCCTGAACATGAACGGCGACCGCGCTGCGATTCAGGTTTATGAAGAGACCTCCGGGCTCGGACCCGGTGCGGAGGTGGAAACCACAGGAGCCCCGCTTGCCGTAGAACTTGGCCCGGGCATGATCGGCACCATTTATGACGGAATTCAGCGCCCGCTGGAAGCGATCATGGCGATAACTGGACCGACCATTACCCGAGGCATTGAAGTCCCGTCTCTGGACAGGGAAACCAAGTGGGATTTCACCCCCGTTGCGAAAGAGGGAGACCGGGTAACCGGCGGCGACGTCATCGGAACCGTACAGGAAGGTCCGGTTATCCAGCATAAGATCATGGTGCCTCCCGGCATGTCGGGCACCCTTACATCCGTCAGGAGCGGCTCCTTCACCGTGACCGAAGTTGTCGCCACGCTGAAGGATGACAACGGCGAGGAAAAGCAGCTTACCATGATCCAGAAGTGGCCGGTACGGATTGGCCGTCCCTATAAGCATAAGTTTCCGCCTGCCGCCCCCCTCTGTAGCGGACAGCGGGTTATTGATACGCTCTTCCCGATTGCGAAGGGCGGCACCGCCGCGGTGCCGGGACCGTTCGGTTCTGGGAAGACCGTGGTGCAGCATCAGCTGGCAAAATGGTCGGACGTGGACGTCGTCGTCTATATCGGCTGCGGGGAACGCGGCAACGAAATGACGGACGTGCTTCGCGAATTCCCCGAACTGAAGGACCCGCGGACCGGCGAGTCTCTGATGAAGCGTACGGTTATGATCGCCAATACCTCGGATATGCCCGTGGCCGCCCGCGAAGCGTCCATCTATACCGGCATTACCATTGCGGAGTATTTCCGGGATATGGGCTATGACGTAGCTGTCATCGCCGACTCCACCTCCCGCTGGGCGGAAGCGCTGCGCGAAATGTCCGGCCGTCTGGAGGAAATGCCCGGCGAGGAAGGCTACCCGGCCTACCTGGCTTCCCGTATCGCAGAGTTTTACGAGCGGGCGGGCTATGTCAAGTGCCTGGGCGACGACAACCGCTATGGCTCCATCTCCGCCATCGGCGCCGTGTCCCCGCCAGGCGGCGATATCTCCGAGCCGGTCAGCCAGGCTACCCTGCGCATCGTGAAGGTGTTCTGGGGCCTGAGCGCATCCCTGGCCTACAAGCGTCATTTCCCGGCCATCGACTGGTTGCAGAGTTATTCCCTGTATGTGGATCGCCTGGGCGGCTGGTTCAGCGACAACGTGTCTCCCGAGTGGAACGAGCTGCGCGCCCGTGCCATGCGGGTATTGCAGGAGGAAGCCGAGCTGAACGAAATCGTGCAGCTGGTGGGTATCGACGCCCTGAGCTGGAAGGATCGCCTGACCATGGAAGTGGCCCGTTCCATCCGCGAGGACTACCTGCATCAAAACGCCTTTGACGAGGTGGACACCTACACCTCCCTGCAAAAGCAGTTCGACATGCTGCAGCTGATCCTGGCATTCCAGGAGAAGGGACAGCAGGCGCTTGATGCCGGCGCAAACCTTTCCGATGTGCTGGGGCTGCCCGTGCGCGACCGGATCGGACGTGCCAAGTATATCCCCGAGGACGAAGTCAGAGTACAGTTTGAGCAAATCGAGTCGGATCTCAGCAGCCAGACGGCCGCGCTGATCGATCAAGGAGGGCAGGCCTGATGCTGAAGGAATACCATACCATCAAAGA
>DCTG01000035.1 GCA_002329245.1 Clostridiales bacterium UBA1446
TTTCAGGCAGGAAAACCCGGCTTCGATCAGGCCGTTATAGAGAAGATCCCGGTTGGTCCGGTAAACGTCGAGATCCGCCGTATCGCCGTCGCAGCGCGCAATGACGCGCTGAAAAAGGCTCGGCGCGTTCACATAGCCAAGCGCCCGCCCGGCGCCCAAGACGGCGGCATATACCGTTTTTGCGTCCGCCGCGGAATCGGGCACTAAAATGTAGCCGATTCGGGAACCCGGCATGGAAAGGGACTTGCTGTAGGAATAGCAGATGAGCGTATCGTCGTAGTAATGAGTAAGCCATGGATACTCGAATCCGTCGTAAACAATCTCGCGGTAAGGCTCGTCGGAAATCAGGTAAATGGGATGCCCGTACTGTACGGCCTTATCCCGCAGCAGTTTCGCGAGCTTCCGGATCGTCTCTTCCGAGTAGACGGCGCCGGAAGGGTTATTCGGCGAGTTGATGATGATGCCCTTGGTATCGGACGTGATTGCGGCTTCTAACAGGGGGAAGAGAATCTGGAACTGCTCCGTATCCGGCGGGAGCAAAACCATTTTCCCTCCCGCCCTTTCGATAAACACTTTGTATTCCGGAAAATAAGGTGCGAACACGATAAATTCGTCCCACGGAACGGTCAGGGCGTGCAGGCAGATATCGATTGCGGCCGCCGCGCCGGCCGTGAGATATAGATTGTCCGGCCCGACTTTGATATCGAACCTGCGGCTGAGCGACCCGGCAAGCGCGGAGCGGACAGCAAGATCCCCGGGAGCGCTCGTATAGCCGAATACCGTAATGGGATCCTCCTGTTCCAAAATGGAACGGACGGCGCGCATCATGGATTCCGGAGGCGGCACGTTGGGGTTTCCAAGTGTGAAATCAAAGACGTTTTCCGCCCCGACTTCCCGGATGCGCTGCTTTCCGAACTCATAGAGTTCCCGGATCACGTTCCGGTTCGTTCCGAGGGCGACCATTTTCTCTGGCAGCATGAATAAGACCCCTATTCCGTTTAATCTGTTTATTAAGTCGTAGTATATCACAAAAAAGGCGGCTGTGGATACAATTGTTTTTGAGAACAAACAGTCCTATATAAGTTGCGCCGGCGCCCCCGTGCGCGTGGATCCCCCGGTTGAGGGGAAAGCGGTAAATGGTTTTTGCCTGTATCGGCATATGCTTTCCCTCACCAAGAAAAACACTGCCGGGCAAGCAAGCGGCTTTCCCGGCAGTGTTTTTTAGCAGATTATATTTATTTCGGGGCGTAAAGGACGCAGCGCGGATGCTCCGCCAAATACTGCGCGAGCTTTTCCACCTCGCCGTATTGGATGCACTTGGTCATGCAGTGCTTGACGCAGGAGGGTTTTTCGTCGAATCCGGATGCGATCCGGGACGCACAGAGCGTGCACAGCGTCGTAGGATAGGGGACGTAATCAATCTGAATCTTCCCGCCCGGGGTTGGCAGAATCATTTCCGTGACCTTGATTCCCCAGTATTCGGCATCGTATCCGTTTTCCTGCTTGCAGGCCACCGTGCACGCCTGGCAGCCGGTGCAGTAGTTGATGTCAAACAGCAGTCCGTATTTAGCCATTTTGCTCCATCCTCTCCGGTTTCATAGTTTCTTCTCCCGGTTCGATCTTCCGGATCCGGCAAAGCGTCGTTTTGTAAGCTCCTCNNCCGTATCCGGACGCGCCCTGGGTGCCTACGGGTACGAGCAGGTTGCAGTTGATTTCCCACGCCTTGAAGAAATTAGGCGCCGCGCCTTCCGTTTCCGGCAGCCACCATCCGTGCGGCACGCTGATGCATTTTTTATTCATGGCGGGATTGGCTTTGACCTTGCGCTTAATCCGTCCCCGGTCGTTTTCAATCCAGATCCATTCCCCGTCTTCCGCGCCGATTTCCTTTAAAAGCTCGGGATTGACTTCCACCAAAGGATAGGGATCGCATGCCCGCAGCCACGGGATCATCCGGTGCTCGGAGTGGAAATAGACCGGGCTGCGGCGGCCGGTAACCATCACGAGGGGATACTTTTTAAAGAGCTCGGGCGTCCGGATCTCGCTTTCCGGGGGCTCCACGTAGTATGGCAGCGGGTCAAGACCGAAGGCCTCGTGCTGCGTGGAATAGAATTCAATTTTCCCTGTCGGGGTGCGGAAACCCGGCTTCCCGTCCGGACGCAGCAGCCCCCGCTCGTAGCGGCGGTAGGGAACGGAGGGTCCTTCGGTGGGAAATACCCAGCCGTTGTGCTTTTGGGCCAGTTCCTTGTAGGTATGTCCGGAAACTGCCATGCGGTGGTCCGCAAAGGCCTGGAAGGTGGGAAACTGCTCCCGCACTTTGGGATTGAAGCGCCGGGCGAGCTCGAGGTTAATCTCCCAGTCGGATTTGCATTCGCCAACCTGAACGGCAGGCTGTATGATCTGGAGCGGCTGATACCAGGCCCGGAAGCTCTCCTTCTCCGCAAAAGTGGCAACCGGGAGAATAATGTCGGCTATTGCCATGGTGGTCGGGGTTTGGAACGAATCCACCACGACGTTGAAGTCCATCATCTGGAGCGCTTTATAGTGCTTATTGAGGTCCGCCGCCTGACCGCCCAACAGGTTTGAGGTTTGAATCCAGGTCGCGCGGATGGGATACGGCTTACCCGTAATCATTTGCTCGACACCCATGTCCGGCTGCACCCAGCCGCGGAAGTTGGCAAGATACTTATAGCGGTCGGCCCCCACGCGCTTCCTGTTGATTTTCTCCATGATGTCGTCGCCGTACATATCCTTCATCTGGTGCGTGTCATAGGGATACATGGTTATGCCGAACGCGCTGCGGGCAATGACGTTTCCGCCCGGGACGTCCAAGTTTCCGGTCAGACACCAGAGGTCGGCGATGGCGCAGGCCACTGTGGAGCCTTCGGGGCACATATCGATGGGCAGGCCCCATTGTATGGCGGACGGAGAATTGGTCGCATAGGCGCGGGTTGCCTCGTAGATCAGATCTTCCGGAATCCAGGTGATTTTGGATACCTTGTCCAGCGGGTATTCCTTCGCCCGCTCGGCCAGCTTGTCGAACCCGTAGGTCCATTTCTCCACAAATTCCTTATCGTACCACCCGTTCTGGATTATGAGGTTGATCATGCCAAGCGCAAGGGCTCCGTCGGTGCCCGGCCGGATCTGCAAATAATACTCGCTGCGGGAGGAAAACCAGGTCCAGCGCGGATCGATGGTGATGATCTTGCTGCCGCGCTGCATGCAATCCACAATCCAGGTTCCCATAAACCCGTCGGGACAGGTCACGCCGGGGTTCTGCGCCCAAACGATGATGTACTTTGGTACTTCGTAACGCGGATCATCGTACCGCTTTTCCCAGAACTGGGAGCAGTCGGCCACGCAGGGATCGCCGTGCGTCATGCTCATGGCGCCAAGCCGAGGCGTGTAGCAGGACTGACCGGCAAGCCCAAGCTGGGACCAGTTGGGGCTGCCGTACGAATAGCAGAGGAAGGAGATCGGGCCTCCGATGTCCCGGCCCGTTCCCTGAATAAACATGACAGCCTCCGGGCCGTATGCGTCCTTAATCTCGTTGAATTTCTTCTCGATTGTATCATAGGCTTCGTCCCAGGTGATTCGCTCAAATTTCCCTTCGCCCCGTTTCCCCACGCGCTTGAGGGGATACAGGAGCCTGTCCTTGTGATACATGTACTGGGTAAGCGCCAGAAGGCGCGCGCAGGCCCGCCCCTGGCTCCACGGGTGGTCGGGGTCCCCCTCAACCTTGACGACCTTGCCGTCCTTTACGTACAGTTTTGCACCGCATCCGCCGTGGCAGCCCGGACCTGGCGACCACACCGTTGTGGTGACAACGCGATCAAATTGTTCTGCCATTCCGAATTCCTCCTTTGCATCTTGATGGACAGAATCTGTTCCTCTAAGGTAAACGATATCATGTTGCAAAACGAAATGGAAACAACAAAACGGACAGGCCGGTGACAACCAAACGATGAACTTCCCCCTAAGCGCGAAACAGCGCCGCCGGCCATATAGCCGGGGGCGCTGCCTAAGGCACCGTCACTTCCGCGCGCAGGCGGCATATGCCCGCTGCAGACAGAAAAAATATTTCTCCACCATAGGACCGGCGCCTTCCGCCCGCCAGATTCCTACAATCGACTCCTCTATCCCGACAGAATACTTCGCCAGTACGCTGCTGTAGGTGATACGGTTCATTTGGGTGCTGATGATTATGCCCTGCCCGAGTTCGGCAGCCGTATAAGCGGAGTCTCTGTTCGGCATCACTACAATCCGTTCCGGACTAAGCCCGAAGCGCTCCGCGTCCCGCCTGGCCCGTTCGAGCGATTCGGCGGCCGTTTCATATTCAAAAGAGTCATAGATAAACGGCTGGGTGCGAAAGGTATCAAACTTCGCTTCCGGGCTCACCAGTGGGTTGTCCCGCGCGACCATCAGCACAACCGGCGATTTTAAGATCTCCATCTTACGAAAGCCGGGTAAATCGGGCGCAAACCGGTCGTACAGGATTATGCCGTCTAATTTTTGGGAAAGCAGAAGATCTTTCAGGATGACCGGAGAATGCCGCTCTCCCGCGACGCGAAGGTCAGGATAGTCCCGGTGGAGCTCCGTTAAGGCGTATCCGGGCTCCGGCCCGAAATCAAGCCAGTTCTGATATCCAATGTTCAGCGTTTTCGCGACGCTGCTGCAATAACTTCGCACTTCCCCGACGATTTTATCATATTCGTCCATAAACGAGGAAAAGAGAGCGTATAAGCGCTTTCCCCCCTCCGTCATCCGAACCGAATGGTGGCTTCGTTCAAACAGGGGAAACCCAAGGCTCTCCTCCAAACGGGAAATATTCTTGCTGACAGCCTGCTGCGTAATAAACAGCCGGCTGGCCGTTTTTGTAAAATTCAACGTCTCCGCCAGCGACAAAAAACACCGGATATTGGTCTCGTTGAACATTTCCGCCCTCCGATTCCCCCGTTCTCGTTTCATTATAGCCTTATACGTCAAAAAAAACAAGCGGCTGCTTTCCCCGCAAGGAAAAACCGCACCCCCGGAAAAAGAAAACCGTCGAATGAGAACGGGTTTTCCAAAAGGTGCGGCGTTCTGATTGAAAGATAGTTACTCTCCCTGCCATCCGGAGCAGACATCCACCCATCCGCGGCTGTCGGCGAATTGGAACAGTTCGTCACAGCGCAGCTCTATGGCGGAGTTTGAGCTGCCAGCCGCCGGAAAAACGGTATCGAACCGGCGCAGGGAAACATCCAGATAGGT
>DCTG01000199.1 GCA_002329245.1 Clostridiales bacterium UBA1446
TCGTCTCGGTCGAGCACAATCTCGATGCGGCGGTCCGGAATTCCACGCTGATCTATCACCTCGAAAACGGCCGCGGCCACGAATGCACGACGGAGCAGTTCGCGCGCGAATATCTGGGGGAGGGCGACGACCATGCTTGAATACGGCTTTATGCAAAACGCTTTTGTTGTTTCCCTTTTTATCGCCGTGCTTTGCCCCTGTATCGGCGTATTCCTCGTTCTGCGGCGCTATTCGATGATTGGGGACACGCTTGCCCACTCCTCCCTCGCCGGTGTGACCATCGGCCTGCTCTGCGGGCAGAACCCGGTGCTTGGCGCGTTTTTGTTCACATCGGTCTGCGGTGCACTCATCGAATTTCTACGGCGCTACTTTGCAAAGTACACAGACCTCATTTTGTCCATCGTCCTTGCGCTGAGCGTCGGCACCGCCATCACAATCATCAGCTCCGGCAAGCTCGACGCGAACGCCGACTCCTTCCTCTTTGGCAGCGTTCTGACGGTCTCGCGCTTTGATATGCTCATGGTCATCATCCTCAGCGCCATATCGGNNATATCGCTTACGATGAGGAGGCAGCGCGCGTTGCGGGCGTGAAAGTGCCGCTCATCAACTACGTCTTTTCGATTCTGGTCGCCTCCGCCATTTCCGTGTCCATCCGCATCGTCGGCGTTCTGGTCATCTCCTCGATGATCGCGCTGCCGGTCGCCACCGCCCTGCAGCTCGAACAGGGCTTTAAGCGGACGCTGTTTTGGTCGATCCTCTTCAGCGTGGTCGATATTCTCTCGGGCCTTGTGTGCTCCTATTATCTGAACGTTGCGCCCGGCGGCTTCACGGCACTGACCTCGGTGGCGGTGCTGGTCCTTGTGCTGATCGGCAAAAAGCTTTTCTTTTCGGCCAGAGCAGCCGCGGCGGATTAAGAAAGAGGACTATTCAGCTTTCCAAACGCTCTATAATCAAAGGGAGGGCTTTAAGCCCTCCCTTTGAGAGTTTGCGGGGGCACGCGATCGCGTGCCCCCGCTTCGGTGTGTGCAGCTTGAGATGAAAAGGAGTATGAATGGATGCTTACGCGGGGATGCTGCCAAGCATCGCGGCGAGCTCATAGAATTTGCCTTGAAGCTTTGCTTTGTTCTGCTTCTGACCGACCATGTTGATGTGATCGGTGTAGGGGATCTTTTCGATGTAGTTCCAAACGCCTTTTTGCGTGCCGTCCTTGAAGACCATTGTGCCGTCGGCTGCGGTGCCGTAGCTCTTGTTGACAGCGTCCGGCACCGTGGTGAATACGGAATCGGGATAGATGGCAGAGTGGACAGAGACAATGCCGTCGTTTTCCCACCAATCCGGGGTGATGTTGATATGGCCGTAGGCGTAATTTACGAATTTGCCCATGTAGGTGGAGGACTTGACCATCATCGGGTTCATGTTCGGATAAGGCTTATGGTAGTGCGGGAAGATCGGGGAGGCGTATGTATCCGAACACGCGACGGAGAAGTAATAGATATCGCTTTGGGCTTTGGCGTAGTCGTTGAGGACGGCCGCACCGTCCGTGTCGAGGTCGTAGATGCTCAGATCGGTGATGTGCTTCGTCCAGATGTTGCTGGACATGACGCGCGTGAAATAGCTCTCGTAGTTCTCGCCGGGCTGACGCTCCAGACCCCATTGGTCAAGCTTGAAGTCGAGGCCGAGGTTCTCCTCGTTGATGTTCGCGCCGGTAGCGGCTGCGAGTGCGCCGACAAACTGATGGACCAGCGGCTCGATTTTCTCTTTCTTGGTGTCATATTGGCTGCCATCGTGCGGAGTGCAGAGGGTCGTGATGCTTTCGATCCAGTGGCGGGAAGTGCCGGCAAACAGCGGAGAGATGCTGCCGTCGGTAGTGGCGGTGATTTCATCAGGGTCGCCGTTTTCGAGGATCTGTGCGAGCATACGGATGGTTTCGCCGCCCATGCTGTGGCCGACGAGGTGAATTTTCAGTGTGCTGTCCGGGTCGTTGAGCTGTGGAAGGACGCCGGGAAAGCTGCGGCCGTAGCGCGCATGGCCGTTCTTGGCCGAATGTGCCGCGCCGTAGTCGACCGTACCGCCGACAAGGTAGGCATAGAGCTCACATGCACGGTCCCAGTTGCTTGCGACCGGACCGATGGTCGGGGTGTAGACGGTATAGCCGGCTCTGTTGAGCATTTTCTGCAGGGAGTCGGTGCCGCCCCAGTAGTTGAGGTGGGCGACCTCAGTGTTACCCCAGCCGAAGAGGCCGTGAACCAGTACGATCGGGTACTCGTTGCCTTTGTTTGCGTAAAGCTGGGCTTGGAGGTCAGTCACAGCTTCGTTTGGGTCTGCCTCCACGGAAGGCTGGACCGGCGTTTCTTCGGTTTCCGGTGTGTCCTCGGCGATGGCGGGAGCCGCCGCATCGCCGTCCGCCGAAGCGACGGTTGCATCCGACGCAGCGGGGGCAGCAGCCGTTTCCTCTGCGTCAGCGAAGCTCGGCAGAGAGAACAGCATGGCGAACGCGAGGATCAGAGAAATGTACTTTTTTAACTTGTGGTTTTTCATTTTTCGTATGACCCTCCAATTTTTGACCGTGCCGCGTACAACGAGACGCACGCTGCCGCGCGTCCGTTCGCGGCGGATGGCCGCTCTCTTGTCGAAGTCCAATATAGCTCTCAAAATTTGGAGGGTCAATGCACAAGTTTCCAAAAATGACGGCTTTTCACACATTCGCACTCGAACGTCTGGACCCGCTCCCGGTGAATACGACTTCGGCGGCACGCGACTGTGTCAAAATGGCGCGTTTCTTGACAGGGGAGAGAGCGGCGACTATAATATAGAGCGGCAGCGGTGCGGATCGGTCTGCCGTTTTCCTCTCTTTTTGGGAGGAGAGTGAGTAAAGACAGAAAGGCGGAAAACCTTTATGAATAACGACAAAAAACCGAAATTTACAAAAGAGTTCCTCTCCTCGAGCCTTTTTCGGATCGACGCTCTGGTGACGCAGGGGAAGCTTTCCGCACAGGATTTTCCTCTGCGCGCCTACAAACTGCGCGCAAGCTACCCGGATATGCATGCGGAGGCGATGGTTGCCGCCGCCGATTCGTGGTTCCTTTCGGACCGCACGAACGCGGAGCTCGTCATGCAGCGCTATGACCGCAGTCTCGGCGCACTGGGCGACATGATCAACTGCGTGACCCTTGCGGCGGATTTCTTCCGCAGGGCGCCGGAAACGCGGGCACAATCCAAAAAGCTTTTGTTCATCTCCTCCGTCAAAGGGATCAATCTGATCACACCGCCGGACAACGAGTTTTTTACGAAGCGCAGCTCACAGGCGGTAAACGACATCACCACCTTCCTCGCGGAGCAGGAAAAGCCTTCGATCATCGCTGTGTCGACCGGCGTCTATTCGGAGGACGGCGGTCGGAGCTGGGACANNTTTACGAAGCATACGGGCAAAACGGCCAAGTGTATGCTTTTGAACACAGGTCACGACTATGCTTTCAAAAACGGCCAGAATGTCATGGTGTTCGATTTGTCGAAATAGTCCTTGCTTTTTGCGCGCCGCAGCGCGAAATCGGATGAAAAAGCGGAGACCGCACANNTTGCAAGGCAAACTGGCTGTTATAGAGCTCGGCATAGGCGCCGCCTTTGGCAAGCAGCTCGTCGTGCGTGCCGCTTTCTACGATGTCGCCGTTATTCATAACCAGAATGAGGTCGGCGTTTTTGATCGTTGAGAGCCGGTGCGCGATGACCAAGGAGGTGCGGCCTTCCATGAGCTGGTCCATCGCTTTCTGGATCTGCAGCTCGGTGCGCGTGTCGACGGAGCTTGTCGCCTCGTCGAGAATGAGCATCGGCGGCTTCGCGAGCATTNNAAGCATCGGCGCGTTTCTTACCATCGCGCGGGCGATGGTGAGCTGCTGGCGCTGACCGGCAGACAGACTCATTTCGCCGGTCAGCACGGTGTCATAGCCCTGTGGGAGCGTTTTAATGAAGTGGTGGATGCCGACGGCGCGGCAGGCGCGTTCGACCTCCTCATCCGTGACGTCCTCCTTGCAGTAGACGACGTTCTCGCGGATCGTCCCCTCAAAGAGCCATGTGTCCTGCAAGACCATGCAAAACTGGTCGTGGACATTTCCGCGCGGGACTTCGGTCGTCGGAATGCCGTCGATGCGGATCTCGCCGCCCTGCAATTCGTGGAATCGCATGAGAAGATTTACCATCGTCGTCTTACCCGCGCCTGTTGGTCCGACGATCGCGATTTTCTGGCCGGGCTTTGCCTGCGCCGAGAAGTCGTGGATAACGGTCACATCCGTGTCCTCATAGCCGAAACGAACATGACTGAAATCCACCTCTCCGCGGATGTTCTCCAGACGCTTTGTCTTTTCGCTCTCGTCGGCCATCTCCTCGGCTTCGAGGAAGGCAAAGACACGTTCACTCGCGGCGGCGGCGGACTGCATATTCGTGAAGGCCTGCGCCATCTGGGAGAGCGGCTGGGTGAAGAGGCGGACATAGACCATGAACGCGACGATGTCACCGAAAGGAATTTTTCCGATGAGCGCGAGGGACGCGCCCGTGACGCAGACGGAGACATAACCGAGACTGCCGACAAAGATCATCAGCGGCATCATTAGACCCGAGAGGAACTGCGACTTGAACGCGCTGTCACAGAGCTTGCCGTTGATTTCGTCGAAGGTCTCCTTTGCCGCGCGCTCGCCGTTGTAGGCTTTGACGACGTTGTGGCCTGCGTAGATCTCTTCGATGTGACCGTCCATCGCGCCGAGGTTGCGCTGCTGGATGGAGAAGTATTTCTGCGAGCGGGACATAATGAGCATCATCAGCATGAAACCGAGCAGAGACGCCAGAATGGCGGCGAGCGCCATGGTCCCGTTTGTCACAAGCATCATGATGAGCGAGCCGACAAAGAGCGTCACGCTCGAAACGAGCATGCCGATGCTCTGGTTGAGCGTCTGCCCGATCGTGTCAACGTCGTTTGTGACGAGACTCAAAACATCACCGAAGGAGTGTTTATTGTAAAACCAGACCGGAACGCGGTTGATTTTTTTGGAAACGTCCGTGCGCATGCTTTTCACGATTTTCTGTGTGGCTGTCGCCATGATATAGCCCTGCGTGAAGGTCGCGACCGCGCTCACGCTGTAGATGACGACGAGCGACACCGCGATCTTGACGACGGCGTCAAGGTCGATGCCGGTCATAAAACCGTCGGTGATGAGATTCGTGATCTTGCTCAGGCGGCTCGGGCCCATGAGCGTGAGAATCGAGCCGAGCGCGGCACAGACGAGCGCCACGAGGAACGCGAGTTTCTGCGAGGAACAGTAGGCAATGAGTTTTGCCCAGGTGCCCTTGAAGTCGGTAGGCTTTTCAACCGCGCTGACAGCGCCCGGACCGTGCGGCCGCGGCCGCTGCGGCTTTTCCTGACCGATGGTATATTCGTCTTTTGCCATTACGCAAGTTCCTCCTTTGAAAGCTGAGAGAGCGCGATCTCCTGATAGACCGGACAGCTCTGCATGAGCTCTTGATGCGTGCCGATGCCGACGACTCTGCCCTCGTCCAAAACGACGATGCGGTCGGCGTCGAGCACTGTGCCGATACGCTGCGCGACGATGAGGGTCGTGACCTTCCGACCGTCCTGCTTGAGCGCCGCGCGCAGGGTGCTGTCCGTTTTGTAGTCGAGTGCGGAGAACGAGTCGTCAAAGATATAGATCTCCGGTTTGCGGCAGATCGCGCGGGCGATGGAGAGACGCTGCTTTTGACCGCCGGAGAAGTTTGCTCCGCCCTGTGCGACAGCTCCGTCATATCCGTCGGGGAGATTGTCTACAAAATCACTTGCCTGGGCCGTGGCGATCGCTCTGCGGATATCGTCGTCCGTCGGCGCCGCGGCGTCGGTTTCACCATAGGCGNNGCTGCCCGCAAAGAGGACCGCCGTCTGCGGAACATAGCCGAACTTGCTGTGCAGCGCGTGCTGCGTGTATTCGCGGACATCCACGCCGTCAACGAGGACCTGCCCTTCGGTCGCGTCATAGAAACGCGGAACGAGATTGATAAGGGTCGATTTGCCGCTGCCGGTTGAACCGATAAAGGCGACGGTCTCGCCCTCATGCGCCGTGAAGCTGACGTTTTCAAGCACGGAGTCCGCGGCGCCCGGGTATCTGAAGCTGACATTTCTGAACTCGATCTCGCCGCGCAGTCCGGCGGGGGAGGCGGTCTTTGTGCCGTCGAGGATGGTCGGCTCCGTTTCAATGACCTCCGTGATACGCTTTGCCGCGACGGAGGCGCGCGGCAGCATCAGAAAGATGATGCTCAGCATCATAAAGGACATGACGACCTGCATGGCGTAGTTCATAAAGACTACCATGTTTGAGAACAGGGTCATTTTGTCCATCATGCCGGCGCTGTTGATGAGATAGGCGCCGATCCAGTAGATTGCGAGCGCCAGACCGTTCGAGATCATCTGCATGCCGGGCTGCATGATGGCCATGACGCGGAAAGCATAGAGATTGTTTTCGGTGAGTTCCACGTTGGCTTTTTCAAATTTGGCTTCCTGATAGTGTTCGGCATTGTACGCGCGTACGACGCGCAGACCGGTGAGATTCTCGCGTGTGACACGGTTGAGATTGTCGGTCAGCCCTTGAATGCGGCGGAACTTCGGAACCGCATAGGTCACGATGATTGAGATCATCCCGATGAGGACAAGCACGGCGACGCCGGTCGCCGCGGTCCATTCAACGCCCTTGCCGGCGATCTTTGTGATGGCCCAGACTGCCGTGATCGGCGCTTTGATGAAGACCTGCAGACCCATGGCCACGATCATCTGCACCTGTGTGACGTCGTTCGTCGAACGGGTGATCAGACTTGCGGTTGAAAAGCCGCCGATCTCCGCCATGGAGAAGGCTTCCACGCGGTCAAACTGCTTTTCACGCAGCTGCGCACCGAAATCGGCCGCGACGCGCGCGGCAAAACACGCAACGAGGATGGATGAGGCGAGAGAGCCGAGTGCGCACAGCAGCATTTTTCCGCCGGCCGTGAGGATGTCCGCCATCTGGCTGCCCGGTGTTTCGACGAGCCGCGTGATGTCGGCCATGTAGTCCGGCAGACGAAGGTCCAGCCAGACCTGCGAAACGATGAAGATGACGCTGACCGCCACCAGCCACCAGTCTTTTTTGCGCATATATTTCAAGATTTTCAGCATATTCTACAAAATTCCGCCTTTCATTTTTATTTCATGGGGTGAAGCATTCCCGGAAAAGAAAAAACGATTCAGCAGCAGGCATCGTCGCCGCTTTTGGAGCGGATCTCCGCGACGCGTTTGAGAAGCCGCACATATTCCGTGGCATCGTCTTCACCGAGACCCTCCAGCGTTTGTTGCAAGCGCGATATCGTTGCTTCGTAGCGCTCCCGCCCGTAACTGCGGCCCTCCGGCGTGATGTCGACGTAGATCTCGCGCCGGTCGCGCGTTCCGAAGCGCTTCGTCACAAATCCCTTTTTGACGAGACTGTTGACGATGGCCGTGACGCNNCGCGCGGCGCACCAATCGTCAGTGCCTGACTGAGCTCGCTGATCGTGCGGCCGTCGCCCGAACGGTCAAGATAACCGAGGGTCGCCATTTCGCCTTCCGTGAGTGCACTGATCTGCCGTTCCAGATGTCTCCGCTGCATGAGTGTAATGATGTCGAACAGTTCAACTGCCAACGCATGATAATCCATTGTGCGCCTCCTAACTAGTTCACACTGTGAAATAGTTTAGCACGACAGAATTCGATGTCAATACGGAAAATGTGAATTTTCTGAAAACGCGCGGAACGACGGAAAGCGGAAAAAGCGGCAGAACGTTTTCCCGCTCTGCCGCTTTTCCCTATACTGTTTTCGTGTCGCGCACACGGTCGAGCTTTGTGTTCCGAAAATACAGCGCGATGTCGATACAGACCATTGCAATATCGGCAACATAGAACCATGTGGAGTAGGCGAGGACGCCGCCTTGCTGCCAAGTCCAGATTTTGCTGTAAAGTCCAAAGCCGTAGCCAATGACGACCAGAATTTCAAACATGACGCTTTTCCCCTTGGCGGTGCGGGAGCGGATGGATTTTGCGATGTTAAACGGCCAGGACGCTCCGAAGATACAGAGCATGAGAATTTCGCAGATTTGAGCGACGTCGATCATAGTAAAGCACTTTCTTTCTGTTTGAATTGACTCGTTTATTGTAGCATCCTCCCCGAAGCGGCGCAAGCTTCAAAGCGCCGAAAAGCGAGCGTGCATGAGCGTACGGAATAAGGAAAGCGGCAGTTTTCATGCCCAGCGTTTCCGGGCTTGCCTCCTTTTTTGAAAAGACGAGAATGTGCCGTTATTTACTAGATGTATAGGGTCGGGTGCGATCTTGCATAAGCGCGGATGACTTCTGCATACCTTTCAAAAAAGGAGGGATTGCAGATGACGGAGCTTGACCGGGACATTGCACTTGCTCTGCTCAAACGCCTGCGGGAGCGGGAAGTCATTACGCAGGAGGAGTACATCGCCGCCTGCAATTCCCGTGTTTTTGACAGCAGACGCTTTCAAAGCGATGTCGGACCTGAAAACGACAAGGCGGAGGGATGAAAGAATCGTATGGACATTCGGAAGATCCGCGAAGAGATGCGCATGGGCCGGTCGGTTTTTGACCTGCCCCTGCGCGTCACCTTTTATGCCCGTGTCTCCACGGACAAAACGGAGCAGCAGGGGAGCCTTGAAAACCAGATACAATATTATACGGACTTCATTCAGAAGAACCCGAACTGGGTCTATGTGCCCGGCTATGTGGACGAGGGTATCTCCGGAACCAGTACATACAGGCGCGAGAGCTTTCTGCGCATGATCGCGGACGCGCAGCACGGGCGCTTCGATTTTATCGTTACGAAAGAAATTTCCCGCTTTTCCCGCAACACGCTCGACAGCATCCAGTACACGCAGCAGCTTTTGGAGGACGGCGTGGGCGTGCTGTTCCAAAACGACAATCTGAACACGCTCGACACGGACAGCGAATTTCGTCTGGTGGTCATGGCGGGCGTCGCGCAGGACGAGGTGCGAAAACTCAGCGAACGTCTGAAGTTCGGCTTCCGGCAGTCCATCAAAAACGGCCGGGTGCTCGGGAACGGCGCAATCTGGGGATATGATAAGCGAAACGGCCGCCTGACAGTCAACGAAGCGGAGGCGGAAGCCGTCCGCCTGATCTTCGGGCTTTATGCGGATCAAAAACTCGGATTTCGCCGGATTTCGCAGGAACTCACCGCGCGCGGGTATCTCAGCCGGAGCGGCACGGCGTTTAACCCCGTGACAATCCGGAACATCCTTATAAATCCCAAGTACAAGGGGTGGTACTGCGGGAACAAAAGCCGCTCCGTCGACTACCGCAGCAAAAAGACGGTGTTTTTGGACCGGCGGGAATGGGTCTGTCATCCGGATCCGAACATTCCCGCCCTTGTGTCGGAGGAACTCTGGGAGCGCGCAAACGCCCTCTACCGGATGCGCAGCGCGCAGTGGAAGCAGAATACGCACTCCTTCCAAAACCGGTATGCCTACAGCGGGAAGATTATCTGTGAAGAACACGGGACGTCGTATCACAGGCAGGTTCTGAAAAGCGGGAGAGGGGAAAAAGAGGTGTGGCAGTGCGGCGTCTACCGCCGGCGGGGCAGAACCGGATGTCAGGCGCCGCAGCTTGAAACGAAGGAACTTGACGCAATTTTGGCGCGCATTTTTATGGAACGCTNNCGGGAAGCGCTCATTTCCCGCCTTTTGTCCGTACTGAGAAGGTCGGGAGAAGAAAGCGACCCGGGGCGGGAGATCGCGCGGATTGAGCGCGAACTGGGGGCGCTTCACGCAAAAAAAGAGCGTCTGCTGCAGCTTCACATAGAAGGCGCGATCGGTCTTGAAGAGCTGAAAAGCCGCAATGAGGGCATGAACCGGCAGGCGGAAAAGCTGAAGATGCGCAGGCAGGCGCTATTGGCGGAGATGCGGAGCGCAGGCGCGTTTGAAAAACGCGTACCCCAGATCAGGGAGTGGCTCGACAGAAAGCTGCGTTTTGCGGACGGGATTGACACCGAACTTGTGGCGGCCGGCGTGGAGCGGATTGTCGTAAAACTTAGCAGCCGGGGAAGGCTGGTGCGTCTTGCCATTACTCTAATAAACGAAAGCCGTTTTTACGCGGAGTACGAGAAGTCTCCTTTTGTTTGCTTTGTTCTTAATGATGTGCGCTACCAGCCTGAGATTGTGTTCGATCAATAGATTCCGGGCATGCAGGTCGCCCGCGGCGCACCGTTCCAGATAAGCCTGTTCCTCCTCCGCGTGCAGGGGACGGGGGAAGGAGTTTCCGCTTCCGGAGAGCCGGAGCGAGAAGAAGATGCCGTTGAGCAGCAGAAGGATGGGAACGGACAGCATAAAAGCGGCTCCTTTCAAGATTAATTCTGTTTGCCGGAGGTGTTATTGGCACAATGTCATCGCGGGAGGACATGCGGCGGCTAAAAAGAAAGGCAGGAGGCGGGCCGGAAAGGAACGGCCCGGAGGCTGTCATTCGGAGCGATGTTCCATTCTATTCCTAAGGGTTTTCCCATGATACAAAAAACCGCCTTTTCCTNNTGAACGGTTTTTCGAAAACGGACCGGCTGCCCGAAAATGACTTGACGCTAAGACGGAAAATACGATATAACAAAAGTAATTTCCTGCCGGATGCAAACGGCGCATCGGGCGGATATGGATCAAGCGTCGAAGGAGGCCGGAAGATGAAGGTGCTTGTGGTGGGCGGCGGAGGACGGGAACACGCCATCGTGTGGGCTCTTTCCAAAAGTCCCCGCGCGGAGAAATTATGGTGCGTCCCCGGGAACGGCGGCATTGCCGAATTGGCGGAATGCGTTCCCATCGCGGCAACGGATCTTGCCGGCGTGACGGAGTTTGCGCTCCGGAACGGCGTGGATTTTGCAGTGGTCGCGCCGGACAATCCGCTCGCCCTCGGTCTGGTGGACGCGCTGGCGCAGGCGGGCATCCCGGCGTTCGGGCCGCGAAAAAAGGCGGCCATTTTGGAAAGCAGCAAGGTATTCTCGAAAAACCTGATGCGCAAGTACGGGATTCCCACCGCGGATTTCGAGGTGTTCGACCAAATCGAGCCGGCGCTTGCCTATGTCCGCCGGAAGGGGGCCCCTATCGTGGTCAAGGCGGACGGCCTGGCGCTAGGCAAGGGAGTTGTGGTGGCTCAGACCGTGGAGGAAGCGGAGGCGGCCGTAATAAACTGCATGGAAGACCGCGCGTTCGGAGAATCCGGCGCCCGAGTGGTGATTGAGGAGTGTATGACCGGACCGGAGGTGACGGTGCTCTGCTTTACCGACGGGAAGACGCTTCTTCCCATGCCGGCGTCCCGCGATCACAAGCGGGCCTATGACGGAAACCGGGGGCCGAACACCGGGGGAATGGGCGCGATCGCGCCGGTACCGGATTTTACGCCGGAACTCATGGAGCTTTGCAGAGCGCGGATCTTTTTGCCCACCATCCGCGCGATGGAGGCGGAGGGAAGGCTGTTTCAGGGGGTTTTGTACTTCGGGCTGATGCTTTCTCCTTCCGGTCCGAAGGTTGTGGAATACAACGCCCGCTTCGGAGACCCGGAAGCGCAGGCGGTCCTTCCGCTTTTGGAGAGCGACCTGCTGGAGATTATGGAAGCCTGCTGTAAGGGCACCTTGGATCGCTGCGAGGTCCGATGGACCTCTCGTTTCAGCTGCTGCGTCGTGCTGGCAAGCGGGGGATATCCCGGCGGATACCGGACCGGCTATCCCATCCGGGGATTGACCCTTGCGCAGGAGAAGGCAATGGTATTCCATGCGGGAACAAAGCGCGGAGGAAACGGAGAAATCCTGACCGCCGGGGGGCGCGTGCTCGGGGTGACCGCCGCGTCGTCCACCTTGGAGGGGGCGATCGCGCGCGCGTATGAAGCCGCGGGTCTCATTTCGTTTCAGGATATGGAGTACCGCAAGGATATCGGAAGGGCCTGAGTGCCGGGGGAACGAAACGCCCCGTTTCCGGAAACGGAAACGGGGCGCAGTGTTTTATTTGGCTGTCTGCGGATACCGCCTTAGCGGCTCATCTGTCTCCTGCGGGAAAGGTTCATGGTGCCCTCCTGCATGGAGCCGAGCGATTCAAGCGCCTTGCCCGTTCCGTACGCAACGCAGGAGACCGCGTCGTCCGCGACGTGCGTTTCGATGCCGGTGCGGGCTTCAATCAGCTTGTCGAATCCCCAGACAAGGCTTCCGCCGCCTGTGAGAACGATGCCGTTGGTGGAGATGTCCGCCACGAGTTCGGGCGGGGTGCGTTCCAGAACGCCGTGGATGGCTTCCAAGATACGCTCGCTGACTTCCTCGAAGGCCTCGATCATTTCACTGGAATTGACCTGGAACACGCGCGGCAGACCCGTCATGAGGCAGCGGCCCTTAATTTCCACCGTCTGCTCTTCCGGACGGGGGAAAACGCATCCGATGGAGATTTTCAGGTCCTCAGCAGTACGTTCGCCGATCAGCACGTTGTGCTTCCGACGTATGTACTTGATGATGGCCTCGTTGAACTGGTCGCCGGCAATCTTAATGGAAGAGGACTCCACAATTCCGGAGAGGGAAATGACCGCGATATCGCTTGTCCCGCCGCCGATGTCGACCACCATGNNCACCATGTGGCCGTCCGGCTGCGTAATGTCGATTCCCGCGCCGATGGCCGCGGCAACCGGCTCCTCGATTAAAAAGACCTGGCGGGCGCCGGCCTGGATTCCCGCGTCGACCACGGCGCGCTCCTCAACCTCGGTAATGCCGGAAGGAACGCAGATGACGACGCGCGGCTTGAAGATTCGGAAGGAGGTAACCTTCCGCAAAAGTTCCTTGAGCATGCGCTCCGTCATGTCGTAATCGGATATGACTCCTTCGCGCAGGGGGCGGATCGCCACAATATTGCCGGGGGTACGGCCAAGCATGCGCTGCGCTTCCTCNNCCGTGTTTTTATCCAAAGCGACAACGGAAGGCTCCCGCAGGACGATGCCCTTCCCCTTAATATAAATCAAAATGGACGCGGTGCCAAGATCGATGCCGATATCTTTGCTGAAGTTGAACATATGTTACACCTCGAACCTTTTCCCGTACAAATCAGTTTGCCCGTATTTCGGGAGTTCTATCCGTGAAACGGTATTTTTTATTATACAGAACTTTACTGGAAAAGACAAAAGTTTTTTTATTGTTTTTTCTCGCTTCTGGCAAGCGCGGCGCAGACGACTTCCGAAGCGCCGGCGGAGAGCAGAGTCCTGGCGCACTCGGAGAGCGTTGCGCCGGTCGTGATAATATCGTCGATGAGCAAAATTCGTTTTCCGGACACGAGAGCGGGATCGGAAACCAAATATACGCCGAGCACATTCGCCCTTCGGGCGTCCGCCTCGACCAGACCGGACTGCATCGGCGTGTCCACGAGTTTCTTCAGGGTGTCCACCGCAACGTCGTCTAAATTCAGGGCGGTGGCCAGGGCAAGCAGCATAGCCTGGTCGTAACCGCGCTTTTTCAGACGGTCTTCCGACAGCGGCACCCAGGTAATGAGGTCGTACCGATTGGAGAGATGTTCTCGGATGGCTTCCGCCAGGAGGGTGCCGTAATAGGCGGCATACTGGGACGCCCCGGCAAATTTATAGCGCTGCAGGGATTCGCGCACTTTGCCGCTGTAGTAAAGCGGCGATACGCAGCAGGTGAAAAACTGACCGGTCTGCACCGCCTCGCCGCCCCGGGTAAAGGGCAGATTCTCTCTGCAGGCCTGACAAAACCCCTTTTCTTTGTTTTTCAGGAGCTTGCGGCAGAAAATGCAGCGCGGCGGAAAAAGCAGGTCTAAGAAAAGCGAGAAAATAGTCCTTTTCATACTGTGGCGCCCCTTTCGCTGGCGATTTTGGGTTCAGGATTGCGGGAGACTACGGAGAACTTCCACCTGCCAGCCGGTAGCGAAGTCCGCTGTAACGGCGCTGCTGGCGGTTGTTCGCGGCCATGCGGGCGATCAAATCATCGTCCCCTACGAGAATCAGCAGCTCCCGCGCGCGTGTAATCGCCGTGTACAGTACGCTGCGGGATAACAGCCTTCCCGGCGCCGAGGAAGCGGCAAGGATTACGGCCTTGTATTCGCTGCCCTGGGCCTTGTGCACGGTCATGGCATAGGCAAGTTCCAGTTCGCCGAGAAGGTCGGGGGTGTATTCCGCCCGGCGGTCGTCAAACTCCACCGTAACGGTTTCACCGGGAACGTCTATTTGCAGAATGCGGCCGATGTCGCCGTTATAAATGCCGTACCCGGTCCGATGCCCGTCCGGGCTTTGCCATAGTATGTCATAGTTGTTTTTCGTCTGCATGACCCTGTCGCCTTCCCGGAACACGGTGTCGCCGAAGCGGCGTTCCCGCTTTGTTACCGACGGCGGGTTCAGCGCCTCCTGCAGCAGGCGGTTGAGATTGTTTGTCCCCGCCGTGCGCAGCCGGGTGGGTGAGAGAACCTGTATCTGAGCGGGGTCGATGCCGAGCCGCTCCGGGAGCCGGGTTTTGCATAACTCCAAGATGGTATCCACAGTCTGCGCGCCGTCCCGCCGGCGGAGAAAAAAGAAATCGGCGGATTGATTGCGAAGGTCCGGCGGTTCGCCGCGGTTTACCCGGTGCGCGTTCATGACGATGGCGCTCTCCCGGGCCTGACGGAATATTTCGGTCAGTTCCACGGAAGGAATCCGTCCGCAGCGAAGAAGGTCGGAGAGCAGATTGCCGGGGCCGACGGAAGGAAGCTGGTGAGCATCTCCGACCAAAATGAGGCGGCAGCCCGGTTTCAGTGCTTGAAGCAGCGCGTGCATCAGCAAAATGTCGAGCATGGACGCTTCGTCTACGATGACCGCGTCGGCGGGAAGGGGGTTGTCCGCATTTCTCCCGAAGGACAGCGCCCCGTCTCCGCCGTGGTAACCCGCTTCCAGCAGGCGGTGAATGGTTTGCGCCTCCCGGAAGCAGAGTTCGCTCAGCCGCTTGGCGGCGCGGCCTGTGGGCGCTGCGAGGGCGGTATGAAATCCAAACGTATCAAAAAGAGATAAAATTGCTCGTACGGTAGTGGTTTTTCCGGTGCCCGGCCCTCCTGTGAGAAGCAGGAGCGGGTGCCGCGCGGCCAGCTCTACGGCCAAGCGCTGCTGCGGCGCATAGGAGATGCCCTGTTCCGCCTCCGTCCGGCCGATCAGCTCATCCAAATTCCGCGGCGGTTCAAACTGTCCGGCGCAGAGCATCCGAAGGGCTTCGGCTGTTTCGGTTTCCGCGTGATGCAGTTCGGATAGATAGCAGGCTTCTTCCTCCGAAACGGATTCGCAGATGATGATTCGCCGCTCGATCAACGCGTCTAGGCATCGTTCGAGAGGCGCAAGATCCGCGCCAAGCAGGCGGGAGGCGGCGTCCAGCAGCTTTCCGCGCGGAAGAAAACTATGTCCGTTGCCCAGATTATGTTCCAGTTCAAATAGAATGCCGGCTTCCAGGCGGCGCGGATCTTCGGCGGAGATCTGAAGGGCAATGGCGAGCCGGTCAGCGGCGGAAAACTCCAGCCCGTACGGCTCGCCGGCAAGCAGATATGGATTATCGCGGATAGCGTCCAAGGCAAGCTGCCCGAACCTGCGAAACAGTAAAATTCCGAGCTGATGGGGAAGATCGTGCTTTCCCAAAAACTCCATGAGCCGCCGCAATCCGGTCTGAACGCGGTATCCTTCGCTCCAGGCGTACGCCTTTGTCCGTGTGACCCCTTTCAGGGCGGCAATCCGGTCCGGCTCTCTTTCCAGAACGTCCAACGTTTCGTCGCCGAACGCGTCCACCAGCCGGCGCGCGGTGGCGGGTCCAATGCCCCGTATTACACCGGAAGAAAGGTAGTCTAAAATGGCGGATGCGCCGGCGGGAAGGCGGCGCTCGGCGCGCTCGGCACGAAATTGTTCGCCGTATGAGGGATGGCGCGTCCAGCGTCCCTGAAGGAAAAGGGTTTCACCGGGCGCGGCGCACGGGATGCAGCCGACGGCGACAACGAAACCGTGTTCCGCTGTCTCCAGACGGAGGACGGCATAGCCGGTTTCCTCATTCTGAAAAACAAGGGCGGCCACTTTGCCTTCCAATTGAATCAGTCCGTCTTCCTCCACGATGATGTACCCCGCAAACGATGTTATTCCAGATTCGCTGTGATCCGGTTGTCCAGCTGATCCAGCGGACAAACGGAAACCTGCGTCTGCCGTGCGGCAAGGGAAGCGGCTACCCTGCGCCCCTCCTCGTTTAAGCCCGCATCCGCGATCACGATGCGGAAGGCGGACAGGCCGTTCCGGTTCAGCCATAAAAGGCCGTCAATCGCATGCTGCAGGTCGGCTCCGCTACCTTCCGCGCAGACGACCGCGAACACATTTCCGAAGCATTCCGCGCCCACGGGGGCTACCAGCCGCCCGAACAGCACCCAGCCGATCGCAAGCGCGCCCGCTGCTGTCAGAAGGGCGGTCAGGACATCAAAAACGACGTTCAATCTGTTCACCTCCGGTTCATTTTATGCACCGGAGAGAAAAAACGTCCGTTTTATAACGTTTAGGTCAAAAAGATCGCGGTAAAACCGTATGTCAGGCCGAGAATCAAAAATCCTGCCATAAGTACGCCGATTCCAATTGTGGGGAAAGCGGACTTGAGGCGAATGTTCAAAAGGGCGGCAATCAACGCGCCGGTCCACGCGCCGGTGCCGGGCAGCGGAATTGCCACGAACAGACAAAGCCCGAGCAGCTGGTATTTCCGGACTTGTTCCGAGCGGTTTATTGCGTGGCGTTCCAGCCATTCGGAAAACCGCGCGGCATATCCGCCCCATTGCCGCATCCAGCTGAGAATCCGCCGGATAAATAAAATAATAAACGGGATGGGAATCAGGTTGCCGATGACGCTGGCGAAAAAGGAAGCCCAGGGATCCAGCCCCAACGCTATGCCGAACGGGATTCCTCCCCGAAGCTCGAGCACCGGAACCATAGATACCAGAAGCGTAAGAAGCCATTCGCCCAAGGGGGTTGTGTTCATCCATTCAAATGTGCTCAAGCCGATTCTCTCCGATTCTGTTCCTGTCATGGAAAAAATTATAATATTCAACATTATAGCATGAGGATAGCGGAGCGGCAACCGGTGTGCCCCGCGATGGGAAGGAACCGAAGAAGGTGGGCATCATAAAACCTTTTTGAGGTGCTGCCCCGTGTAAGAGGCGGGGCAGGACGCCACCTGTTCCGGCGTACCGCAGCAGACTAACGTTCCGCCTTCGTTCCCGCCCTCCGGGCCGAGGTCGATAATATAGTCGGCCGTCTTGATCACGTCAAGATTATGCTCAATCACGACCACCGTATTTCCCGCGTCCGTAAGGCGGCTGAGCACTTCGATCAGCTTATGCACGTCGGCGGTGTGAAGCCCGGTAGTGGGTTCGTCCAAGATATAAATAGTGCTTCCCGTGGAGCGCTTGGAGAGCTCGGAGGCAAGCTTCACGCGCTGGGCCTCTCCCCCGGAGAGCGTGGTGGACGACTGGCCGAGGCGGATGTAACCGAGCCCCACATCGTAAAGGGTTTCGAGCTTTCGTCTCAGGTTGGGGAGGTTTTCAAAAAAGGGCATGGCTTCTTCCACGGTCATTTCCAAAACTTCGTGAATATTTTTCCCCTTATAGCGCACCTCGAGGGTTTCCCGGTTATAGCGCTTTCCGTGGCAGACCTCGCAGGGAACGTAGATATCGGGGAGAAAATGCATCTCAATTTTCAGAAGTCCTTCCCCGGCGCAGGCTTCGCACCGCCCGCCCCGGACGTTGAAGGA
>DCTG01000033.1 GCA_002329245.1 Clostridiales bacterium UBA1446
TGATGCTGATGCTTCGGGAAAAGCACGGCTATATCCGTTCCATCGACATTGCGGAGGAATTAGGAGTTAAAAAGCCCAGCGTATCTTACGCCACTAAGAGGCTGAGAGAAAACGGATACATCACTATGGATAAAGACAGCTATATCACGCTTACCAATTCCGGCCTGGAAATCGCCACCCGCATCTATGAGCGCCATAAGTTTTTGGCGAAATACCTGATCGCTTTGGGCGTCGACAAGGACACGGCCTGGAAGGATGCCTGCAAAATCGAGCACGATCTGAGTGAGGAAACCTATGAGGCGATCCGCAGGCATGTGGAAAAACGCAGTCCGCCAAACTGAATCTGCTTGAAATTGCATAAATTCTCCCTTGCCTTCTGAAATCGTCGCCGCCGACTTCAGAAGGTTTCTATTTTAGCCGTTTTTTCATATCGCGCCTCCCGCGTAAATGCATATATTGTACGGAGGGAATACTAAGGGCTATCTACAATGGGAGGAATTAAAATGTCTGAGGCTAAAACCCGGCACTTTTTTGCGGGTGGAAACACTTCTCTTGGTTTCTTCAGTTATTACGGCAATATTATCGCGCAGGAGGAAGCCGACAAAATTTTTATCCTGAAAGGCGGTCCCGGCGTCGGAAAATCCACGTTTATAAAACGCATCGGTGAAAAAGCGCTTGAGAAGGGATACGACGTCGAATATTTTCACTGTTCCTCCGATCCCGATTCCTTAGACGGCATTCAAATTCCCGCGCGGAAAGTAGCGCTCATTGACGGTACCGCTCCTCATATTGTGGATCCCAAAACGCCCGGAGCCGTCGACGAAATCCTGAACTTCGGCGATTTCTGGAACGAAGGTGGCATTCGCGCGCATAAGGATGAAATCATCAGCACCAACAAGGAAATCTCTTCTGTATTTGCACGATCCTATGCGTATCTCAAGGCCGCGGCAGCAATTTACGAATCCAGCTCGGCAATCTATTCCGGAGCGGTTCATTCCGCAATGGAAAACGAACTGACGGCAACACTGCTTTCCTCACTGTTCGGCGGCTTTGCCGGGGCGGCGGAAAATGGGAAGCAGAGAAGCCTTTTTGCCAGCGCCCTGACGCCGGACGGCGCCTGCAATTATCTCGATTCGCTGCTCGCAGGGTATCAGGTCTACGAGTTTACCGGCGGTCTCGGAACCGGAGAACACCGCGTTTTGGAAAAAATCAAATTGGCCGCGCTGGAGCGCGGCTGCGATATCGAAGCGTTCTATTGCGCGCTGAGCCCATACAAAATCGACCACCTGCTGATCCCGGCTCTGCAGGCTGCCTTCATAACTTCCAATCCGTATCACAGTGCAAAGGCAATAAAACATAGGACAATAGATATGCGGGAGTATTTGAAACCGGAGACACAAACGCGTTATGAAGAAGACTTAAGTCAAAACTACGAGGAATTTGACCGCTGTATTTCGCTTGCGCTCGCGACAATGAAACGAGCGAAAATCCTGCACGATTATCTGGAAGCTCTCTATATCCCAAATATCCGCTTCGAGGAAATAGATTTGTTTTTTGAGAAAACTATGCGCAGGATACTGTAGGCATTTATCAAGCCGGCCGCTCGATACCGTTTTCCGTGCGGGCGGCAAAAACAGCCCCGCTAAGGCAAAGCCTTTCACGGGGCTGTTTTTTCGTTCCGTACGGAATCTAAAGGATTTCCTCATATATCTCGATGCGGGGCGGCTGCGCGGTATACTTCCCGATCTGCGGGATCAGACGCTGAAAGTGCTCGCTTTTCATGTGCGCGTCCAACGCTTCCCGGCTTTCCCAGGTCTCAATCATAGCAAGGACATCGGCGTCCTCGACCAATTCGTGCAGGTTGTACGAGATACAGCCTTTTTCCTTCCTCGTCGCTTCCACCATTTCGCGGTAGAGGGGGAGAAGTTCTTCCTTTTTCCCGCTTTGCAGCTTTTCTCTTGCCACTACTCGTATCGCCATTTCAATCCTCCCTTCTTCGCAGCAGTATATCAGAATTCACGCTTTTGCTATGGTTGTATCCTGCGGTACACAAGCCTCGGATTTTACGGCCGCCGCACAGATCCGTTTGCGAGACGGAGATCCTGCGCGGCGCACATTCCCCAGTCCCGCGCGGAACCTGGGAAAACGAGAAGATCCGATATCGTTTAAAGAGGAAAGGGGCAGCAGTTGAGAAGCTCATAAATGAAGCCGTTTCGTTCGGAACGGATGTAATACACATGCTCCTCCTGTTCGGGGCCGCGATGGACGGCCTCCCAAACGATTTCCCCGCCGTCAGCCAACATGCTTCTGACCGCCTCCTGCTGATCCTCTTCACAGACATATGCGATGTGATGCAGGAGCGGGCCATGCTTTTTCAGCTGTTCCCCGTGATAGGACTTCTCGTCCAAAGGCTCAATGATTTCATATCCAATGCCGCCCACCCGGCCCATAGCCACCTTCAGCGGGCCCCCGTTGCCGACAACCATTTCATTCTGCTCGAAACAGACCTCAAAGATAGTCCAGTCATCCTTAGAAACGCCGGGAAGCGAGCAGAAATAGGAAACGGTCTTTTCCACATCTCGGGACAGAAAACCGGTGTGCCAGTACTTCATCGTGCAATCCTCCAAATTTCCCGCGAACTCCCGGAAACCCAAAGTGGGTTCAGCTGCAGGAACGGGCGGGGTTCTCCAACAGTTTTAAGTACAGCTTCATAAACTCCGCCGCCAAGGCGCCGTCAATCACACGGTGGTCGTATGTGAAAGAGAGCCCCAACATGGGCCGGATCTGAATCTCGCCGCAAATTGGCACCGCTTGTTCCACGACACGCCCGATTCCAAGAATCGCGGCCTGCGGCGGGTTCACGATCGGCGTGAAATAATCCACCGATCCGTAGCCGCCTAAATTGGATACGGTAAAGGTTGCTCCCTGCATGTCTTCCGGCTGCAGTCCTCCGTTGCGGGCCCTGTAGGCCAGATCCTTCAATTCTCTGCTGATTGTCAGCAGGCTCTTTTTATTCGCATTCCGGAGAACCGGGACGATCAGGCCGTTTTCCACCGCGGTGGCCATGCCAAGATTAACGGTATCATAAACGAGGATCTTGTCCTCTCCGGATAACGAGGAATTGATAACGGGCATCTTCTCTAACGCGTGCGCGGTAATTTTCATCAGAAGATCGTTTATGGAGACGCGGTCCGCTTTTTCCTCCACGCCTTTGTTGAGCATTTTGTAATACTCCAACAGAACGGTAGCATCTGCATTTACATGGTGCGTTACCATAGGAACGTGCAGCCAGGACTGCAGCATATTCTGACCGATAGCGCGGCGCATTCCGAGGTACGGAATCTCCTTCAGTATCCGGGGCGCTCCAAAATCGGCTCCGCCCTCTTCCGGGACAGAAACCCCCTTTTCGGCCGCGCGCAGGATATCAGCTTTCACGATGCNNCCGGAGCCCTGAAGTTTCGTAAAATCGATCCCCTTCTGGATCGCGAGTTTTTTGGCCAAAGGAGAAATAAACACGCGTTTGCCGGAGGATGCCGCCGCGGGAGTCTTGGCCACAGCCGCGGGCAATGCATCCGACGCTTCGGCGGCGGGGGATTGGGCGGGGAATTGGGCGGCGGCTGGTGCGGCGTCTTCAATCGCTTCGCCGGCCTTCCCGACATAGCCCAACACGGCCGCGATTTCGTAACGTTCTCCCTCTTTGGCTACCTTTTTCAGCAAAATCCCGTCGCAGGGCGATTCCACCTGATTGATCAGCTTTTCTGTTTCGATTTCCATGACCGGCTCCTTTTCCCGGAGCGGATCGCCTTCCTCTTTCAGCCATTTCACAACGGTAGCGTTTTTCATGGTTAAGCCCATTTTGGGCATCAGTATTGCGGTCGCCATGTCACTCACCTCATCTCAATTCGTCTCACAGGATCTCCTTGACAGCCCGGATGATTTTTTCTTCGTTGGGTATGTACTCCGCTTCCAGCGGGGGTGAAAACGGGCAATGCGTAAACGGAGCGGCCACGCGCTTGATCGGGGCGTCTAACCAATCCATCGCCTCTTCCGCCACAGTGGCGACAAGCTCCGCGCCGAAACCGGACTGACAAATGGCTTCATGCACGACGACCAGGCGGTTCGTCTTTTTCAGCGACTCAAATACGGTTTCCTTATCCCACGGCACAAGCGTGCGCAGATCGATGACCTCCGCGCGAACGCCTTCCTTCTCGAGCTTTTCCGCGGCGGCAACGCATTTGTGCACCATCTGGCTGTAAGACAGGAGAGTTACGTCGGTTCCTTCTTTTATGATGTGGGCTTTTCCGATCGGCAGGACATACTCGCCCTCCGGAACCTCCCCTTCCATGGCAAGCAGTCCCTTGTGCTCCAAAACGATGACGGGATTGTCGTCACGGATTGCGGCGGATAAGAGCCCCTTGATATCGGCGGGCGTGCACGCCGCGACAATCTTGATGCCGGGCATATGCGTGAAGAAGGACTCAAGACTTTGAGAATGCTGCGCGGCGGCGCCGATTCCGCCGCCTCCCTGCGCGCGGATGACCATGGGCATTTTCGTTTGCCCGCCCACCATCCAGGCAAATTTGGACATCTGGTTTAAAACCTCATCCATGCACACGCCCATAAAGTCGACAAAGTCATGAATAATCACGGGCCGAAGCCCTACCGCCGCGGCGCCGACCCCCAAACTGGTTATCGCGGTTTCGCTCAGCGGAAGATCGACAACGCGCTGCGGCCCGAATTTTTGGAGAAGACCTGCGGTTTGTCCAAACGCGCTGCCGTAAGCGGCGATATCCTCGCCGGCCAAAAAGACATTCGGATCGCGTTCCATTTCAATTTCCTGCGCTTCCCGGATCGCCTGCGTAAAGGTCAGTATTCTTGCCATATCTTTCAGCGCTCCTTTCTTATTCCGGCTCACACATACAGGTCTTCAAACATCACGTCGACCTCGGGGAACGGACTGTCTTCCGCAAATCGAACGGCCGCCTGGATTTCGTTCTCCGCTTCGGCTTTGATTGCATCCAGTTCGTCGGCGGAGGCAATCCCTTCCGCCGTGAGTTTCTTCTCAAAGCGGGGGATCGGATCGTTCTCACGCCATTTCTTGTCATCTTCCAGTTTTTTGTAAGGCGCCGGGTCGCCGATAAAGTGGCCGTAATGACGCCAGGTAACGCACTCGATCAGGGAAGGCCCTTCTCCCGCCCTTGCGCGTTTAACGGCTTCTTCCGCCGCTTCCATGACGGCCACGGGGTCGTTTCCGTCCACGCGGACGCCGGGTATATCGTAGGCGGCGGCGCGCTGCGCAATCGTCTTGTTCTTTGAGTGGACCGCAAAGGGAGTGGACATGCCGAAGTGATTGTTCTCGCAAACAAAGATCACAGGCAGATTCTGTGCGGCCGCCATGTTGAGGCCCTCATGGAAGGTCCCGCGGTTGGAAGCCCCGTCCCCGAAAAAGGTAACGGTTACGTTCTGCTCTCCCCGATACTTCTGGGCAAAGGCGACGCCGACCGCAATGGGTATGCCCGCGCCCACGATGCCGTTTGCTCCGATAATGCCCTTGGAGATGTCGGCAATATGCATGGAACCGCCCTTCCCCTTGCAGTAGCCCGTTTTCCTGCCGTAAAGCTCCGCCATCATCCGATTGATATCGGCTCCCTTGGCAATGCAGTGACCATGCCCCCGGTGGGTGCTGGTAACGCAGTCTTCGTCGCCCAAACAGGCGCACACGCCCGCCGCAACGGCTTCTTCCCCGCTGTACAGGTGAAGGAACCCGGCCAATTTGCCGTCCTGAAAGAGCCTTGCCGCGGTTTCTTCAAAGGTGCGGATGCGAACCATGGTTCGATACAGGCCCAATAAAACTTCCTTGCTGCAATCTGACATAAACGTTCATCCTTCCGTTTTCAAGATTCAACCTTCGCGGTTTCCTTTTGATTCTGATCAGATGCTGTGGATTGCCTTCCCGAAGACCGCCATTGCCGCTTCCTCCACGGCCTCGCTGACGGTGGGATGGGGATGGGTGCTGTGCGCGATATCCTCCACCGTTCCCTCCAAGTTCATACACAGGGCTGCCTCCGCAATCATATCGGTTACATGGGGCCCGATCATATGAACGCCTAAAACCTCGCCGAGCTCGCTGTCCGCAATAATCTTTATCATGCCGCCCCCCTTGCCTTCAATGAGGGACTTGCCGTTTCCGTTCAAATCGAAAAGACCGACCTTATACCGCACGCCCGCGGCTTTGGCCTGCTCCTCGGTCATGCCGACCGCGGAAATTTCAGGCGTGCAGTAAATGCAGCTCGGTATCGCGCCGGCATGGTAGCTTGGCTTATGCCCCATGATATGCTCCACCGCCGCCTTGCCCTGCGCGCTTGCCGCGTGCGCCAACATCAGCTTTGCGTTGCAGTCGCCGACGGCGTACAGACCCGGAAGATTGGTCTCAAACGCATCGCCGACGCAGATGGCGCCGCGCTCCATCTTCACGCCCAAAGCTTCCAGCCCCAAACCTTTGGTGCGGGGTCTTCTGCCGACCACTACCAAGACTTTATCCGCGACGGCGTTCTTCTTCTCGCCGGCGTGTTCAAACTCCGCCCTTAGCTGCAAACCGGCTTTTTCGACGGACGTGAGTTTCGCCTTCGTAAAAATCCGGACGCCGGAGCGCTCCAGATGTTTGTGCAGAAATTTGGAAATCTGCCTGTCGACAGGCGGCAGGATTTCTTCCATCATTTCAAGGATGGTTACTTCCGTACCCAATGCGCCGTAAAGCGCCGCAAACTCGATGCCAATCACGCCTCCGCCGACGATGACCAGGGATTTGGGCGGCTCCTGCAGGTTTAACGCTCCCGTGCTGTCGATCACACCCTCCAGGTCGCAGCCCGGAAACCGGATGGAGGCGTTTTCGGAACCGGTGGCAAGCACGACGGCGTCTCCCGCGAGGGTCTCCCCCCCCACTTGGACCTTAAGGCCGGGCAGAATCTTCGCCCGCCCGGGGTGAACAGCGACCTTGTTGTAACGCAGAAGGGCGCTTACGCCGTTTGTGAGGCGGGAGACGATCTTTTCCTTATGCGCCAGCGCCTCGGGCCAATCAAGCTCCAACGAATTGACTTTCACGCCGGCGACCGAATTGGCAGCGGCTGTTTTATAAAAATCAGCCGTATGCAGGAGAGCCTTCGTAGGAATGCAGCCCACGTTCAGACAGGTTCCTCCCAATTTTTCCGCTTCCACAAGGTGGACTTCCGCTCCCAATTGCGCGGCTCGTATCGCCGCGACGTATCCTCCGGGGCCGCCGCCGACGACAATGACTTTTTTGCCCATTTTAATTAAAACTCCTTTCCTCCGAAAGCGAAGATAGTTCCAAGCGGGAATTGCGCCTTATCCCGCCCGAAACAAATGTAAATCGGTTTGCTTTTTCACGCAATGCCGGCAGGATTTCTTGCGGATCCCTGCAGCCGGCAGTATAATAACCATAAAACTGCGCCCTCTTGCCCGGCGGCAAGCTTGGGCGAGTATGCAGCAAAAGGTTATTTTTTTGACCGTTACGGAGGTGCCCGATGAAACTAGTTTGTCTTGGAGACAGCATGACCTATGGATATGGGGTTTCGCGCGCGGACGTATGGACGCGGCTTGCCGAGCGGGAGTGCGGCGTAACCTTCGTCAACCGGGGAGTCAACGGCAACACCACGGGAGGTATGCTCGCGGATCTGCGCTGGGAACTGGAACGCCACCTGCCGGACGCCGTTTTTTTGATGGGCGGCGCAAACAACCTGCTCTTCGGCGGCTCCACGGACGGGGCAAAGGCCGACATAGGGGCTATGGCGCACCTTCTCGCGGCGCGCGGACTTCCCGTAGTGATTGGAATCCCGCCTGATTTTTGCCCTCCCATCCGCGAGGACTGGGCGGCTTTCGCCGATATCGAACGGGCGGAGCCTCTCTGGTCGGAATACGCCTTATGGCTTTACCGGTTCTGCGAAACGTTTGGTTTTCCGGTCCTGGATTTTC
>DCTG01000107.1:0-2432 GCA_002329245.1 Clostridiales bacterium UBA1446
GAGAACAAAATAAATCTGCCTGTGCAGAAACGCAAGGTCGGTTTTGTTTTTCAGCACTATGCCCTGTTTCCCCATCTTACCGTGAGGGATAACATTGCCTATGGTCTGAAGGATAAATCCAGACAGGAAATACTTGCCAAGGTTGATCAGCTTCTGCATACCATGAATATTGATGGCCTTGAGAATCGCTATCCGAGACAGCTATCGGCAGGTCAACAACAAAGAGTAGCTATCGCTCGCGCTCTCGCTCCTGACCCGGATGTGCTTCTGCTCGATGAGCCGTTTTCCGCGCTGGACCCTCTGGTCAGGCGGGATATGCAGTTTGAGCTGCTTTCCATTCAGGAAAAGCTCAATAAAACGGTAATCTTCATCACGCACGACATCAACGAGGCCTTCAAACTCGGTAATACCGTGTCCATCATGAAGGACGGCAGAATCATACAGACGGCGACGCCCGAAGAAATGTCGTCCAACCCCGCGGACGAATACGTCGAGAATTTTATCAACAGCGCGGACAAATCGCAGATCTATTCCGTCCGGCACATCATGCAAACGCCGACCTGCCTAATCCATTCGCGCGACGGCGCAAACAACGCGCTCAAACAGATGCGGGACCAGGGCGTTTCCAGCGCGTTCGTGGTGGGCGACAAATTAGAGCTGGTCGGTATTTTAACACTTGACGACGCGCTGCGCGTCCGGGCGGGCGAGGCGGAGTTTTCCGAAGCGATTATACGAAATCTGCCCACGGCGTCAAAGGACACCCTGATTTCAAACCTGATTCCCGTTGCGGCTGCGGCCAGATTTCCCATCGCCGTGGTGGACGAGGAAAATCACTTTGAGGGNNAGCGGTTTTAGGCTCTCTGATTTAACGCGCCAATAAAAATGAGAACAGAAAGGCGTGCCGCAAAACGGCACGCCTTTTCTGCGTATATTTTATGGTTCCCGCGAAAGAGGAGAAGGCTCCGCGCGGGTGCTTCGTAAGGAAGCTCCAAATCTTCCGCGATTAAAGCAGGTCCATACGGGTAGTTCCCTCAGTGCTCCGAAGAAGAAAGCATTCCGCTGGGAACAGCCGCGGCTGGCCCAACCGACTTTTTCATATTGGAGGCAATCACACGCATCAGAAAAATGGGTATGATCGAGGCGGCAGCCGCAACGAGAAAGCTTGCGGCATAGCCTCCCGTCGCGTGCACGAGCAGATTGGACAGCCCGTTGAAGGCAACGGAGGAAAAGCCGAGTGCGAGCATCACGATTCCGTAGTTGGTTCCGGAGAATTTGGAACCGAAAAAGTCGGTGGTCATGGCGGGGTGGACGGCGGAAGGGCCTCCGTAGGCAAAGGCGATGGCTAATATGACGAGCGTATAAACCGGTCCGCCTGCAAAAAGCAGGAGTAGCGCGCATACGCCGGTGATGGAGGAGAGCAGGATTATCGTGGCGGTCCGACCGATTTTATCGGAAACCGAAGCCATAATCAGCCGGCCCGCGGCGTTTGTGACGCCGGTCAGAGAAACCGTCATGACGGCCCAGGTTTCCGGCAAGCCTCGCTGCATGCCCAAATCCTTGATCAGGGGGACGCAGATATTCCAGGTGGCGTTGATAAAAAAACAGGCGAAGAACAAGCACCAGAAGTTTGCCTCCCGCATGGCCTGAAGCGGGGTTTTGCTCGTCCCGTTTGCCGCTGCGCCGTTTGCCGGCAGGCCCAAACCCTTGAGGTATTCCTCAGAGGGCAGACGGATCAGGAGACAGGAGGCCATGCTGATGAGAAAGAATACGATCGAAAGGGTACGGAACGTCAGGGGGACTTCCCGGCCGGCAAAAGACGGAAGGCTGAGCAGCCATTTGGAAAGGGGACTGAATATGACGGTGGACAGACCGAACGCGGATACGGAAAGCCCGGAGGCAAAGCCGCAGCGGTGCGGGAGCCATTTCTGCACGCAGGAAATCACGCTGCCGTACGCAAAGCCGCTGCCTAAGCCGCCCAATACGCAATAAGTCAGATAAATCAGAGCTATGTTGGAGGCGGTAAGCAGGGAAGAGAGAAATACGCCGGCGCAGAATAAAAAACAGCCGATAGCAGCCACTAATTTTGGGTTTGTCCGGTCCTGAAAATATCCGCCGATCAGATTGCCTGAAACGAAGGAAAACAGCATATAGGATGACACCATATTGGCCGCCGCGGCGTTCCAGCTGAAATACAGCACGACGGGCGTTTTAAACACGCTCCATAAGTACAGGATACCGACGCAAAGCTGTACGCAAAGGCATCCGACAATAGCCGTAATGGGGTTGTTTCCTGTTATTTTCAAATCGATCATCCATTCTCATCCGTTTTGTAACATACAAAGTACGCTCCCGCCGGCCCGTGCACAATGTTTGAATGGTCTGAAACGGATTCCAAGAAACTGCCGGGCTTGACCACGAAGCCTTCCGCCCAT
>DCTG01000107.1:2444-14250 GCA_002329245.1 Clostridiales bacterium UBA1446
CTTGAGTTTTTTAATCTCGGCGGTGAGTGCGGGGAGGACTTCCTTGATGTCGCCCACGATGCCGTAGTCGGCGACGTCGAAGATGGGCGCGTCGGGGTCGCGGTTGATCGCGATGATGCAGTCGGAACCGGACATGCCGGCCAGGTGCTGAATCGCGCCGGAGATGCCGCAGGCAACATAGAGCTTCGGTCCCACGGTCTTGCCCGTCTGGCCAACCTGATGCGCGTGGGAAATCCAGCCAGCGTCAACCGCGGCGCGGGAAGCGCCCACAACGCCGCCCAACGCGTCGGCAAGATCCTTCACCAGGGAGAAGTTCTCGGGCTTGCCGAGTCCGCGGCCGCCGGAAACAATAATTTCAGCCTCTTCCAGCTTCACGGCGCCTTCGGCGGCTTCCGCTATCTTCTCAACCAAAGTCGTGCGCACGGTTCCCGCCGGCAGCGGCAGGTCTTCCTTGATGATTTCCGCCGTCCGCGCCGTGTCGGGCGTGCCGCGCTTGAATACGCCGGGGCGCACCGTGCCGATCTGCGGCCGGCTCTCCGGACACTCGATCGTCGCCATCAGGTTTCCGCCAAACGCGGGACGTGTCCAAGCCACAACGCCCGTCTCGGCGTTTATGTCAAGACCCGTGCAGTCCGCCGTAAGGCCCGTCTTCAGACGGCTGGCAAGACGCGGTCCCATGTCGCGGCCCTTGCTCGTCGCACCAATCAGAACCGTCGAGGGCTTATACTTCAAAACCAGCTGCTCCAAGGCATAGGTGTACGCTTCCGTGCTGTAGTTGGCGTAATCCGCGCCTTCCACCACAATTACCTGATCCGCACCATAGGAAACCGCGGCCTGCACCGCTTTGTCCGCTTGGTCGCCGACGACTACCGCAACCAATTTCTCGCCCACAGCGTCCGTCAGCTTCCGGCCCGGGCCCAAAAGCTCCAGACCCACGCTCTTCGGTTCCCCGTTCAATACCTCTATAAATACCCAAAGATTCTTGTATTCACTCATTGTCGGCACCCTCCTTAAATGACGCCCGCGTCACTGAGGAGCGACGTCAGTTTTGCCGCGGCAATCTCGCCTGTCTCTTCCTGAAGCTTGACGCCGCCCTTCTTCCGCTGCGGTACAAACGTCTTTCTTACCTTCGTCGGCGAGCCCTTCAGGCCGATCTTCTCCACGTCTATCGCAAAATCCGCGGAGGTCAGCGTCGGAATCTCCGCACGGTTCGCCGCCATCTTCGACTTCACCGATGCGTACCGCGGNNCACCGTCACCACGGCCGGAAGCGGCGCTTCCAATACCTCGTACCCGTCTTCCGTCTCGCGGCGGGCGCGTACCTTTCCGCCCTCCAGCGCAACTTCCAGCGCGTACGTAATCTGCGGGTAATTGAGATATTCGGCCAGCTCCGGACCAACCTGCGCCGTGTCGCCGTCAATCGCCTGCTTGCCGCAGAAGATAATGTCAAACGGCGCGCCTTCCCGCTTTTCAATCTCCTTGACCATGCACGAGAGCGCATAGCTCGTCGCCAATGTGTCGGACCCGCCGAACACCTTGTCGCTTACCAGATACGCCTTGTCGGCCCCTACGGAAAGGCAGCTCTTCAGCGCGTTCTTCGCCTGCTCCGGCCCCATCGTCGCCACGACAACCTTCGCCGACGGGTCCGCGTCCTTAATCTTTACCGCGGTTTCCAACGCATACGTGTCAAACGTATTTACGATGCTCGGTACGCCTTCCCGGATCAAGGTGTTCGTTTCGGGATTTATCTTGATCTCCGTCGTATCCGGCACCTGCTTGATGCATACTAAGATATTCATCCGCTCTGTCTCCTTCTTTCTTGCTTTTCTTAATTCTAAGGGAAATCTCGCCGCCGCAATGACCGCCCTGTAAGATAATATCCGCGGCGGGCTGTCCTGTCAAGTCCGGCCCTTCGGAATCTTACTTCAGTACAATGCCCGAAATGACCATCTGCTGCACCTGGGACGTGCCCTCGAAGATCGTCAGAACGCGCGCGTCGCGGTACATCCGCTCAATGGGGTACTCCTTGATGTAGCCGTAGCCGCCGTGCATCTGCAGCGCCTTGCTCACAATTTCCAGCGCCATCTCCGTGGCGTAGTACTTCGCCATCGAGGCCGCCTTCGTCACGTCCTTGCCCATGTCCATCTCGTACGCCGCGTTGTACGTCAGAAGACGCGCCGCGTTCAGCTTCGCTTCCATGTCCGCAATCATGAACTGCAGACCCTGGAACTCGGACAGATACTTCCCGAACTGCTTGCGCTCCTTGATGAACTTTACCGCCTCGTCCATCGCGCCCTGCGCCACGCCAAGACCCTGGCAGGATACGCCGATCCGTCCGATCGACAGCGTCTTCATCGCCGTGATGAAGCCGCGGTCCACTTCGCCCAAAATGCACTCCTTCGGCACGCGCACGTCTTCGAGCACAATGTCGCTCGTCGCCACGCCGCGAAGCCCCATCTTCTCCTCGTGCTTGCCCAAGGAAACGCCCGGCAGGCTCATGTCCACAATAAAGCTCGTGATACCCTTGACGCCCTTATCCGGGCTCGTCTTCGCAAAAATAACCGTGTTCTTCGCAAACGGAGCGCCCGTGATGAACGTCTTCCGCCCGTTCAGAATGTAAGAATCTCCGTCTTCCACCGCGCGGGTCGTCAGAGAACCGGCGTCGCTGCCCGCGCCCGGCTCCGTCAGTCCAAACGCCATGAACTCCTTGCCGCTCGCAATCCCCGGAATGTACTTCCGCTTCTGCTCCTCCGTGCCCGCCAACAG
Source organism: Clostridiales bacterium UBA1446 (assembly GCA_002329245.1). GTDB lineage: Bacteria > Bacillota > Clostridia > Oscillospirales > Oscillospiraceae > UBA1446. The sequence continues at coordinate 5,210 of DCTG01000107.1, forward strand.
AATCGGCGCCGTCGACAGCGAGTTGCAGGACGACATCACAAGGCTGCAGGTGATGCTCTTCTTGCAGATCTCCTCCATTACGCACACATAGCTGCGCGTGTCCAGGCCGGACCCGCCGTACTCTTCCGGAATCTTCAGACCGAAAAAGCCCATGTCCGCCATCATGTCGTAGATTCGCTGCGGCACCTCGTCGTTCTGGTCAATCTCATTGGCTATGGGGGCAATCTCTTTTTCGGCGAACTCCCGCGCCAGGTCTCGGATATACTCGTGGTCTTCGTTGAAAAACATGTCCGTCCCTCCGTTTTTTTTATTATCTCAGCGGCGAAGCGCGCTCTCCAGCCCGCCCCATTCCTCGCAGAAGAGTTTTCCGTCCATCTGCTTCAGATCCGCGGCTATCTCGGGTACAAACCCCATGTTCGGCAGAATATCCTTCTCCAGATCAATCCCCGGGGCAATCTCAATCAGCGTCATCTTCCCCTTCCGCAGCTCAAACACGCACCGCTCCGTCACATACAGAATCGTCTGGTTCTCTCTTGCGTATTTCCCGCTGAAGGTAATCTGCTCCACCGCCGGGATGAACTTCTGCGTCGTTCCTTCCTCCAAAATGACAACCTTCCCGTCCGCTATGGCAAGCTTCGCCTTGTTCATAAACGTGCCGCAGAAGATGACCTTCTTCGCGCTGCGCGTGATGTCGATGAAGCCGCCCGGGCCCACCAGGCGCTTTCCGAACTTGCTTACGTTAATGTTGCCGTCGACGTCCGCCTGCGCAAGCCCTAAGCACGTCACATCCAGGCCGCCCCCGTTGATGAAGTCGAACATCGACCCGTGGTCGATCACCGCCTCCGGGTTATACGAGCTGCCGAAGTTCGGAAGCCCCGCCGGCACCCCGCCGATCGCTCCCGCTTCCGCGGAAAGCGTAATAAGGTCCGAACAGCCTTCCTCCGCAAACACCGAGGCCACGTCCGTCGGCATCCCGACCCCGAGGTTCACCACGTTCCCTTCCTGAATCGCCGCCGCGCAGCGCCGCGCGATGACCTTCCGCTCGTCAAGCGGCAGCGCCGGAATCCGGTCCAAGGGCTTCTTGATCTCGCCCGAAAACGCAGGCTCGTAGTAGGTGCCTTCCGTCTGCCAGCAGGCTTCCTGCTTCGTCGCCACCACCACGTAGTCCACCAAAACGCCCGGAATCTTCACCTGCTTCGGATGCAGCGTTCCGCGCTTGGCCACGCGCTCCACCTGCACAATCACGATCCCGCCGCTGTTGTGCGCCGCCGTCGCAATCGCAAGCCCTTCGTTAATAAACCCGTCCTTCTCAAACGAGATGTTCCCGTTCTCGTCCGCCGTCGTCCCCCGCAAAAGCGCCACGTCAAGAGGAAAGCTCCTGTAAAACAGATACTCCTCCCCCTGAAACTCAATCAGCTCCACAAGGTCTTCCGTCGTTACCTCGTTCATCTTCCCCCCGCCGTTGCGCGGGTCCACAAACGTTCCGAGCCCTACCTTCGTGATCATGCCCGGCCGCCCCGCCGCTATCTCACGCCACAGGTTCACAATTACGCCCTGCGGCAGACAGTGGCAGTGCATCTTGTTCTGAAGCACCAGCTCGTTCATCGCAAACGCAGACCCAATGTGCGCCGCCGACCAGTGCGTGACCAACCCCTCAATCCCAAGTCGGGTCATCCCGCGCTCCTTCCAGTCGCCCATCGCGCTGCCCTGCTTCATCGTCAGATTGCAGGGGTGCCCCGTCTCCTTGTAGTTCTCCGCCATCTCAACTGCAATCTCTTCCGGCCAGCCTACCAGTCCCATGCCGCCCACGCCAACCGTGGCCCCGTCCGGGATCAGCTTCGCCGCTTCCCGCGCGGTGATGAATTTCGCCATCTTCCCGTCCCTCTTTCCTCGTTTCTATTCCCAAACAACGCAATTATGAACATGTTCAATATAGCGCCATTATTGTATCATTCCCAATGCTGACCTGTCAAGTTCTTTTCACACGCCCGCACGCACTTGCGGGTTCTTCCCTTCCCGTGTATAATAAGCTAAATTCCACCGGAATAAACGGGGATAAGGAGCGTTGCGCCGTTATGCCGTACAAGAAATCTGAAATTACCAAGGAGCTCGTCTACAAGGCCGCCTTGGAGCTTATGGAGGAAAAGGGCTACCGGGGCGCCACCATCCGCGATATCTGCAAGCGCGCCAACGTCTCCGTCGGCACCTTCTACTGCTACTTCAATACCAAAAGCGACGTCATTCGCGAAATCTATCTCTCCGGCGACAAGTTCTTCCTCGAGGCCGTCGCCCCCGCGCTGGAGGGCAAGTCCTGCCCCGAACAGCTGCGCAGTTTCGTGGGGCACTACGCACGCCTCAACATAGAGACCGGCCTCGACATCGTCAAGGTCCTATATAACCCCGACAACGAATGGTTCTGTCAGACGCGGCCCATGCAGAGCGTTCTCGAGCGCATTATCCGCAGAGGACAGGAGTCCGGCGAGCTTCGCTTAAACTGGGAGCCCTCCCAGCTCGTCGAATACTTCTTTGACCTCCTGCGCGGCATCTGCTACAACTGGTGCGTCTGCGACGGCAGATTCGACCTCGAAGAACGCATGGCCGCCCTCCTCGACCTCTTCCTCCTCGGAATTCAAAACGAGAAAGCCTGTTAATAAGCCGTCCGCGTTCCGTCCCATCCTATAAAAAGCCTCCTGTCCGCAAAGGACAGGAGGCTTATTTAGATCGGAGCCGGAAAGGCCGCGCGGCCGCAGGACCGAGGAAGGAGCCGTTTTCCTACGGGCGGCAAGTTTTGGCTCGGTCAGGTTTGGGAAAGAAACGAGCAAATCAGCTGCGGGATTTCGTCTAAGGGAGCCTGCTGCGTGACGGCGCCAATTTCAAACGCGACTTTCGGCATTCCGTATACGAGGCTCGATTCCCTGTTCTGGCCAATCGTCTTGGCACCGCGGGTTCTCATAGAAAGCAGGCCCTTGGCGCCGTCGGATCCCATTCCNNTTAAAAGGACGCCCACCGCGTCGCTCCCGGCTTCCTTGGCGACCGACTCAAAGAGAACGTCGACGGAGGGGCAGTGCCCGCTGACCTTTTCTCCGGGATAGCATTTGACCCGGTAAGATCCGCCGGATTTGTAGACTGCCATCTGTTTGTCGCCGGGTGCGATCAGAACGGTGCGGGGAGCGACGAGATCCCTGTCTTTTGCCTCGTCCACATGAAACGGCAAAAGGCTGTCCAGGCGCTTTGCATACATCTTTGTAAAGCCGGGCGGCATATGCTGCACCACAAGGATGCCGGGCATATCCTGGGGAAGCGCCTTCAAAATGTCCAAAATTGCCTCCGTGCCGCCGGTGGAAGCCCCGATCGAGATAAGGTTTCTTGTCCGGGAGGGCTTTGGGGCAAACGCGGAGGGAAGGCTTCTTTTTTCCTGGAGCAAATTGGCGATGCGCGCGATTTTTATCTTGGCCTTCAGGTCGGCAATAAAGCTTTCCGTGTCCGGGCTGATTTGCATATCCAATTTCGCGACGAAATCAACCGCGCCTGCATGGATTGCCTCGAATACCCTTTCATTTGCCGAACTGATCACAATCACGGGAGGGCCGCCGTTTTGCCGGTGCTGCTTCAAAAACTCAATGCCGTTCATCCCCGGCATTTCAAGGTCCAACGTGATCACGTCGGGATTCAAACGGGTCAGTTTTTCCATAGCCTCATAGGCGCCCGAAGCGGTGGCGATCACTTCAAATCCGGGATCCTCGGAGAGCCGCTTTGTTAAAAACGTTCTGTAGACCAAGGAATCGTCCACGACCATAATCTTAATTGTTCCCATTCTCTCCAGTTCCCTTCCAAAAAGATTTTTGTGCGGTCAGCCCGCGTTTCGGTCTCGGACGTATGATGTGTTTAAATTATATCGTATTTTATTACTTCGCACAATCTGCAGATTGGGAAACAATAGAAAGGGAATCTGTGTCAAGGCATGGAAATTCTGTCTTTGCACGCGGAAGGGGATTCCTGCCTTTATCCCATGCAATAAAAACAGGCCCGACCGCTGCGGCCGAGCCCGTTTTTATTGCTATATTGGCTGCTCCTAAGAGTTTGAGAGCCTCTTTTTGGGAAAGCGGGAAGCGAGACTTTAGTCGAAGGAGAGTTCCGTTCGCCCGATCAGATCGTTTTGCAGCTCGGTGCTCAGCTCGACGAAATAGGCGCTGTAACCGGCGATGCGGACCAGAAGGTCTTTATAGTTTTCCGGGTGCTGCTGCGCGTCCACGAGCGTCTCTTTGCCGACGATGCTAAACTGGCTTTGCATGCCGTGGTGTTTAAAGTAGACGTCCATAAGACCGATCAGATTATCCCGCCCGGTTTCACCGGAGACAGCCGCGGGGGAGAATTTCCAGTTGAGGATGATGCCGTTGCCGATGCGCGCGTGGTCGAGCTTGGCGACGGATTTGGCGATGGCGGTCGGGCCTCTCCGGTCGTGGGAACCGGCCTGAGTGTGAACAGGGCCCATGCAATCGGAAAGCGGCTCATAGGCGCGCCGGCCGTCCGGCGTAGCGCCGGTGAAGGTTCCGTGCATCACGTTTGCCGTAACGGAAAAGACGCCGGGCATATATTCTCCGCCGTGAGGAGTCGGCCGGTGCTCCACATGTTTGCAGTAGGTGCCAATCACGAACCTGGCAAGATCGTCCGCATAGTCGTCGTCATTTCCGTAATGATGCATGCGGTCGCTGTTGACTAAGGCGTAAAGCGGCTCGTAGCCCTTCCAGTTGGTCTTCAGCGCGTTTAGAAGCTCCTCGCCGGATACGGACTTCTCGTCAAAGACAAGCTGCTTGATAACGGACAGGCTGTCTGCCGCCGTGCCGATTCCGACGCCCTGGGGGCCGCTGTGGTTATACACCGCGCCGCCGGCGGTTACATCCATGCCTTTTCCGATGCAGTCCTCGATGAGAAGCGAAAGATAAGGCAGCGGTTTTAACCGCTGATGGGCTATATCAATTTTATTGATGCCGGAGATCAGAAGGTCGCACCAGTATTTCATCTGGCGGTCAAAGGAGTCTTTCACCTCGTCAAACGACCGGAAGGTATCCAAGCCCCCGGTATCGATGCTCAGGCCGCCGCCCGCACCGGCGCAGCGGGAATAGCGGAAACAGCTTTTGCTGCAGTCGATGCATCTTCCGTGATTGATCGCCATCTGGAGCACCTTGGCGATGTTAAAGGAAGAGGAATCATGCCATCCGTAGGTTTTGCCGGGAATGCAGGGCTCCACGCAGCCAACGCCCACATAATTGCGCGCCTCCCGGAGGGGTTTCCCGTAATTCATGAGGCAATTGATCATGGCGCTGTCGTTGAAAATCTTCGGTTCGCCCGTGCCGATGCGGATGACGTTGAAGGTCTTGACCTTAAATTCCCATGGGGAACCCTCGTGCAGGCGCACGCCCATCCACGGGTTCGGGATGCGGGTGTGCGCGTGGGCGTCCAACACCATGTAGCTGACGTCGTTCGTGATATCGTCGCCGTTTTCGTCAACGCCGCCCACGTCAAGCGCGGTACCGCCCATGATGGTTCCGCTGGAAAAAACGATGGCGGTTTTATCGCGGATTTTGCGAAGCTGATGCATCTTTAAAAAGGCGTGCTCAATGAGTTCCTGCATGAATTCGCGCTGAAACCGTCCGGCTTCGATATCCGCCTTGTAGAAAGGATAAAACAATCGGTCGAACCGGCCGTAAGTCACGGAGTGGCCGTTCGATTCGATGATGATCATGTTGGTGGCGATATGCCACAGCTGGATGGCTTCCCAAAAATCCCGGGGCGCGCCTTCCGCGACATGGAGACAGTTGGAGGAGACCCGCTCCAGCTCCGCCTTGCGTACGGGATCCGTTTCAGAAGCCGCCATCTCGGCTGCAAGCCGGCCATACCGCCGGATATATTCGGAAGCTCCGTCGAGTACGATGAGTTCCGCCTGGTAAAACTCGTTTTTGCGCAGATCCTCCGGTTTCGTGGTATCAAGCTGAGCCATTGCTTCCTCAATCTCGCGGCGTATCCCGCCGAAGCCGATTTGAAAAAGCTTCTGATAGTCGGCGCACACATGGCCGACGCCGGCGTATATGTATAAGCCATAAAGATTGATGCCCTTGCCGACGTGGGAACCCTTGAGCTCGTCTTCGGAAAAGGAACTCATGATCGCTTCGGATACCGTTTTGTTTTTCCAGTTCTGCTGAATGCTGAGGAGATCCTGCTTTGTCTTTTCGTCGATGACATACCGGTCGTTTTTGCGCAGGTCCATGGGGGCGTTGACAAGTTCGTCGCAAAGCCAGTCGTAGGAAAATTCAGGATAGACGGGCGCGCTGTTGGGCGGGGCGGCCAGTTCCCCTACGATCAGCTCGTCCGGCCAGATCCGGATGTCCACACGGTACAGCACATCCCGCATGGCCATCGCGCACTTGATGTTCTGCGGATACATGGCATATTTCTCGTAGGCCTCCGTCACGATCATCGCGCGCTGCGCGTCCGCGGAGGTGTCCAGCTCCTTGAGCCATTTGAGCATCCTGTTGATGCGGGGAAACGGAGACGGGTTTTCCGTCAGGCCGGAAACCCCGACGCCCCATTCTTTGTCAAAGGGTTCGATCGCAAGGGGTTCTACGCTCTTTTTTACAGCCGTTGCCAAGTAGAAGACCTCCTTTGTCACAATGATTCAGTCGAAGTGCTTTGTGTCTTTACTATAGCATAAAATGAAAAGACATAGTCCTCACATCTTGTTGCAAAGTGCAACGGGATGTGAGGACTATACGGCTTTGTCATAGCAAACCTGTGTTTCGGGACCGGTACGGGTATTACTCCGGGAGAGTGTCCGCGCCAATTTGCTCCTGCTGATCGGCCAGATGCTGCAAAATGGTCTTTTCAAACAGCTTGGCTTCGGGAGACAGACGCGAGCCCTTCCGCTTGATCATATAAATATTCCACTCCATCGGCGGATCTTTCAGGGGAATTGCGCGCAGGTGGGGCCGGGACAGGCGCCTGGCCAGGTGAACGGTGGAGATGCCGACGGAATGGTTGGTTTCCGCAAGATAATACAGCAGGAGGATATTGTCCACAAACGTTTCAATAATCGGTTCAAAGCCTTCCTGATTGCAAAGAGAGCGCAAATAGGAATAGGTGCGGGTGGAGTCCCGCATGACTACAAGCGGGAGACCCTTCAGTTCCCGGATGGAAAGGGAGGCCCGGTCCGCTAAGGCATGGTCCTTGTGAACAATGAGGGCGTGTGCGGACGAAAAAAGCCGTGTTGCGTCGAAGAGGTCTAAGTCAACCGGTCCCACCGTCAGGGCAAGCTCCACCTCCTGGTTTTCCACGGCCATGTCGCAGGGGATATCCTGGCTTTCCCGTATATCTAAATAAATATCCTTGTACCGCTCCTGAAACTTTGCAATGGGTATTCCGGCGAATTCTTCTATGGTGCCTTGCGAGAACATGACGGAAAGCGGTTTCCCTATTTCCGCTCCTTTTGAGAAATACGCTTCGCACTCTTCCATCAGGCGTACGATTTTCTGGGCGCGGGGTAGCAGGAATTCCGCCTGCGGGGTCAGCACGATCCCCAGCGGCGTCCGCTCGAACAGCTTATAGTTGAGCTCCTTTTCCAGCCGTAAAATCGCCATGCTGAGTCCCTGGGGAGAAATCGCGCACGCCTTGGCGGCTTTTGAGATCTTCTTATACAGACAGATGGCGTTAAAATAAACCAACTGACGGATTTCCACGTGCTTCCCCTCCCTGTGTGACAACCTCTGTTCCCTCCGCGCGCGGGAAACCGTGAAACCTTTCGGCGAATCGGAGGCCCCTAGCATGCTCCGGAGGTAATTGTGTTTGCGTTCGGGCAGGAATCCTATCGTTACCGCAACAAACTTATCATAAAAGGGAATAAAAAACAAGCGTTCCCGGGTGCGGGCGCAGACAGGAAGCCCGAAATTTCACGGATTGTTTCCCGGGTTCTCAAATTGTTTCTTTTTATTTCGCCCGGTTTTCGATAGAATGTTAATGTAATAAGACGACTCGGAAAGGTGGTCATTTTTTATGGGAACCTCAGCGGCGGCATTAACGAGCACGGAAAATGTTTTGCGCAACCGCAACCCGTATACCAACGCATTTCAGATCGATACCAATCCGCAGGCGATTGAGCCGTTTGATAAGGAGTGGGGCGTCGCCATTTCGGGCAACACGCCGGAACCCTCCCCCTTCCCGCGGATTAACCGGATTCTGAAGGTGACGCAGAAGACAACGAACGGCTTTGTCTCGCCCGACCGGGCCGAGCTTGTAACCGAAGCGTATCAAGAACATCCCGGCGAACCGCAGATTCTCAAGTGCGCGTACGGGATTGCAAACGTCCTGCGGAAAACGCCTATTTTCATCTACGACGACGAGCTGATTGTCGGGTGCTTGGGCTGCGATAAAAAAGGCGCCCCGGTTCATCCGGAGTTCGGACTCAATTGGGTTGTGGACGAAATGCGCGACGGCCTCATGGGATACAGCGAAAAGCGCACGCACGACTATTTCAGCTATACCGAAGAGACGCAAAAGCGGTTGGAAGCGCTGCGGGAGTTTTGGGACGGGAAAACCGTCGAAGACTACACCAACGCGCAGCTCACAGACGAAGAGCTCAAGGGCTCGCATGCGGGCAAAGGCGTATTTTTTGCCGACGCGTACATTTTCTGCGGAGCCGGGCATTTGGGCATCGACTATGAACGCCTGTTTTCCCTCGGATTCGGAGGAATCAAGAAGAAAATACTTGAGCATATGAGNNGTCCCTGCCGGACGGGATTCGCCGGCATACCTTCCTCAGGGCGGAGCTCATCGTGAACGAGGCAACCACCGAGCATGTCATGCGCTATGCAAGGCTTGCCAAGGAGATGGCGGAGAAAGAACAAAACCCGCAGCGGAGAGCGGAGCTTTTGCAGATTTCGGAAAACTGCGCCTGGATCTCCGAGAACCCGCCCAGAACCTTCTGGGAGGCGCTCCAGCTGGTGAACCTCGCCAACGAGATGGTACATATCGAGTGCAACGGTCACTCCGTC
>DCTG01000130.1 GCA_002329245.1 Clostridiales bacterium UBA1446
ACCTGCGCGCGCCCGACGGGCGGCAGGTGTTCGGCGTCGGAATCTCTCATAACATCTACCTTGCCCCGATCCGCGGCATTCTCTCCGCCATTAACCGGGCCAGCAGAAAATAACCGAGTCTTTTTCCCCTCCCCCACATTTTTTTCGGACAGCGCTGCCCATACGGGCAGCGCTGTCCGTCCATGAAAGCCGTAACTTATCGATGGATGCAAAACAAANNCGTGCCGCCGCTGCCGGAGGAAATGCCGTTTCGAGCAAACGGGCGGCAAGATACTATTTAAAATTTGTTCATAAACCGTTCAACAATCATTCATACATGACAACTGCCCCCGTTATAAAATAGTTCTGGCAAATTTTCTGAAATCGGTGTAAAATACATAATGTTTCGGCCAAATACACGGGAAGCTCTGCGGGTCTCTCCGCCCGCAGGAGAACTGAAGGAGGATTCGCTTTGATCGAAATCAAAGACCTCGTGAAGCGCTACGAGGATACCCTTGCTGTGGACCATTTAAGCTGTACCATTCAAAAGGGAAAAATCTACGGGTTTCTAGGACCAAACGGCGCCGGGAAAACAACGACCATGAACATTATCACCGGTTGTCTCGGCGCAACGGAGGGCCAGGTCCTGATCGACGGGCATGACATCTTCGAAGAGCCTGAACTGGCCAAGAAACATTTGGGCTATCTGCCTGAATTTCCCCCGCTCTATCCCGACATGACTCCGCTGGAATATCTCAACTTCGTGGGCGAGCTCAAGGGGCTCGGCAAGGAAGAGCGGCAAAAACAAGTCGAATCCGTTATGCAGAAAACGCAGATCACAAGCGTGAAAAACCGACTGATCAAACAACTTTCCAAGGGTTATAAACAGCGTGTCGGCGTGGCACAAGCCCTTTTANNCGACGTTATTATCTTAGACGAGCCGACCGTCGGACTCGACCCGAAGCAGATTATTGAGATTCGCGATCTTATTAAAGAGTTGGGAAAAACCCATACCATTATCCTCAGCAGCCACATTCTTTCCGAAGTCAGCGCGATTTGCGACTACGTCATGATTATTTCGCACGGACGCCTTGTTGCAAGCGACACGCCGGAAAACCTATCCAAAAAAATGGCGGGCAGCAATACGCTCCGTCTCACCGTCCGCGGAAACGAATCCGCCGTGCGGGGCGCTTTGACCAACTTAGCCGGCGTCGACAAAATTACGTTCGCAGAGCCGCAGGAGATGGGCACCGTACAGGTTGTTTTGGACTGCTCCAAAGATCGGGATGTCCGCGACCGCGTGTTTTACGCCCTGGCGGACGCCAAGACCCCCATCCTGAGTATGGCTTACGAAAATCTGACGTTAGAGGACGTCTTCCTGAAGCTCACGTCGGACGGCGACACCATAGCCGCAAATCGGGCGGCATTGGATCAAACGAAGGAAGGAAGGCAATAGCAGATGAAGGCTATCTACAAGAGAGAACTGCGCGCAAACTTTTGCGGCATGATGGGCTATGTTTTCGTCGGATTCATGCTGCTTCTCATCGGTATTTTTACCGCCGCGTTTAACCTGATCGGCGGCTTTCCGTATTTCGAGTTGGTGCTATCCAATATCAGCTTTGTCTACCTGATCGTCATCCCTATCCTAACCATGCGGGTATTGGCCGAGGAGCGCCACCAGAAAACGGATCAGCTTCTTTATTCCAGCCCCATTCCCATTTCCAAGGTAATTATCGGCAAGTATTTGGCCATGGTAACTACGCTTGCCATCCCTCTGGCGGTCTCCGCTTTCTATCCCCTGATTCTCAGCAATTACGGTCCGGTTTATTTTAAGACTACCTACAGCGTCCTGTTAGCCTTTTTCCTCTTGGGAGCCGTTCTGATATCCATAGGGTTGTTCCTCTCCTCCCTGACGGAATCCCAGATCATTGCGGCGGTTATCACCTTCGGCGCAATCATTTTCTGTTATTTAGCCGATGCGCTTAAAAACATGGTATCCGGTTCCGTCAACACCTCCTTGGTTGTCTTCACCGCTTTAATTTTAGTCGTCATGCTGATTATCCGCTATATGACCAAAAACTGGACAACAGCCCTTTCCGTCGCGGTCGTGCTGGAGCTTATCCTGCTGGCACTGCGCTTTTTGTCCCCCAACGCCATGAACGGCGCAATCACCGCGCTGCTCGGTTCGGTTTCAGCCTTTTCCAGAATGACTAATTTTATGAACGGGATATTCGATTTCACTGCAATCATCTACTATCTTTCCGTGATTGGACTCTTCCTTTTCTTCAGCTTTCAGTCTGTCGAAAAGCGGAGATGGAGCTAAGGAGGGCCCGACATGAATACGAAAAAAACACCGGAAGAAAAAGCAGCGGCCAAAGAAAACCGCAGGCAGGAATTCCAGAGCCAGCAGTTTAAACGCGGCGGATACAGCATTTCCCTATCCGCCCTTGCACTTGCCATCGTGATCTTTGTCAACCTATTGGTTGGAAAGCTCCCTTCAACCATTACCAAGCCCGATATTTCCAAGGAGGGAACTTTTACCCTTTCAGACGCGACGAAAACCGCGGTTAAAAACCTAGCCGAACCCGTAACCTTTTACCTGCTCGCGGAAACCGGCGCGGAAGATACCACCATCAAGCAGCTGCTCGAACGTTATGACGAGCTTTCCGCCAACCTCGACGTGCAATACGTGGATCCTGTTCAAAACCCCTATTTTTCGCAGCAGTACACCACCGCGACGCTTGCTCCAAACAGTGTCATCGCGGTAAGCGAGAAGCGAAGCCTTCCTATAGACTACAGCGAGATTTATGTCACCGAGTATGTCTATGATTACAGCATCAACAACTACAACACGGAAACCAATTTTGACGGTGAAAACGCATTTACGTCCGCTATAGACTATGTGACGAGCGACACGCTCCCCACCGCCTATCTTCTGACCGGGCACGGGGAAGGAAACCTTCCGCAGAGTCTGAAGGACTCCATATCACGCCAGAACATCCTGCTCAATGAGCTCAATTTGGCGAAAGAAAACGAGGTCCCGGACAACGCCGCCTGCCTCTTTATCTGCAGTCCCTCCACAGATCTTTCCGCGGACGAGACGGATAAGATCCTGTCTTACCTTGACGCGGGCGGAAAGCTCCTGCTTATCACGGACTATACCAAGGAGGAAATGCCCAACCTCGCCTCCATCGGAGCCTTCTTCGGCCTGCACAAGACGGACGGAATCGTAATCGAGGGCGACCAGAACCACAGCATATACAACTTCCCGCAATATCTCTTCCCCATCATTGCAAACCATGAGATCACCGATCCCATCGTGAAGAACAATTATTCCATCCTGATGCCGATCGTACAGGGCATCGAGGAGGATGAAACCCACCGCAGCACGCTTACCATTACTCCCCTGCTGACCACTTCGAACCAGTCCTATTCCAAGATTTCGGCCCTCGACATGAAAACAACGGAGAAAGAACCCGGAGACATTGACGGTCCCTTCAACCTTTGTATGCTCGCCACCGAATACTTGGAAGACCGGGAAACGGAACTGATCTGGTTCGGCGGCAGCAGCTTCCTCGCCGAACAGGTTGACAGCACGGTATCCGGCGCCAACACCGACCTTTTCCTTAACGCGCTTAGTTACCTGTGCGAGAAAGAAAACAGCATTACGATTCACGCCAAAGATTCCACCGCCGAGCAACTGACAATCCCCGCAAGCGGAACCATCGTCTGGGGCATTTTGCTTGCCGTCATCCTTCCCTTAGCTACCGTAATCTATGGAACCGTGATATGGCGCAAGAGGAGGAAGCGCGTATAATGAGAAAACGCAGGACATTCCTTGCCCTTACCATCACGCTTTGCGTCTTAGTAGGCGCATACGCAGCGATAATGATTTATAACAAGTATAAGTCGCCCCCCGCCGTAGAGACGCAGGAGATGGTTATCTTTACCTGCAGCTCGATATCGGACATCTCCTATACCTATGGGGAGGAATCGCTGCACTTTGTTTGGAGCGATGCGGAATCCCAGTGGTATTATGATCAGGACAGCAATTTCCCCTTAAAACAGTCAAAGCTCACGGCAATGGTGCGGGATTTGAAATCGTTTACCGTTCTTCGCCTCGTGCAGCAGGGCACGGACAATCTGAAAAACTTCGGATTGGATCAGCCTGCCTACTCCTTTACCGCCATTACCGGAACCGGGGAAAAGGTGTCTTTCCAAATAGGCGCGCAAAACGCCACAACCGGACACTATTACCTTCATATGGACGGCAAGGACGCTGTTTACCTGATGGACAAAAGCGATGCCGCACATTTTATGTTGACACTCAACGATCTCGTCACACTCGACACGCTGCCCAAGGTGAAGCAGTCATTGGTGCATGAACTTCGCATTTCCGGTCCGGAAGGCAGCCAATTAAACTTTGTATATCTGCCGGACGGAAGCGACACCTATTATACCAACGAACAGCACTGGTTTCTCAAGGCGGAAGACGGCTCGCTCTCCCCGGTATATGACGTTAAGATCGACGGCATACTCTCTTCGATCTTGGATATGAAGTACGAATCCTGTCTGGCTTACCGGGCATCGGTGCCGGAACGCTTACTCTTAGGCGTGGAAGAACCTGTTTTCTCGATCACCGTAGACTATACCGCTGTGATCGAGGAAGAGTCCGCCGAAGGTGAAACGCCAAAAACCCGCACGGAAGAAGCAACCTTCACACTTTATCTCGGGACACTCTATGGCGATTCTTCAATCTGCGCGCGGCTGGAAGGCTCCGATATGATCGGTCTTGTCGACCTTGAATCCGTAACTTCCGTTCTGCAGCTAAATCCCGCCGACCTGTATCTCAGAGATGTCTGCCTCCTGAAGCTTGATGAAGTCAAATCCCTGACGATCGTTTGTGACGGAAAAGCCTATCAGATCGAGATCGAGCGCCATGAGGAACCGGCAGCCGACGGCGCAACAGACATCGTTGCCTCTTATACGGTAAACGGTGAAGCGGCGGAGGCAGAGAAAGTGGAGAAGTTATTCAAAGCCATTACCGCGCTGAAGACGGAATCCGTAGCAAAAAGCGACCCGGGCAAATCCCCCGATGTCACGATCACCTTTGAGCGGGACCGGAACACATTCGCCTCTCTTAAAATGGAGCTGGTCCCCTACGACACCAATTTTTATCTGGTTCGTTTTGCCGGCGACAACAGCTTGCTGGTCAACAGACGCGCGGTCGAGATGCTGATCGGCTTTCTGGAAAACTTCAACTAAACCAATCGATCACAACCACCGGAAGAAATAGTCCAAATCAATCTATCACAAACTTCAGGGCGGCACCCGTTTTCGGGATGCCGCCCTAATGTTTTTTCATCAACCGGTACACCTGCTTCTTTCGCTCTATTGTACCATTTGTCTTGTTCCCCGTTTATAACTATGATATTTCGCTATCGGATTTCCTTCCTTTTGTAAATCCATATGGAAACCGAAACGGAGGCCAGAAACAGGAGTATGCAAGCGAAAAATATGACGGACAGACTCGAGCCGGAAAACATGCCCTGGAAGATATCATTTTCAATTTCCGGTAGTGCGCCAATCACCGCCGCCGGCAGAAATGCCAACAAGATCATCAAAATACGCCCGCGTTCTACGCCGAAGCGAAAGATCAGGGGCAGCAGAAGGGAGAGAAAACACAGGCCCGTTGCCGCGAAGAGAAGGGGCTTATAAATCAGGCCACCGGCAACATCCGTTCCGGAAAACAGAAGTAAGGCCACGTTCACAATAAAAGCGGCTGTACAGAAAAGAAGGCCGAGCAAATACTTGGATAAAACGATATCCCTGCGGGAAACCGGCATAGAAAGGGCGTACCTGTCCCATTTCGCCCTTTCATCATAGGCAATTGCCGTGATCGGAAGAACGGCGCACATGACGGATATCATTGTTCCGAAAAAGTCGCTCATCCCCGCGGTGAGCGCCAACACGAGATAGATGGCAATAAACACGCCGTAATAGAGCAACTGCTTTTTTATATTCAGCAAATCCTTCACAATGAGGCCCTGCATTCCGAACCCTCCTTAATATAGTAGAGCATGATGTCCTCGATGTTTGCTTTGTCAACAGTCAATCCCGCAGGCAGTTTATCCCGTTCAGCCAGCGCTTCCACGCCAAACTGCCCTTTCCGGCAGCCTTTGACCGCAGAAGCCGGAAGATTTTTCAGCTGCTCCTCAGAGCATTTAAGAATGCCAAACCGATCAAGAAGAATATCCTTCTCTTCGCTGAACACGATTTCTCCCCGGTGAAGAAAGGTGATATAATCGCAGACTTTCTCGAGATCACTTGTGATATGGGAGGAGAGGATGACCGCATGAGATTCATTCTGAATAAATTCAAACAGCTCCTCTAAGATTTCGTCGCGTACAATCGGGTCGAGCCCGCTGGTCGCCTCGTCTAAAATTAATAGCTCGGCACCATGAGACAAGGCTACGGCAATGCTCAGCTTCATTTTCATGCCGCCAGAATATTCCTTAATATCCTTTCTCTCCGGCAGAGAAAAGCGCTTTAATAACCCCTTGAAGCGCTCTTCATCCCAGGTGCGGTAGATTCGCCGCATGATGGTGTTCACATGCCCGGCTGTTACGTTTTCGGGAAACGAACATTCGTCTAACACGACGCCTAACCGTTCCTTGATGTCTTTGCTCTCCGCGCCGTTTTCCTCCCCCAAAATGCAAATCCTTCCGCTGTCCCGCCGGATCAGATCTAAAATCAACTTGATCGTCGTCGTTTTCCCCGCTCCGTTTTCTCCAATCAAACCCATAATGCAGCCTTTCGGCAGTTCTATGTCGACGTCATGGAGCCAAAATCCGTCATATCGTTTGTTCAGTTTTTCCACCTGCAAAGCAAGTTCCATTCGTATCAGTCCTCTCTATAGATCGTCACAAGCATTTCCACCAGTTCTGATTCGGAAAGGCCTGAAAGCCTTGCCATATCGACCGCCTGCTGCAAATACCCTTCTGTGATTCTCAGGTATTCCTCGTGTATGAGCTGCATATTTTTCCCGGCGACAAAGCTTCCCTTTCCCGCGACCGATTCGATAAAGCCTTCTCGCTCCAGTTCCTCGTATGCCCGTTTCGTGGAAATGACGCTGANNGAAGAGAGGGCAGTGCTTCTCCAGTCTGAAGCGCGCCGGTCAAAATCAGGCTTTTTATCTGCGACGCGATTTGCTCATAGATTGGCTTATCGCTGGAATTGCTGATTATGATATTCACACATCGCCCCTCCCGCGACTTCTGTAGTATGTTTTCATCATCCAGCATTAATACTGTATATATACATTATATACACCATACACGGCTTGTCAAGTATAAAATCAAGTTCACAACTTCTTTTTTTCCTGAGAGTTCCGCCGTAGTTTGTACTGTCGGTTTCTTCGCTTCTGCAGAGAGGCTGATTTCATTTTACAGCTTGATTGTTACCGTTCGGCATGCTAAAGTACATAGTAATAAATCGGAAGCTTTTCTCCGGGAAGCATACAGGATGCCACAGATAATCCGGCCGCAGTGCGGCAGCCAGAACGCAAGGAGGAACCACGATGGCATGGCTTGAACAGATGAGCGGCAGTCCCTTGTTCAACTGGGTAATCCTGCCCGCGCTCATTTTCTGCTTAAGAATCTGCGACGTTTCTTTTGGAACGCTCAGAATCATATTCGTATCCAGAGGAAAGCGATTCTTGGCTCCATTTCTAGGCATATTCGAGGTATCCATCTGGGTTTTCGCCATCAATCAGGTTATGCAGAATTTAAACAACATCGCCTGCTTCTTGGGCTATGCCTTTGGTTTTGCGGCGGGAAACTATATCGGAATCCTGATTGAGGAGAAGCTCGCGATCGGCACGCTGATCATCCGCGTGTTTTTGGTAAACGACGACGGCCAGATGCGCACAAGAATGCAGGAGGCGGGGTTCGGTGTAACCACCATTGATGCGCACGGCAAAACCGGTAATGTCAAGATTTTATATATCGTAATCAAACGAAAATTTTTGCAGGACGCGATCGGCATCATAGAGGATTGTCAGGCCGACGCCTTTTACTCGATCGAAGAAGCGAAAGCGGTAAACAAGGGAATATTTCCCGCAGACAAAAAATCGTCCTTCTCTTTCCTGAAGGCCCCCTACAGAAAACCGGGAAAATAATCCTCCGGGTTTTTCCTGTTTCTGCTGACAGAGCTGCATAATTTGAAAAGAACATTGCCTTCGCGCATTTGCCAAGGCAATGTTCTTTTCTATTGTGTAGTTCGCTATTGATTTTTGACACAAAACAGCGCTTCAGGCGTTTCAGCAACCAATATTCATGCCGGAGCTTCGCGCTAGTCCTTCCTGTAGGTTTTTGATATCCCGGAAGGTTTCGGCATCAGATTTATTTCAGAATAGGAATCCAGTTCTTCTTCGGAGACCGGCGGAGCATACATCATTCCGGTGCAATCGGTAAAGGAAGCAACGGAGCCTATCTCGTAGTTCTGGTTCAAGAGTTCCTGCATCTTTTGTTTCGCGTTTTTCTTTTCCGGTTCCATGGTATCATATTCCCCGCTTTCCTATGGTTTGGGCACTGGTTTCATTTGTTCCGTGTATCCACCACCTCTTCCTTAGTATTATGTTTTCAGCGGCTTCTTATCAGCTAAATTGAAGATCGACCAGCATTTGACTAGTCTGTGGAAAATTTTTGACCGGATCCGCCCCAAAATACCTTTCCTTTCCTGTCTGAAAATAACGCCGGCGCATTGACAAAATCAATTCTTTCCACTAAAATACTTAACTGTGTTAGATAATTTTCCCGCTATGCTCTACCGGTTCGAAAGGTGATGAAAGATGGATTCTTCCGCGCTTTTATCCGAATTGATTAAAAAACTGCACGAACTGAGCAACACCTGCATGCAAAAACATATTGGGGAATCTCTGAAGGGGGAAATGCTGCTTTTGCAATTTTTGGTAAACCAGGGCGGATCCTCCCTGCCCAGTCATCTCAGCGAGTCGATGAATGTCAGTTCCGCTCGAATTGCGGCAGTCCTCAACAGCCTATGTAAAAAAGGTTTTGTGAGACGCAAGCCGGACCCTACGGATCGGAGAAAAAAAGCCGTATTCATTACGGAGGCGGGATTTCAGTATGCCCTGCAGCAAAGACGGTATCTGCGTGATATCATGCTGCGGATTTTGGAAGGGTTGGGAGAAACGGACGCACGGGAGTATATCCGCATCGTCGGCCGTATCATTGAAATTTCCAAGGAGGAAGCAGCGCCTGCCTGCGAAAGCCAGGCAGCCGGCATCTACTCCGTCTTCTGATAAAACTCTCTATAAACAATCGGATCGTTTGAGAAAATATTTTGTAGAAAGCGTGATACATATGGCAAAACGTTGGATCTCCCTGTTGCTTTTATTTGCCGTGCTCACCGGCACTTCCCTTACGGCCGGAGCGGCGAATACGGCCGCTTCTCCGGCAACCGCTTCGATCGAGGCGGAAATCCAGGAACCGGACGCCGCCGGTACCCTGTCCTTTCAGAACTTAGAAACACGGATTCGAACCGGCAACTACAGTTTTTTAGCCTGCGCGGAATCCATTGCGAGCATTGAGGCCATGGATCGCAAGGCCGCGTATGACGACGTCGTCGCGGCTAACAACGCGCTGGCCGATATGATCTTTATGCTGGCCGGTACAGGGATGACAATGCAGCTTGAGCAGCAGCAGGAAGCCCTGAGGAAACAAATTGATTCTTTGAAGCCGGAAGAATATGAAAAGACCTATCAGGAAAACATCCGCCAGATCAATGCCGTAGCGGATCAGATCATTATGGGTACGCAAACCCTGTATATCACTGTTCTCGGGCTGGAACGGCAGTTGGAGGAAGGAAACCGGGGCCTTGCGGCGCTCGGCCGAACTGTAACCGAAATGGAACTGCGTTACAAGCTCGGGCAGGTTTCGGAGCTTTCGCTGCTCGAACTGAAGAAAACCTACTCTTCAACCCAGAGCCAGCTAAATTCTCTGTCCACACAAATTCGGAACCTTAAATCCCAGCTCCAGGCCATGGTGGGCGAAGAACCGACGGGAGAGCTTACATTGCTTCCTCTTCCCGAAGTGACCGAGGAGATGATCGCCTCCATGGATTACGACGCCGGCCTGGAAGCCGCCTTAGCCTCCAATATGGATATTTACTGGAAAAACGAGGATGTGAAGGACGCGAAAGAGGACTGGGATGACGCGAGTTGGGGATATCCCAAAAAAATGGCGGAGCACACCTACCGGTCGAAAGTTTACACGTATGAGGCGACTAAACAGAGCGTAATGTTCAGCTACGGAAACCTCTACCGCGCCGTGCTTGACAACCGGCAGATTTTGGAGGCGGCGCAGGTATCGCTTTCCTTCGAACAAAAAAACTGCGAGGCGATGAAAAAGAAGTTTGAACTCGGAATCATTTCCGAAAACGCCTGGAAAAACACGCAGGACGCTCTCGCTTCTGCTGAGTACGCCGTGATTAAGGCAAAATCCGACCTGTTCTCATCTTATCTTTCCTATCAATGGGCAACACGCGGCATCATTGCCGGTTAAGTTTGTGAAAGGCGCATCGAAGCCTGCCCCCTGCTGCGGATCTCAACGCTTTCAACTCTTTCAAACGCCCGGGGCGGAAATCCGTCCCAACAAACGGTGCGGGCTTGACTCCCGTCACCTTATATGGAGGATTCACCATGATAAAACATCGTCTTTTTCCCCTGCTGATTTCTTTTTGCCTGCTTCTCTCCGTCGCCGGCTGCTCCAAGTCCTCCGACGGTGATAATACCGCTCCCGCCGCGGTTGTGGTCGAGGTGACCTTTGTGGAGCGGGGTGAGATTACTTCAGACAGCCGTCTGAGCGGCACCGTGGTTGCCGCACGCGACGTGACCGTCAACGCACCCGTGGCGGCGAAGGTACTGGATATCTTCGTTAAGAACGGCGACGTGGTGGAAGAGGATCAGGTTCTTTTCTCGTTAGACCGCGAGGATCTCGAAAAACAGTACCGGACTTTGCTGGAAAACTACTACAATACAAAAGAGCTTCTCAGCAGCCAGGTCGCTTCGGCCCGCCAGTCGGTTGAGGATACCAAAACTCTGATGGCGGAACAGCTTCGCTTGGCGGAAGAGAACGCACACAATACGCAGGCGTTGTTTGAAATCGGCGCAGCCTCCCGGCTGGAACGGGATACCGCCGCCAACGCGTATACGCAGGCAAAAATCAACGCGGAAAGCGCAATCCGACAGGCGGAACTCGGTTACCTCCAGGCGCAGACCAACTATGATTCCACTATGTCATCCCTTGAGGACAGCAAGGAAGATTTAGAGGAACTTTTAGACGATGCCGACGTGAAAGCGCCGATTGCCGGCGTGGTTTCCGCCCTTTCCGTTACAAAAGGCGCCGTCTTAGCTCCCCAAGTGCCCGCCTGCGTGGTTTCGGAGATCGGCAAGAACGAGATCGCCGTCTCGGTATCCGAAACAGCCCATCGTTTCCTGAAGGTCGGCGATGCGGCGGACGTCGTGATCGGCGCTCTTTCCTCCGATTCCTTCCCCGCGACCATCCTCAGCATCTCTCCCGCTCCGAATGCGATCAGCCAGCTTTATGATGTGAGACTCGCACTGCCGTCGGGCGTTGACGCGGGCATCGGCATGTTCGCGGACGTGGTTTTCCATTTGGAAAAGCACGAAAACGCGGTATTGGTTCCCACAGAGGCGATCCTGACCGAAGATGACTCTCAGTTCGTATTTACCGCGGAAGAGGGAACCGCAAAGAAAATCATGGTAACCACAGGTTTGACAGGAAGCGGCGTCACAGAGATCCTTTCCGGGCTTGACGGCGGGGAACCGCTTGTCGTGAAAGGACAGAGCTACTTAAAAGACGGCGACCCTGTCCGGATTGTTGACAGGGAGGAACAAGGCGCATGAAGATTGCGGATCTCTGCATCAGACGCCGGGTCACTACCATCATGATTTTCGTGGTTCTGACCGTTTTCGGCGTCGTAGGTTACAGCCGGCTCGCCTTAGCCCTGATTCCGGATGTGGAACTGCCCATGGCGATTGTTTATACCGTCTTCCCCGGCGCCGGCCCGGAAGAAGTGGAACAGCTTGTGACTCGAAAGATCGAGTCCGCCTGCGCAAGCGTCTCCGGCATGAAGGAGCTCACCTCCGA
>DCTG01000089.1:0-1091 GCA_002329245.1 Clostridiales bacterium UBA1446
GCGTAATCGGGGGAAGCGGTCTTTACAGAATGGAAGGCATCACAAAGGTCAGGAGCGTTAAAATGAATACCCCCTTCGGCCGGCCTTCAGGCGGCCTGACTATCGGGGTGTTTCAAGGTAAGGAAGTGATTTTTCTGCCGAGGCACGGCAAAGGCCACACTATTTCTCCCGGAGAGATAAATTACCGCGCCAATATCTACGCGATGAAAAAGCTTGGCGTGGAACGCATTATTTCGGTGGCCGCCTGCGGCAGCCTTAAAGAGGAGATCAAACCGCTGGACTTCGTGGCGGTAGATCAGTTTGTTGACCGCACCAATTCCGCCAGGGAGATGAGCTTTTTCGACCGCGGCATAGTGGCGCATATAATGTTTGCCTATCCCGTGTGCGCGCATCTGCATAAAGCGCTCTGCCTGGCCGGCGCCGCGGCGGGAGTCAAGATACACGAGAAAGGGACGTATTTGAATATAGAAGGGCCGTCGTTCTCCACCTTCGCCGAATCTTCTCTTTACCGCGGCTGGGGAATGGATGTGATAGGGATGACCAATATGGCGGAGGCCAGGCTCGCGCGCGAGGCCGGGATATGTTATGCCAGTCTGGCGGCTGTGACAGACTATGACTGCTGGCACAAGGATTATCTAAACGTCAGCGTGGAGATGGTGATCGCCAACCTGCATAAGAACGTGGAGAACGCCAAGAAGATCATTTTCAACGCCATAGGTTCTCTGCCGGAGGAACGGAAATGTTCCTGCGGGGAGGCGCTGAAGAACGCCATTTGCACGGACAGGAAAGCCGTTACCCCGGCCGTCAGGAAAAGGGTCGCGCTACTGGCAGGGAAATATCTGTAATAACCGGAAACGGAGAGTAAAGTGGAATACAAGGATACCCTTAATTTGCCCAAGACGAATTTCCCCATGAAAGCCGATCTTCCCGGNNCGAAATATGTTCTGCACGACGGGCCGCCTTACGCCAACGGCAATATTCACATCGGACACGCCCTGAACAAGGTACTCAAGGATTTTGTCGTAAAATACAAGAACATGCGCGGTTTTTCCGTTTCCTACGTTCCGGGATGGGACTGCCACGGCCTGCCC
>DCTG01000089.1:1145-1328 GCA_002329245.1 Clostridiales bacterium UBA1446
TACAAAAAGGCGCATGAATACGCGATGAAGTTCGTCGGCATACAGCGCGAACAGTTCAAAAGACTGGGCGTGATCGGCGACTGGGAGCACCCTTATCTGACGCTGTCCGGAGAATACGAGACCGCTATCCTGGAGTCTTTTCTTAAGTTGTTCGAGGACGGCTATATTTACCGGGGGTTGAAA
>DCTG01000089.1:1386-4637 GCA_002329245.1 Clostridiales bacterium UBA1446
TCTGGACGACCACTCCCTGGACGCTGCCGGCTAACGTCGCGGTGGCGGCGCACCCGGATATTATCTACGTCTGCGTGCGCACTGCCGTTGGGAAGCTGATAGTCGCTAAAGATTTGCTGGAACGGGTAATGGAACAATGCGGTATTTCCGGCTACGAGGTAGTGCGCGAGATGAAAGGGACGGAGCTCGAGGGATTGGAGTATTCTCATCCTTTCGGGCTGCGCCGGGGGAGAGTCGTTCTCGCGCAATACGTTTCGAAAGAGGACGGCACGGGGCTGGTGCATACCGCTCCCGGTCACGGCAGCGAGGATTATCTGACAGGCCTCGCTTATAAGCTGGAAGTGGTAATGCCGGTGGACGATCGCGGTAATTTCGACGGCTCCGCGGGAGAATTCGCCGGATTGAATGTTTTCAAGGCCAACCCTCTGATACTGGAAAAGCTCTCTTCTCTGGGTGCGCTTTTGTGGTCCGGGGAAGTCAGGCATTCCTATCCGCACTGCTGGCGTTGTAAGACCCCGATCATTTTCCGCGCCACGAAACAATGGTTCCTGAATTTAGATCACGCCGATCTGCGGCAGAGGCTGCTCGATGCGATAGAGAATGACGTGGGCTGGATTCCTTCCGCGGGCAAAGAACGCATCAGGTCTATGGTGCAGTCCCGCCCGCACTGGTGTCTTTCCCGCCAGAGATACTGGGGAGTGCCGGTTCCGGCGCTTGTCTGCAAAGAGTGCGGAGAAGAGTTTTTCGACCCCGCCGTCATCAGGTCTCTGATAAAATTCACCGCGGCGGAAGGGACCGATTGCTGGTTCATCCGTGACGTGAAAGATTTTCTTTCTTCTTCCGGGGTCCGCTGCCCGTCGTGCGGCGGCGGTTCGGCGGAGAAAGGAAAGGATATTCTCGACGTCTGGTTCGATTCCGGGGTCAGCAGCCAGGCCGTGCTAAAACGCAGGCCGGAGCTCGCTTTCCCGGCGGACTTGTATCTTGAGGGATCCGACCAGCACCGCGGCTGGTTCCAGGCTTCTTTGATCCCGGCGATGTGCATTGACGGGCGGCCGCCTTTCAAAAGCGTGCTTACGCACGGTTTCGTGATGGACGGCGAAGGCAGGAAGATGTCCAAGTCTCTGGGCAACGTCATATCCCCGGATGAAATCATCAAGAAATACGGGGCGGACATCCTCCGTCTCTGGGNNATCCACGGTCATATTGACCCGGCTTTCCGAGGCTTACAGGAAAATAAGGAACACCGCGAAATTCATGCTGAGCAATCTTTACGATTTTACTCCGGAGACGGAGAGGGTGTCGTTTGAGGAGCTCCGTGAGGTGGATAAGTGGATACTGGCCAGGATGCGCAAATGCCTTGATACGGCCACCGCAGCCTATGAAGGCTTTGAGTTTCACCGCGCGTATAAGGCGGTTTATGATTTCTGCAATGAGGATCTCTCTATGTATTATCTGGATATGGTCAAGGGCAGGCTTTATACCTTTGCCCCGGACTCCCGCCCGAGGCGGGCAGCCCAGACGGTCATTTACGAGATTCTCGATGTCTTGACCAGGATCTCCGCGCCCATACTTGCCTTTACCGCCGACGAGATACGCAGAAGCATGCCTTCGGCGGGCGGCAGCGTGCATTCTCTCGAGTGGCCGGACGGACGGAGCGAGTATTTACGGAATGATTCCCATCCGCTGGAGCAGGCCATGGAACTGATCCCGGATATAGCCAAAGCGCTGGAGGACAAGAGAGTATCCGGGATGATCGGCAGTTCCTTCGACGCGAAAATAAAACTGTTGACAAACGACGAAAATCGGTATAAATATTTAACCGGCCTTGGGGCGCAATTAAACGAGATATACAAAGTGTCCCAGGTCGAACTGGTCCGAACCCGCGGATCAGCGCCCGCGTCCGGCAAGCAAGGATGCGGCGGAGAACTGACCGTGGAAGTATTCAAAGGTGACGGCGTGAAATGCGTAAGGTGCTGGAATTATTCACCGGCCGTGGGCATCAACGCGGAACACCCTTTGTTGTGCGAAAACTGCGTTAATGCCATAGGAGGTATCCGCGTTGAAAAAGAAAAGAATGCTCAAGGCTGATCTGGCGGCTTTCAAAAAGCTGATCCTGAAGAAAAAAGAAGATATAATAGAACACATCCGCGAGATATCGGAAGAGACCGTGAAAAAGTCGCAAAAGGACGCTTCCGGCGATATCTCGTCTTATACGTATCATATGGCCGATGTCGCTACCGATAATTACGACAGGGAGTTCTCCATGGGGCGCGTTTCCGAGGACAGGGAATTCCTTTTCGAACTGGACGACGCCTTAAAGAGGATAGAAGACGGAAGCTTCGGTATTTGCGAAGACTGCGGGGCGTTGGTCAGCAAGACCAGACTAAAGGCCGTTCCTTCCGCCCGCCTTTGCATAAAGTGCCAGGAGAAAAAGGACAAGAAATAAGGGGAATGTTTATTTTTGCCATCGCAGCGGCCGTAGCCGTCATAGACCAAGCCTCAAAATTTATCGTCGGCAGACATTTACAACTTTATCAATCCATCCCGGTCTTCAAACCGTTCTTTCATCTTACGCTCGTGCATAACCGCGGAGCCGCTTTCGGCATGTTCAAGGGCGGCGGCTTTTTTTTCATCCTTACCGCCTGCCTTGCGCTGATTGCCGTATCCATATATGTTAAAAACAGGAAAAAGCGGCTGACGCCGCTGCCCGCGGTTTCTCTCGGGCTGGTGGCCGGAGGTACCGTCGGCAATCTGATAGACAGGTTGTTCTTGGGGCACGTGGTCGATTTTCTGGATTTCAGGATATGGCCGGTCTTCAATATCGCGGACACGGCGATAACCTGCGGTATGGTTTTGCTGTTTATTTATTTCATGAAGAATAGCGGATCTTGAAAGCCGTTTTTCGTTTATCGGTTACCATACCCCTATTTTAGTCTCGCCAAAGCTTCAGGGGCGGGTGTATCGTCAATCACCTTACGTCTTTCGGTCTTAGGATATAACCGTAACCGAAAAGCGAAACGAGCTTCATTACCGTAGTCGTTACCGAATTAAGTATCGTGTCCCCGGAAGGGAGTCGTAATATGCACCCCGAGATCTGCAGAATAGGTCATTGCGCGATCTACAGCTATGGAGCGGCCCTGGTATCGGCTTTCTGGATCTGCGCCTTTCTTCTTAGAAGGGCAGCCCTGCCTGCCGGATTCGACCCGGAGCGGATCACCGGCCTTTTGTTCACCGTTTTCTTTTCAGGCATA
>DCTG01000101.1 GCA_002329245.1 Clostridiales bacterium UBA1446
GGCGGGCGCGTCATATCGCCTTACCTTGACAATCGGGCGGGCTGCGCCGTACTCCTGAGCGCCCTGCTTCAAACGGAGCGCTGGAACAACGACGTCTTTTTTGTCTTTACCGCGCAGGAAGAAGTGGGGCTTCGGGGGGCCAAGACGGCCGCGTACGGCATTGGCGCGGAGTATGCGTTTGCCGTGGACGTGACCGAAACCGGAGATGTGCCCGGTATGAAAACAAAAAACAACTGCAAATTGGGCGGCGGCGCGGCAATCAAGCTGATGGACAACTCCGTGATCTGTTCCGCGGAACTGGTTGCGTTTTTGGAGCGGACGGCAGAGCAAAACCGAATCAAAACACAGCGTGAGATCATGCTGCATGGCGGAACGGACGCCGGCGCAATCCACATAACGAAGGAAGGCATTCCCGCCGGGGGCATCTCCCTTCCGGTACGCTATATCCACACGCCGAACGAAACGGCGGACCTAAGCGATCTGGAAGCCTGCGCCGCGCTGGTATCTGCGGTAATCGGGAGCAAAATGAATTACTGAATCTCCTTCAAGATGGAAAGAGGGAATACTTTGCATACGGAACTGAATCTTACAAAACTGACAAACGACCTTGCGGCAAGAGCGGAGGCGGACCTGCAGGACCGTTTTCGGGCAATTGACGCAACGGCGGAAAAAAATACGCATAAAATACTCGCCGCCTTTCAGAAGCAGCGAGTCTCGGACAGCTTATTTGCCGGTACAACCGGATACGGCTACGACGACCGGGGACGGGACGTGCTTGACACAATTTACGCGCAAGTGTTTCATACGGAAGACGCCCTGGTACGC
The DNA here is from genome assembly GCA_002329245.1 of Clostridiales bacterium UBA1446. Lineage (GTDB taxonomy): Bacteria > Bacillota > Clostridia > Oscillospirales > Oscillospiraceae > UBA1446. Next base: position 826 of record DCTG01000101.1, read on the forward strand.
ATCGGATTTGTGAACGGAACGCATGCCATCTCCTCGGCTCTGTTCGGGGTGCTGCGGCCGGGGGACGTGCTGCTGTCCGCCGTCGGGGCGCCTTATGATACCCTGCGCGGGGTTGTTGGCCTGTCGGACAAGGGAAGCGGATCCCTGCGCGACTACGGGGTCGGTTACAGGCAGGTGGAAACCGGGCCGGACGGCATGCCGGATCTTGACGCCGTCCGCGCCGCCGCGGCCGATGAGAAGGTGCGCGCGGTATTCATTCAGCGATCAAGGGGCTATTCCACACGCAAATCGCTTTCCGTGGAGGAAATCGGTTTCCTTTGCGGGATCATTCACGAGGTGAATCCCCGGACAATTGTCATTGTTGACAACTGCTACGGCGAGTTTGTGGAGGAGCGCGAACCGACGGACGTTGGGGCGGACCTTGTTGCGGGTTCGCTGATTAAAAATCCGGGCGGAGGACTCGCGCCAACCGGAGGATATGTGGCCGGACGGCGCGAACTAGTTGAGGCGGCTTCCATGCGCCTCACCGTACCCGGAATCGGACGGGAGTGCGGCCCTACTTTAGGGCAAAACCGCCTTTTGTATCAGGGGTTGTTTCTTGCGCCCCACACGGTTGCGCAGGCGCTGAAAACGGCGATCTTTGCCGCCCGTGTGATGGAGATTCTGGGATATGAGACGGATCCCGGCGCGTTTGAATCCCGCTATGACATCGTTCAGATGATTCGCTTCGGCGCGCCGGAACCGGTCAGAAAATTTTGCCGGGGAATCCAATTGGGAGCCCCCGTAGATTCCTTTGTCACGCCGGAGCCCTGGGACATGCCCGGGTACGACTGCCCGGTCATCATGGCGGCCGGCGCGTTTATCCAGGGCGCTTCCATCGAACTGTCCTGCGACGCGCCGATGCGGGAACCTTTTGCCGCCTATCTGCAGGGTGGGCTTACCTATGAGGCGGGAAAGGCCGGCATTCTGCTCGCTGTGAATGAACTTCTGAAGGAATAAGTACTCGAACAAGCGCTGCCTCTCATAGGATAGGTGGGAGGTGAGTGTGATGCGAAGGCTGCGCCGCCGGCCGCCGCGCCGGTATATACCCAGGCGTCCGATCGGCAGAGAAGCGCGGATATTGATCAAAATGACGATTACGGTCGTACTTTTGGTTTTCGCGGTTCGGCTTTTAAACGCGCAGCTGCGTCCGATCATTTCCTCCATGGCGCTTGCCGAAGTGAAAAACCATGTTACAAAAGTGATCGACCTTGCCATCAACCGGGAGATCGTATCGGATGAGCTGCAGTACAGCGATCTCATCTATCTGGATAAGGACGCGGAGGGAAGAGTTACGGCGCTTCGGACAAATATGGCGCGGATCAATCAGCTTCAGGCACAGCTGACTACGGATNNATACATGACATCGAGGAGATCAACAGCGACGACCTCGGCATTCCTGTCGGCAGTCTGACGGGAATCGAGCTGTTTTCAGGCCGCGGCCCGCGTATCTTTGTCCGGCTCCTCTCCGTGGGTTCCGTCAAATCGGCCTTTTCCAATACCTTTACCTCGACGGGCATCAACCAGACAAGACACAGAATCCTTCTGACAGTGAATGCGGAAGTTAACATTCTTCTTCCAGGCTATACGGTTTCCACGACGGTGGAAACGCCCGTCAACGTGGCGGAAACCGTGATTGTGGGTTCCGTTCCGAATAACTACACGTATTTCAGCCAATTCGATAATCCGGAAGAAGCCGCGGGATACTTTTTTGACTTCGGTGCGGGAACCAATGCAAATTAACGCCGGATATTCAGGAATGCCGCAACAGGAAAAAGGAGCGCATACGCATATGGATATCGAGAAAGAAATTGAATCGCTTCGCGCGCAGCTACATGAGCACAATTACCGCTATTACGTTTTGGATAATCCCACGATTTCAGATTTTGAATATGACAGGCTTTACAGGCGCCTGGAAGAATTGGAAGCGGCCCATCCCGAGTATTACTCGGAGGACTCTCCCACGCAGCGCGTGGGCGGGAAGCCGGTTTCCGGCTTTCAGCCCGTGCGCCATCCCGTTCCGTTGGAAAGTCTGCAGGATGTATTCGATTTTGAGGAACTGTATGCCTTTGACAGCCGGATTCGCGCCTCCCTGCAAACGGTCGAGTATTCCGTTGAACCGAAGGTGGACGGGCTATCCGTCGCCCTCGAGTATCAAGGGGGCGTATTCGTTCGGGGCGCCACGCGGGGAGACGGGCAAACCGGGGAGGACGTAACGGAAAATCTGAAAACAATCCGATCCATTCCCCTGCGCATCAAGTACGCTTCGGGGCGCCTTATCGTACGCGGCGAGGTTTTTATGCCAAAGAAGGTATTTAACCAGTTGAACGCGGAGCGCGAAGAGAAGGAGGAGCCCCTTCTGGCAAACCCGCGCAACGCCGCAGCAGGCTCGCTCAGGCAGCTGGATCCCAAAATCGCGGCGGAGCGAAGACTCGACATTCTTGTGTTCAATATCCAGCTGGTGGAAGGAATCTCTTTTTCCACCCACACGGAGACATTGGATTTTCTCGACCAGCTTCAGTTCAAGGTAATGCCATACCGGCGTTTTGAAGATATCCGCAAAGCTTCGGATTATATACGGGAATTGGGAGAGAACCGGGAAAATTTGGCCTTTGAAATCGACGGCGCAGTTGTAAAGCTCAATTCCTTAACAGATCGCGAAATGCTTGGCAGCACTTCAAAATCTCCGCGTTGGGCGGTTGCCTATAAATACCCGCCCGAACAAAAGCCGTCAAAACTTCTCGATATTCAGGTACAGGTAGGGCGAACGGGCGTCCTGACTCCAAAGGCAGTATTGGAGCCGGTACGTCTTGCCGGGACTAACGTGACCAGTGCAAGCCTGCACAACCAGGATTATATTTCGGCCAAGGATATCCGAATCGGCGACACGGTGATGGTGCAGAAAGCGGGGGAGATCATTCCCGAGGTGCTTGGCGTGGTTATGGAAAAGCGGCCGGAAGGAACCAAACCCTATCGTCTGCCCGATCGCTGTCCGGCCTGCGGAAACCCGGTTGCCCGGGACCCGGACGGTGTGGCAATTCGCTGTACCGGCGCGGATTGTCCCGCGCAGCTGCTTCGTAATCTTGTTCACTTTGCTTCCCGCGATGCCATGGATATCGAGGGGCTTGGACCCGCGGTGGCCCAAAGCCTAGTTGACGCAAACCTGATCTCATCGGCGGCGGATCTCTATCAGCTTCGCGCACCGGACGTGGCACAACTTGCGCGAATGGGGACAAAGTCTGCGGATAAGTTGATTGACGCAATCGACAGGTCGCGTGAAAAGGGGCTTGCGCGCTTGCTCTACGCCTTCGGCATCCGTCAGGTCGGTCAGCGGGCGGCTAAACTCCTGGCGGAGCATTTTCACTCGCTGGAAAAGATCATGGAGGCAACGGAGGAGGAACTGACGCAGGTTCCGGAAATTGGGGAAATCACCGCAATAAACATCAAAAACTGGTTTGCAAACGACGCTTCCCGGCAGCTGATTGCCCGCCTGCGGGAAGCCGGCGTCCGGATGGAGTCGGACCGTAAGCAGATAGATGCGCGCTTTTCCGGAATGACCTTTGTACTGACCGGAGCTCTTTCCGCCTTCACCAGAGAGGAAGCGCAGAGCCTGATCGAGTCCAGGGGCGGAAAAACATCTTCCTCGGTATCAAAAATGACGACCTTTGTCGTAGCGGGAGAAAACGCGGGATCAAAGCTTAAGAAGGCACAGGAGCTGAATATCCCCGTGCTCAGCGAGGATGAACTGATCGAAATGTTAAAGTAAATGAATTTTATATAAAATATGCCGGATATTCCGGCATATTTTTTTTGAACAATACTTATAAATTTTAGAATTGGCTTCGATATTAGGCTTGGGGATAGAATTTTTTATGGAGTGGAGATAACATTCTGAGAAGGGGAAATTAACTTGAAAAAAATAGGAACCAGGCTCATTGTGGGGAATATAGCGCTATGTCTCGGGATTTCAATCGTCATCGGCGGCATTTCTGGCGCGGCACTATACAGAAACGCACGGGACGGAATGTATACCAGCGTAAGCATCTGCGCGCAGGGCTATGAAGACGCGATAGCGCACGCCATAGATGTCTTTATGACAAAAGCGGAATCGGCGGCGCAGAGCGACGCTATCACGGATCCGGAAAAATCCTTGAATCTGAAAACCGCAATTTTAGGCGGTTTGGCATCGCAGTTAGGCTTTCTTGATATCGGCGTCGCGGATCAAAACGGTGATACATACAATGGCGCAAATATTTTAGACCGGGAGTATTTTCAAAACGCAATAAAAGGGAACACCTATATCTCCAGTCCGCTCGTCCGTAAAACGACGGGGGCAACGGTATTGTTTGTTGCGGCGAAAATCGTGAACAATACCGGGTATAATGGGATTGTATATTGCGGACTTGATTACAATACCTTCTCCCAAATGATCTATGATGCGACGATCGGTAAAAAAGGGTATGCGTTTTTGGTGGATAAGACAGGGACTGTCATTGCGCATCCGGACGGGACGTTGGTGTCGAATTTTGTCAATTTTATTACGTTGGCGGAATCCGACCCTGCTTATCAGGAACTGGCGGCCGTAGTGGAAAAAATGAAGGCAAAGGAAACGGGAATCGTCACAATCAAGCACTTGGGACAGAGAAATACCATTGCTTACCGGCCTGTCGAGGGAACGGACGGTTGGTCTCTTGCCATTGTGGCGGATACAAAGGAAATGGTAGCGGATTTTTATACTAATTTGTACCTACTGATCGGATTGTGCGTGATTGCACTGATTGTTGGTATTGTTGTAGCTTACTTCCGTGCAAAATCCATCTCTGACCCCATTGTAAAGCTGACCCGGCGACTTGAGCAGCTCTCGAAAGGAGATCTGCAAACCGCGGTGCCTGAAACACGCAAAAAGGATGAAATTCTTACCCTCACCATCTCGCTGAAAAGTACGATCGCAAGTTTGAATTCGTATATCAAGGACATCGATCAGGTATTGTCCGGAATTGCGGAGAAAAATATTGCGGTGAAAACCGAACAGGAATATTTAGGGGATTTCGCGCCTATCAAATCCTCCCTCACGCTTATTTTAGACGCATTGAATGAAACCATGTCGGAGATCAAAACGAGCGCCGAACAGGTTGCGTCCGGTGCGGGTCAGATTTCCGATAACGCTCAGTCCCTCGCAAGCGGTGCGACAGAACAGGCGAGCGCCGTGGAAGAGCTGTTTTCCACCTTCCACGAGATTTCCGACCATATTAAAAAGACGTCTCAAAATGCAAACGAGGCGGCTGAAATCGCAAAGGGCTCCCTTGAGAAAGTGGAGCGCGGCAACCTGAAAATGCAGGAAATGATCCAGGCGATGGAACGAATCAATGAAGCCTCCAACAAAATCGGCGTTATCATCAAAACCATTGAGGACATTGCCTTCCAGACCAATATCTTAGCGCTTAACGCGTCCGTGGAAGCGGCCAGAGCAGGCAACGCGGGAAAAGGGTTCGCGGTGGTTGCAAATGAAGTCAAGGTACTGGCTGCAAAGAGCACGGATGCGGTAAAAGATACCACGGCTATGATCCAGGCGGCAATCGAAGCTGCTGAAAACGGTAAGGAAATCGCGCTGGAAACGGCGGGCTACCTCTCCGGAATTGTCCAGGAAAGCAAGGATTCCGCAGCCCTGATCGAAAAGATCTCCGTTGCGGCCGAGGAGCAGTCGGAATCCGTAACAGAGGTAACAAAAGGCGTCGAACAGATCTCAAACGTAATTCAGATGAACTCTTCCACCGCGGAGGAGAGCGCCGCCGCAAGCGAGGAGCTTTCCGGACAGGCCCAGATTATGAAGCAGCTTGTATCGTGTTTTAAGCTCAGGGCGGAATAAGAACGAATCGTTATAGAAACGCACCAAAACATGCAAGACAAATCGTCATCAAAAAATGGGCTGTATCCAGCCCATTTTTTGATGATCTTATATTATTCTTTTCTATAGCTTACCCTGTCGCAGGTTTCCGGCGGCCCGGATTTTGCTCCGCATTCTCCCGAAAAGCAATCAAATCCGGGTCGATTATATTTTTCACCCTGCGATACTCTTTGGTCTCCGGGTTCTTGAGAACCTCGGACTGATGGTGTGATAAAAGCTCCACGATGTGATACACGTCGATCCAGATTTCACTGTTGCACTCCTTCTGAGACTCATCGAATATGAGCTGCAGACCGAAATGCAGATGCGGAGTTTTAATGTTGTTTACGTTTTCCGTATGGCTGTAGCCGGTATGGCCGAGGTAGCCGATTACGTCGCCCGCGGTGACGGTGTCGCCTTCTTTCAGGGTCTTTACATAGGGCCAGTTCTTACGCAGATGCGCATAATAATAATATCTTTTTCCATCCAAGCTCCGAATACCGATGCGCCAACCGCCGTATTGATTCCAGCCTAACGCTTCGACCACGCCGCTTTCCACTGCGATGATCGGGGTGCCGACGCTGCCCATCAGATCATTTCCAAGATGCCTGCGGGAAAATCCGTAGTTGCGAGCGTTGCCAAAATCGCGGCAATGGGAATACCAGAATCCCTTTGCAATCGGCGAGAATGCCTTAAGCCCGTATTTGGACTGATATTCCGGACTTTCGCCTTCCTTGGACGCCGTTTCCACCTGGTAGGGGCCGAGAAGACCGGAGAGCACCGCGCCATAGGCCTCGTAATAGTAGCCGTAACAGGAATAGCGGGCGTAAAGCTCCGCAGTTTCTTTCCCTTCTCTCAGCTTGCTTGCCAGCTTGTCCATGTCGGAAGATCGGTAACGCTTCCAATTTCCCCAATACTGCGCGGCGAGGCCGGCCAATAGTTCAATCCAGTTTATCTCGGGCCCATCGCCGGCGGTATGGGATGCAATGTCGATGTCCATGGCTTTTTTCAAAGCTGCGTAAGGAACGTCAAACTCCACCCACTTAATGAAATCCCTTTTTGTCGATTCCGCCCCTGACAAATTCTGCGGATTCGATTCTTCTTCGGTTTCATGCTCCGGGTTTTCGGCGGCAGGGAGAAGCTCTGCCGCTCCGGGAGAAGTAAACAGGAGAGAAAACGAAAGAAAACATAAAAATAGACGTTTCAGTTTCATAGAATTACAAAATCCTTATGATCGGAATAAAACAGCATCCTGCGGCGGTAATCCAAAAACCCCGCCGGCACTTGCTATCATGTCAGCGGGGAATTTAAAATATACTGCCGAATTCATGGCGGAAAAACCAAAAAATCCCCAAAAACGTCCGTATGGCTGCAGCCGAAAAACGCCCCCGGCCGGTGGCGTTTCCTATGGGTATTATCTCTACTGCCTGAGAAACGGCTTCCGGGAAAGGACGGTCCAGACAGCTAAACTGAACAAAGCTGTAACAGAGTGCAGAAGGCCCAAAACAAAAATTCTGTCCGACCAATTCAGCGATATCAAAACAATCCCGACGCATCCGGACAGATTGACGGCGCAGTTTATCAGGGAGGACGCGGCTCCAATGTTTTCCTGCTGCTGTTCTAACATGAGATTGGCGCTCGGGGGCCGGGTTACCCCTAAGGCAAGCGGAGCGGGAATCGCAGAAATGGCAAAAATCCACGGCTGAAGCCGGCCGAACAGGCAAATCAGTATCCCGCTCGCGATATATGTGATCAGAGAGACGGTGATAATGCGGTTTCTCTGAAAATGTCCGGAAAGCTTCATGTAAAGCATCGGTCCTAAAATACAAAACAAGGAGTTTAAGGAAAAATAATAGCTGTACACTTGTTCGCTCCGGCCGAACCAATTTATATAAATATAGGAGGAAGCCGAAACAAAGGCCATGGACGGAAGCATAAGGACTGAAAATGTGACCAGCAGGGAGGAAAAGGTGGGATTCTTCGCGACAACGGCCAGCTGTTTCATAGAATGAAGGATACTTCCGCTGCTGCGGGCTGTAATCGTTTCCTCCATCAGAATGCCGGCTAAGGTTGCAAGCAGGCCGAAGACGGACAGCGCCCAAAACGCGCCGCTCCAGGGAAAGAAGCGCAGGATAAAGGCGCCGATTAGCGGGGCGACTACGGGCGCAGCCATGGAAGTGGACTGCACCCACGCAAGAACCAGTTCCCGTTTCCTTCCCTCGTAAACATCCTTAATCACAGCCATTGCCACCGCGGTGACCGCTCCCGTTCCAATCGCCTGAAAAATACGGTACAGGATTAATTCCACTATTTCGCCCGCCAGCGCGCAAAGAACGCTGGATATGGTATAGAGAAGCAATCCTATGAGCAGTATGGGCTTACGTCCGTATTTGTCGCTGAGCGGCCCTAGGAAGAGCGCGCCAACGATATAAAACAAAAAAAAGAAAATCAACGTAAGGTTTACGACGGCGGGTTCCGCCTGAAAGATATCCGCCAAGCTGGGAAGGGCGGGGAGATATATATCCGTGGAAAGAGGGATAAAGGCGCTCAAATAGGCCATGAACGCAACAAGACCGCGGTCTCCGAGATACTTTTGGCGTACTCCGGCTTTTTCAGCGGGATGGTTCTTAGCATCCATCAAATAGGTCCTCCAAAATTGATATCATAGCCTGCGGGTGTGCGTCATAGCCGCAGACTATGATAGATAGCCATGTGTCTGCGCGCGGCGGCTTTGAAAGCGGCGCTCCCGGGAGAGGGATGCGCATGTTTATTATACACCGTGCTGTAAGGATTGCCAAGAAATAGTAATAAGAAAGGGGACAAATCAAAGTTGTGACTTGCCCCGTGCTTTGGATCGCTTGATAGCCGCTTAAGACACCCGCTGGAGTGTTAGCTCCAAGCCGTCGCGGGAAAGGAAACTCCCGATGTCGTTTCCATCCAGCCAGGCCTTCAGCTCGTTTGCATCAAGAATAACGGGCATCCTGTCATGGATGCCGGCAAGTTCCCCGTTCGCACCGGTCGTAAGGATAACAAAGCGTGGCTCCGGTGCGCCGTCCGGCCCGTCATAATAGCGGTAAAGTCCCGCCATGTAGAGCATATTTTCTCCCGGCCGGCGGATCCAGTACTTTTCCTTGCCCCTGCGTCCGTCCGTGCGCCGCCATTCTAAAAAACCGGTGCTGGGCACGACGAGCCGCCGGGTAAACAGGGAGGCCCGAAACATCTGCTTCCGGGCGGCGGTTTCCGCCCGGGCGTTGATTACGACTCCGCCGTCATCCCAGCGGCGAAATCCCCATCTCATGGGCTCCGCCATGGGGATTCCTTCCCGGGACACTAGGACAGGGGCGAGGTCGGTGGGAATAATTTCACCAGTTTTGAGCGTTTCCGTTCCGGCGAGCTTCTGCTGGATTTCGCTCACAATGTTCGCCATTTCCGTATAGTCCTGATCGGTATACGCCACATAGCGCCCGCACATCAATGACCCTTCCTTTCCATGAACCAGCGGTCCTCCTCTAAGAAGAGGAAAGTCTGCCGTCCGCGTACCCGGCAGGTATAGCGCAGCCCCACGCCGCCTGCCTTGAGGCTGGCTGCCCGGCGCACTTCTATCACCTGATCAATTTCATACTCGGAGCCGTCCTCCCAAACGAAGGAGAGCGGCATAACCAGACCGCCCCGGTCATGCCGGGCAACAACATCTACATAGACTTTATTGGGATTTTTGTATCCGCTCATATTGTAACATCCTGTCATGCAAAATTCCATTTATTATTTTAGTTAAAGCCGCCCACAGGATGGAAAAGGAATCGTCCTTGGAGGGAAGGAGAGAGGAGGAGCTGCACGGACCGATGGGGAAATCGGAAACCATAGTCCCCGCGCGGACGCCGGCGGCGCCGCTTCGATATCGTCATCATTTTCGCCTCGCGGCAGCGGCGATATACAAAACGCTTTCAGAAAAACGGCACCATAAAACAAAGATTAGAACATATGTTCTGTTTTATGATATGCCAAACCGCGCAGACTGTCAACCCGAAATGAAAGAATAAAAACGGCAAAAAGCGGCAAAGTGAACCTTCCGCTTTGTATCCGATGATCCGACGTTCAGCGTATCTCGTAAAGAATGCCATAGTTGCCCTCTATCGAATAGCTATAATGTAAAGTAAATATAGTATACAGAAATATTTTAAACAACCGCGCGCAACTGCCTGCGCAAAGTGGAACGAAGAGGAGAAACGGCACATAGCATGAATCAGTCCGCCACAGAAAGGACTGACGCTGTTTGGCTCAACAGACACCCGCCGCCGCAGGGCCGCGGGTTTATCCCTATAACCGGGAGGCCGCGCTGGCCTATGCCCACGAATGGGCTTTCAAACGCAATCCCAAATACTACAATTATGAAGCCGCAGGGGGGGACTGCACGAACTATGCCTCCCAATGTCTCTTTGCGGGAACCGGCGTCATGAATTATACGCCGACCTACGGCTGGTATTACATCAGTGCAAACAATAAGGCCCCCGCCTGGACGGGTGTGGAGTATTTCCATCGTTTCCTCTTGCGCAAGAAGAAAGACCGCGGACCCTTCGGCAGGGAAGTACCGATTGCCGAAGTTGTGCCGGGCGACTTCGTCCAGTTCGATTTCGGCGGAGGCTTTTTCGCTCACACCCCGATCATCGTTGCAGCCGGTTTTCCGCCGGAGCCGGAAAACATCCTTGTCGCGGCGCATTCGATGGATCTTGACTGGGCGCCGCTGACGCGGTGGAATAGCTACAAGCGGCGGCGCTTTATCCATGTAGAAGGTTACAGGGGCTAGTGAAACAATCGGGTAAGCCAAAACGCGTACGGTGTCAGAATGCCGTGCGCGTTTTAATATTCTAAAATTTTATCTTGACAAATGTTGGAGAAACCTGTATATGTAAAGAGTGTATTAATCGATTTAATACACTTAATACACTCTTGCGAGGAGGTGAACTGCGGCATGATTAGCTTGAATTACCGGGACGCTCGGCCTATTTATGAGCAGGTGAAGGACAGTCTGCGCAGTTTGGTGATGACTGGGGCCCTTCAGCCGGGAGATAAGCTGCTNNGATACAGCGCGCGTACGAGGCGCTGGAAGGAGAAGGCTATCTCTACACCGTGTCGGGAAAGGGAACTTTTGTGGCGCCGCAGTCCAACATCAACCTCGAGCGGCGCGAGGAATTGCTGCGCCGTTTTGACGACTTGGCAGCGGAACTGCTCTATCTTGGCTTGGAGCCGGAAGAGCTGAGCGCGCGCCTCTTAGCGACAAAAGGAAAGGGGGAGGGTTCCCATGATTGCTCCCATGATTGAAGTAAAAGACGTAATCAAAACCTTCGACGGCTTCCATGCTCTCAACGGGCTGAACATGACGGTTCCAAAAGGTTCCATATACGGATTGGTGGGACCGAACGGAGCAGGCAAGACCACAATCCTTCGCCACATTACCGGTGTTTACCGGCAGGACTCCGGGCAGGTGTTGGTGGACGGCGAACCAGTATATGAGAATGCGGCGTTGAAGGCCCGCATTTCCGATATTCCGGACGAACTGTACTTTTTTGTCTCAGCTTCCACACGCGACATGATGCGGTTATACCGCGGTTTCTATCCTTGCTTTGACAGGAAGCGGTATGAAGCACTCAAAGACATTTTCTCTGAGGTAGATGAAAAACAGCCCATCCGGAAGCTGTCCAAAGGCATGCAGAAGCAATCCGCCTTTTGGCTGGCGTTGTGCTGCAAGCCCGACCTGTTGGTATTGGATGAACCGGTGGACGGTTTGGATCCGGTCATGCGCCGCCAGGTTTGGTCTTTGCTGATGGGCGATGTCTCCGAACACGGTACCACGGTGTTGGTTTCCTCCCACAATCTGCGGGAACTCGAAGATGTATGCGATCACGTTGGCATTCTTTCCCATGGAAAGGTACTGATAGAACGCTCCCTTTCCGATCTCCAGGAGAATATGGTCAAGGTACAGGTTGTCTTTCGGGATGGAAATATGCCGTCGCTGCCGGATGACCTCGAGGTGCTGCATATCAGTCAGGTCGGACGGATTCACACCCTTATCATACGCGGAAACGCCGCGCACATTACCACCCGCCTTTCCGTTTACGATCCTCTTTTGATTGACGCGCTTCCCCTGACGTTAGAGGAAATCTTTATTCATGAGCTGGGAGGTGAGGACTATGCCGTCCGCGAGATCGTACTTTAACATCACGTTATACCGTAAACATTTGACTCGTTTCTGGCCTATCTGGGGACTGTATACCTTTATCTGGTGCTTTGCGCTTCCTCTGAATTTCATACTTCAGGACAGCAACGGATATTTCGGAACAAACATTGGCGCCGAAATAATTTTTAACCAGATTGTGTTGCGGTCGCTGCCTGAGTTCGGTTTGGGCATGGCAATGGCATTGGGACTGCTTGCCGCGATGGCGGTTTGGTCCTGCCTTTATAATAACCGGTCCGTGTCGCTGATACATGCCTTACCCATTCGAAGGGAAGGACTGTTTTTCACCGGGTTTCTGGCCGGATTGACCTTTTTCCTCCTGCCGCATGTCCTGATTTTTCTCTTTACCGTGGCGGCCGGCGCTATGGTGGGAGCAGTTAATTTGGGCACGCTTGCTTTTTGGTTTGTGGCCCAGTCCCTGCTTTGTCTGTTTTTCTTCTGCTTTGCCACTCTTTGTGCTTTTCTAACCGGTCATATTTTGGCGCTTCCGGCTTTTTACGCAATCTTCAATTTTCTCACGGTTGGACTTCTCAGCCTGGTTGATTATGTATTACAGAACTTTGTCTTTGGCTTTGCCGGGATTACCGGTGCATGGCCGGCAATGGAGCGGCTGTCTCCGGCTTATCATCTGGTTAAGGCCCTTAAGGTTTCCTACGAACGGGAAAACAACGTAATCACAGACGTGGTATTTAACGGGATGCCGACGATCGCAATTTACGCTGCCGCCGGTTTGCTGCTGGCCGCGCTGGCTCTGCTGTTCTACCGGCACCGCAGTTTGGAACGGGCAGGAGAGGTGGTTGCCATGTCTTCTTTGCGCCCGGTCTTTAAGTACGGTTTCTCATTTTGCGGCGCGCTGGCCTTCGGAGCCCTGCTTTACACGATGTTCGGTAATTCCTGGGAAGGAAACGCCTTCAGAATGTTGGCATTTCTGCTGCCTTGCGGACTCATATGCTATTTTGCGGCGGAAATGATGCTGGAAAAGTCCTTCCGCGTTTTTCGAAAAAGCTGGAAGGGCTGCGCGGTTTTTCTTCTGCTTATGGTGGCTGCGACGGTCGCCTTGGAGTATGATCTTACCGGATATGAAAGGCACATACCCAAAGCTTCCAATGTGGAGAGCATTACACTCAGCGATATAGATTCCCTGCCATATGACACGGGGCGGAGAGCTGTTATCAACGCCAGCGACGGGGCTCTGATGGAGCGGTTGCTTTCCCTGCATACCTGCACTGTGGCAAACAAAAAGCAAATTGAGAAAGAGCTTCAGGATTTCGATTATTCCAGCCAGTACATAAGTGAAGACGGTATTTCCTACGAAAACGCAAGGCGAATCACATATCATCTTTCCTACAAGATGAAAAATGGGAAGGAGATTGCCCGGAGTTATACGATTTCCGTCACGAACAAAGCGCTTGCCGACTCATCTTCCGCTCCGGCGCTGCTGCTCGATATCCTCAACAACAGGGAAAATATCGCTGCAGACTACTTCCCGGAAAACGTCAGGGCAGACAATTTTATTGACGGCACGATTTACCTATACAAGGATACCGATCTTATAAGAGTGCAGCTTTCCGCCGCCGAGGCCGGCATTATATATGAAGCGGCCATGCGGGATCTGGCGGAAGGGGGATTGGGCAGACGATATCTGATAGGGGATAGGGAATATTATTCGCAGGTCTATGAAAATAGGATCGAGCTTACCTTCTACGGCATATTCCCGGGCTGGACGTATGGACCGGAACCGCGGCCGGTAACCGTTGATTTCTCTCCCCGGAGTGATTCCGTGCATCTCATCACGGCGCTCCAAGAATTGGGTATCCTTGACGAAGGTCGACTGGTTACACAACTGGAATTGGCTAAAAATGAGATGGCCGAAAAATACATGTATAAATATTGAATGTAAAAAGTCTTGCGGGTATCTTCGACGCACCCGCACAGAGTAAGGGACGGCAGGTATCTGCCGTCCCTTACTCTATAAAAATATTTTCGATTTTTTATTTCTCTCCCGATTCTTTTTTTACTTTGATTTTTGAAAGGGGATTGG
>DCTG01000066.1 GCA_002329245.1 Clostridiales bacterium UBA1446
GAAATTCCTGCCAGTAAAACTCCCGTTTTCCGTCCAGAGAAACGGGGCCGTCTTCAATATTCCATCCGGTTAAATCGAGTATTCCGTTTTTCACCGTCGGCCTGTCGCCGTGATTGGAATGATATATTGCTCCATAAACTGAGCCGCGGCAAGGCAAAGCAGGGCGGCAATGCTTACGGCAATTCTGACAGGCCTAATGTATTTCCCGGTATGCATCCTCTAACCCCACAATCCGCACTTTTTCTGCTTGTTTTGCGGAAACACTCCAAATGCTAAGCTTCCCAACCGCTTGATGTAATCATATAAGGATAAGAAAAAAGTGTCAATTATTGTTCTTTATTACCGTTATTTGAAAAGAAAGAGAGGTGCTATCCCTGGTGAAGATAGCACCTCTCTAAACGAACAAACAAGTATTCTCCTGTCCGATTGCGTTCCGCATCGGTTTGGAGTATGGTTCAACAAGTTTTCCAAATAAACCGCACCTTTGCCCCCGCTCTTGTTATCTAACGTTATCGAAGCGGCAACCTTTGTCCGGCAGGCAGCTTCGCGATCTCAAATGAGAAGGCAGCCTATACGGTTTGCGCGGCGTTTCCGGCAAGGTACAGAAAATAAAGCGCGATTAAGAAAATGCCCTCTTTCCTTGTGATTTCGCGCTTTTTTTCATTGTAAACAAAATAGGCAAAAATCGATAGAATGACGGCCAATACGGGGAATTGGACCAGGAAGAAACTCTGCGGGAGCATCATCCCGCCGGAGGAAACGGATACGGAAGCGCCGAGCACGAGCAGGATATTAAGGACATTCGCCCCCATGACATTGCCGATGGCCAGCCCTCCGTGTCCCTTTTTCGCAGAAACGATCGTCGTACTGATTTCCGGAACGCTGGTTCCGAAGGCCACAATGGTGGAGGCGATCACGGAATTCGGTATGCCTGCCCGTATCGCCATAACTTCGGCGGAAGCTACCAAAGCGGAAGCGCCTAAGGCAACGGCCGCGGCCGATATGGCGATCCTGACTACAATCAGAAACCCGGATTTCCAATCGCCTTTCTGCTCTGCAGGGGGAACGGAACCGCCCGATTCCAACGCCGATGATTCTTTGTCCCGTGTTAATATAAAGATATACAGCGGGACGGCAAGCAGGAACAGAAAGCCGACCCACTGCGGAAGAATTGCGGTTTCCGATAGGATGTTCAGGAAGTAAGCGGGCAGAAGCAGGGCAAGAACGGCAAGAATCAGAATGCTCATTTTTTTAGAGCTTTCTTTCCGGACGGGAATTGCCCCGAACAAAGCGCCAAGGCCCAACACAAGGCTTGTGTTCGTAATGATGGATCCCACCGCGTTTCCGAGGGCGAATCCTTCTCCGTTCTGCAGCGTCGCTATGACAGAGGAAGAAAGTTCGGGCAGCGTCGTGCCGAGGGAAATTACGGTTGCGCCGATAACAACTTGTGAAAGGCCCCAAAGCACAGCCAACTTAACGGCGTTGCCTACCAAAATGTCGGTCGCCTTAGACAGCAAGGCAAGGGAAGCAAGAAAAACTAAGACTACCAATAGCAAGTTTGTCTGTTGTAAAAATAAAAACATCCCGTTATCCCTTCGTCGTTTCCGTTCTTCCAAGGTTAGCAACATGGAGAGCTAGCGGATGGATCGTGCTTATTATATCGGAATACTATTCGGGAAGCAACCGCTTTGGCTAACGCATGAGATTTGACGGCGGAAGGAAATTGTATGCCTGAGCAGTTTTTAATGAAAACCCTTGACGAATCAGGAGAATGTTTCTATCCTAAATAAGCGGTTAATTGCCGGATTCGATGTATTCCGTTTTTCGGAGCCAATGAAGCGCGCAACAGCCCGCTTCTTAGATACATAAGAACCCGCAAGGCGTTTCGCCCTGCGGGTTTGGCGATTTATTCGGGTCTTTGACAGTTGCATAATGTAAAAATCGCTGGAAGCCTTGATACAGGCTTATTTTTTTGTCAAAATTTACATTATATTATTGCGTGATACAGCGTGATATGTTATAATATAAGGAGTTAGGAGGGTTTCTATTATGCGTTTGAAAGTATCACGTTCAAAAAATTCAGCCTCTCTTTATGTTACTAAAACTGTTTATGTAGATAAAAAGGAACGTACCATCACCGTCGAAAAGCTTGGGACGGAAAAAGAACTTCGCGAAAAGCTTAACGGGCAAGATCCGTATGTGTGGGCTAAAAATTATATTGAAGAACTAAATAAAAAAGAAAAGGAAGAAAACAGACAGGTCATCATCAAGTTTAGACAATCTAAACTCATCAACAAAGGAGAGCAGCAATCCTATAATGGCGGATATCTCTTTCTCCAGCAGTTGTATCACAATTTAAAGCTACATAAGATTTGCAGTGAAATTTCTGACAGGCATAAGTTTGCCTTCAATCTTGATTCTATTCTTTCGAGACTGATTTACGGAAGAATTCTCTTTCCTTCTTCGAAACTGAACACCTATCAGCTATCCAAAACGCTTATAGAACAACCCAATTTTGAAATACAACACATTTACCGCGCCCTTGAGGTAATTGCCAGGGAATCGGATTTTATACAAGCAGAGCTTTACAAAAACAGTCTCGCTGTTTCAAAGCGCAACGACAAGATTCTTTACTACGACTGTACCAACTATTATTTCGAAATTGAACATGAGGAAGGGGATAAGCAGTATGGGCCTTCTAAAGAAAACAGGCCTAATCCGATTGTGGAAATGGGGCTGTTTATGGATGGGGATGGAATCCCACTCGCCTTTAGTATCTACAGCGGCAACACCAATGAGCAACTAACATTGCAACCACTGGAGCAAAAAATACTTGATGACTTCTCACTGGCTAAATTTGTCATATGTACTGATGCAGGATTATCTTCTACAGCCAACCGCAAATTTAACAACAAGGGTGAACGTGCATTTATAACCACTCAGTCCATTAAAAAGCTGAAAAAACATCTAAAAACTTGGGCTCTGGCAACGGATGGCTGGTCTCTGGATGGCGTACAAGGAAAGTTTGATATTACCAAAATAGAGGAAACTGAAGAATTGAAAGAAAAGTACAAGGACTGTACTTTCTACAAAGAACGCTGGATAAAAGAAGATGGCCTGGAGCAAAAGCTGATTGTTACTTATTCTTTAAAGTATAAAGAGTATCAGAGATATATCCGCAGCAGACAAATAGAACGTGCTTCAAAGCTGATTGAATCAAGGCCTTCCTCACTAAAAAAGCATCATCAGAATGATTTTAAACGTTTTATTACCAAGACAAATGTTACGGATGACGGCGAAATTGCAGAAAAGGAAGTTTACAGTATTAGTCAGGATATCATTTCTAATGAAGAAGCTTATGATGGATTTTACGCAGTCTGCACTAATCTTGAAGATGATGCTCCTTCCATCACAAAGATAAACCACAATCGCTGGAAAATAGAAGAATGCTTTCGACTGTTGAAAACGGATTTTAGAGCAAGGCCTGTATATCTTAGCAGAGATGATAGAATCAAAGCTCACTTTACCACCTGCTTTTTAGCACTGACTCTCTACAGATATTTAGAAAAAAAATTAAAAGAAGAATTCACAAGCAGTGAAATTATTAGTCAACTCCGGGGCATGAACTTTTATTCCGCTCCTGGCGAAGGATATATTCCTACTTACACCAGAACAGATTTTACTGATGCACTTCATGAAGCATTTAGTTTCCGCACGGATTATCAGATAGTAACTACAAAACAGATGAAAAAAATTTTAAAGGATACAAAAAAATAAAAAAAGTACGCATTTTTTTACACCACAAAAGAAGTCTGGTTGCCCCGTTTATAAGGGTTCCCAGACTTTTTCTTTCTAACAACTGTCAAAGACAGGATTATATCGGAATACTATTCGGGAAGCAACCGCTTTGGCTAACGCATGAGATTTGACGGCGGAAGGAAATTGTATGCCTGAGCAGTTTTTAATGAAAACCCTTGACGAATCAGGAGAATGTTTCTATCCTAAATAAGCGGTTAATTGCCGGATTCGATGTATTCCGTTTTTCGGAGCCAATGAAGCGCGCAACAGCCCGCTTCTTAGATACATAAGAACCCGCAAGGCGTTTCGCCCTGCGGGTTTGGCGATTTATTCGAAACGAGGGGTGATGGTCGCGGTGGATGGAGAGAACAATTACCGTGCGATTATTGAGAACAGATACAGCTTTCTGCCGATTCTGTTGAAGAGCATTCTGATTGGCGTTTTAGTCGGCGGTGTGGTTACGGCTTATCGTTTTTGCTATTCCAATGCCGAGCATTTATCGTTTGCACTCTATGCGCTTCTGAGACAAAATATGGGATGGCTTCCGATTGTGCTTGCAGGTCTTGCGCTTGCCGGATTGGGCGTTGGGTTTCTGATTTCCCGGTATAACCTGATTAGCGGAAGCGGTATCCCTCAGGTAAAGGGCGTCATTATGGGGTATTTCTCGGGCGGTTGGCTTGGCACGCTGCTGGCCAAATTTATCGGAGGACTCATCTGCATTCTCGGCGGCCTTTCTTCTAGGACGCGAAGGACCGTCCATACAGTTGGGAGCCTGCGTCGCGCAGGGCGTCGGAGATCGTCTGTCTTCCACGGTAACGGAGCGGAAAATTTTGATTGCGAGCGGAGCAAGCGCCGGACTGGCCGCCGCGTTTAATGCGCCTTTGGCGGGAGCATTATTTGCTTTGGAAGAAATCTTCAAATATTTTTCGCCTGTCATTTTGCTCTCGACCATTCTGTCGGCCATTGTCGCCGACTTTGTATCGAGAATCATTTTGGGCGTGGGGACGCTGTTCCAATTTGAATTGGTTGGGACCATTCCCTTGAAGGATTACTGGCTGCTTGCCGTATTAGGGGGTATCCTTGGAGTATGCGGCACGCTGTATAATCTTGTGTTGCTGAAAACGCAGGCGCTATACAAAAAGGCGCATTGGCTGAAGGAAAAAGTTAGGCCGGTCGTGCCGTTTTGCTTAGCCGGGGTTCTTGGGATGTTTCTGCCGGTCGTGTTGGGAGGAGGGCATTCGCTCTTAGACAGTATAACGCTCTCCGCCGGCATTGCCTATCTTTTGATGCTTCTGATCGCAAAGTTCGCTTTTTCCATGATCAGCTTCGGTTCCGGAGCGCCGGGCGGGATTTTCTTTCCGCTTTTGGTTATGGGCGCGACCATCGGCGCGATTTTCGGCGGCGTTGCGGTCCGCGCAGGGGGAGTCGAAGAGGCGCTGTTTTATAATTTTATCATACTCGCCATGGGCGGCTTTTTTTCGGCAATTGTAAAAGCACCCATCACAGGCATAATTCTGATCGTGGAAATGACCGGTTCCATGACACATCTGCTCTCACTTTCCATCGTCTCAATTACTGCCTATGTAACTTCAAATCTTCTGAAAAGCGAGCCGATTTATGATTCTCTGCTGGGAAACAGGATTGCGGAGCAGCGGGCAAAGGCCGGCGATTCCGACCGCGGCAAAAAGGTCACGGTGGAACTTGTTGTCCATTTCGGGTCCCCGGCGGAAGGTAAACTGGTGAGGGAACTTGATCTTCCGAAAAACTGCCTTCTGATTGCGGTGCGGCGGGCCGGCGAGGAGCTGATACCGAATGGAAGTACGAGAATCCTTGCCGGCGATTATTTGGTTTTTCTGACCGATTTGGACGCGGAAGCAAAGACGAGAGAGCGCCTCGCGGCCATATCCTCTTCCTGACGTCGATTTCTTACGCGCTGTGAATACCGGGAGTATCGCTTGCGCTTGCGCAGTGTCCGGGGCCGAAACTGTCCCGGGTGGTTTCTCTCAGATTAGAACAAGGCCCGGATAATTTGAGCATTGCCTTATACTGTTTGGGCGTAACCCCTAACATCTTTTTAAATACCTTGCAAAAATACCCGGTTTCGGAAAAGCCGAGCATGGAGGAAATCTCAAACACCTTCCACCGGCCTTCTAAAAAAAGGAGTTTTGCCCGCGCCATCTTTACCAGCGAAATGTAATCGACGAAGGAGATGTCGGTTTCCGCCTTAAACATATGACTTAAATATGTTCTGTTCAGAAAGCAGTGCCGCGCGGTATCGGAGAGGGAAATCCGTTCGTCGCAGTGTTCCAGGACGTATAAACATACCTTCCTGATCATCGAATTGTTTGAAAGCGGGAGCAGATCACGGATGGTATCCGCAATCAGAAAAAGATAGGATTCAAACACCCAGGAAACTTCCCGCTCGCTTCCGCAAAGAAATTTTTTCTCAAACATGCCGTAATCGCAGATAAACTTCGTAATCCAGGGATGCTGCTTCAGCGCTTCTGCGTAAATCTGCGAGGAAATCTTCCTCAGAGCAGTTTCCATGCTGAGCGGCAGTTCGTTGCAGCAACGGAAAACTTGATGATGATAAAGCGGAAGCTTTATCTGCAGCGTCTTCGTATCGCCGCTCAGGACTGTCGCGATGAGAGCCTGCTCCAGATAGGAACTCTCGTTTGACCGTTCCATCGCGTCGACAGCCGAAAAGCACCGCTGAAGCGCCGCCTGAAACGCCGATTCGTCAAACGGAGAAAGCGGATAGTCTAAAGCGCCTAGGTATCCCGATAAATTCATCTTCTCTGCGGCAAGCTCTGTGTTTGCAAGGATGGAAGCAAGATATATCTTTTTGTTTTTCAGTTTTTGAAACAGTTTCAGGCCGCTCTCGTCTAAGAATTCAAAATCGGCAATCAGCAAATCCCAGTACAGCGTAATATCTGAATTTAAGGCGTTTTCCAGATCGAAACGTTTCATGCAGTCGATCCGCGCGCTGCGCGCCACGAGAGTATCCGAAGCTTTTATCCGCCTGCAGAAGGCGGCGTTTCCGAGAATCAGTATTCTGTACATCTTATCACATCCAAAATTTCCGGTTAGAAAGCGGAATAAAACAAAAAAAGGGCAAGTCATATCGTCATTGATATAACTTACCCATCTATGAAATTATCCGTAATTATACACGCTGCGCGGCGCTTTTGTCAAGACCGGGGATATGCGGCTGATGCTTCCCGGCCGGAAAAGCGGCGGGAAAGCCCCGCGGGAGAAGATTCAAGAGAACGAGAAAACTGGAAAAGGGGTTCTCCGGGTCATGTATCCGGGTATACGTCGCGTTTCGGGGGAAGAATCAGGGCGGCGATAATGTAAAGCAAGATTCCCGCGCCCGCCGAAAAAATGGAAAGAAGGCACCAGATCAAACGCACCACGTTGGGGTCAAGATTGACGTACTCAGCGACGCCGCCGCAGACGCCGGCGAGAAATCGCCCGGTTTCGACGCGGTACAATTTTCTAGGATTCATGTTTCTTCTCCTTTCAATTCGGTTCTTTTTTGCTCCGTTAGCTTACCTAAGTCGCTGAAAGAGACGGGAATAATTTCGTTTCGTGTGTTTTTCGCTATTTCGTCCAGCCGGATACCGGAGGCGATGTTGGAAACAAACGTATAGGCCGCTCCGTGTTTTTTGGCTCGGCCGGTCCGCCCAATCCGATGAACATAATACTCGTTTTCGTCGGGGACATCGTAATTGAATACGGCGTCCACGTCTTCCACATCGATTCCGCGCGAAGCTACGTCGGTAGCCACTAAAATTCGCAAGTTGCCCTTGCGGAATTTTGACATAACCTTTTCACGGTTTGCCTGCCGCATATCGCCATGAATACAGTCCGCCGGGCACCCCTTCATTTCCAATAACTTGGTTAGACGCTCCACCATGCTCTTGGTGTTGCAAAAGGCAAGAACCCGCTCGTATCGGTTTGCCTCAATAATCTGAACGAGCGCGTCCGCTTTGGCGTTGGCTGGAACCTGAATGCGGTATTGCAGGATGTCGGGTTTGTTTTCCTCTTCCGGCCGCACTACAATCTCCACCGCGTCGCGCTGATAGACCCAGGCGATATCCATGACTTCCCGTGAAATGGTGGCCGACATGAGGGCTAAGTTCCTGCGGCGGGGCATAAGATCGAGAATCCTTGTCACATCGCGGACGAAACCCATATCCAACATGCGGTCGCATTCGTCTAATACGACTGTCTGGACCTGGTCAAGACGTATGGTGCGCCGCTTATAATGGTCCATCAGCCGGCCGGGCGTTGCGACGACGATCTGCGGTTTTTTCTTTAGCTGCGCGATTTGCCGGTCGATGGGCTGGCCGCCATAGACAACCGCGATACGAACTCCCGGCTTGAATTCCGCCAAATCCCGCAGCTCGCCGCAGATTTGCAAAGCAAGCTCCCGCGTGGGGGCAAGAATCAGGCCCTGGACGACGGGGTCGGCAAGGTCTAGGTGCTCGAGCATGGGGATGCCGAACGCGAATGTTTTTCCCGTGCCGGTAGGCGCTTTCGCAAGTACGTCCTGCCAGGCCATGAGGGGAGGAATCGCCCCGGCCTGAACCGGAGTTGCCACCTCGTATCCTTTTTTCTGAAGCGCGCGCAATAGCTCGGGGGAGAGGCCCAAGCTGTCGTAGCGCACGATATTGTTTGTTTCTACTCCGTTGATTTCCATACATATATCCTTTCCATAAATCACCTGAAGTATATCATTTTATAGGAACCCGCGCAACAGAAACTTCCGGATCAGGCTGACCGTCGAACTGGGACGTGGTATAATATCCGCAGATATACTGCGCTTATCCCTCTCGGGAGGTACGAGCTGAGAAGAATAGCCGCGGCGCGGGCACGCTCCGTAAGGCGAATCACCCAAAGAAGAAAGGAGGCGTCAGTATGATCGAGATGCGCAGCCCGGACGCCGGGGATCTGGAACGACAAAAGGAGCTGTGGCGCCTTTGCTTCGGAGATGCCGACGGGTATGTTGAGGAATATTATAAAAACAGGTATCGGGCGGAAGAAACGCTTGTGCTGAAGGAGGGAGGCGTTGTGCAAAGCATGCTTGCAGGGCTTCCCATGGCACTGAGAAGCGCGGACGGCCGGTTTTTTCCCGGCAGGTACGTTTACGCGCTTGCGACGCATCCTGAGAGCCGCGGAGAAGGATTCGGCGGCTTTTTGCTGAAATATGCCGATTACCGGTTTCAGGAAGAAAACATGGCCTGCGCGTTGGTTGTACCCGCGGAGCCGAGTTTGCATTCCTACTTTGCCCGGGCCGGTTTTCGGGAGGCGTTTGTACACTCCGAATGGGACGAGGAAAATGCAAATCTCAATAGAGCGGAAGGCGCGATACGGGAGGCCTCTCCCGTGGAATACAACCGGGTCAGAAATCAACTCCTGCACGGGCATTGCTATGTCGCCTGCGACGAAGAAGCCGTTGCGCTGCAAAAAAGCTTCTCAAGGATTTCCGGCGGAGACATCTACCTTCTGGAACTGCCGGAGGGAGTCGGCTGCGCATCGGCGGAACGAGTGGGAGAGCGCATTCTCGTGAAGGAACTGCTTGTACCGGACGCGGCGGCGCGGTCTGCCGCGGCTCTGATTGCCGCAGAACTGCCTGCTAAATCCTACCGGTTTCGCGTACCCGCTTTTCATATGTCGCCTCCGGAAAGCAAGGTTGTTGCGTTCGGCATGCTGAAATGGTATCTGCCGGAAGACAAGGTGCCGGACTGCACGGGAGGGTTTCTAGGACTTGCTTATGATTAAAATAGAATTTCGGAAGGAAAAAGCCGCGCCCCGTTCTGGGGCGCGGCTCAGCTTGTCGAAGAACCCGGTT
>DCTG01000094.1 GCA_002329245.1 Clostridiales bacterium UBA1446
ATCGTGCTTGTCCATCAAAAAGGCGATTTTCAGCTTCGTGCCGACTCCGTCCGTCCCGGAAACCAAAACCGGCTCCCGCATTCCCGCCGCCGGCAGGGCGAACAGGCCGCCGAAGCCGCCAAGCCCCCCCAACACGCCGGGCGTAAAGGTGCTCTCCGCCAGGNNCGGCGGTGACGTCCACGCCCGCCGCCGCGTAGGATTTGCTGTTGCTGATCGACATGATGATCGCCTCCTTATAAACCTCGGCCTTAGGAACGGGAAGCGTGCAGTTTTTCCTGCAGGGCGCGCCCCTTTTCAAGAGCTTCTTCCCGCTGTGCGTTCCGGAACTTCTCCACTTTTTCGGCAAGCGCGCCGTCGGAGAGGGCGAGAATCTGCGCGGCTAATATCGCGGCGTTTTCCGCGCCGTCAATCGCCACGGTGGCGACGGGAACGCCGCGGGGCATCTGCACGGTGGAAAGCAGGCTGTCCAAACCGTCGAGCGTAGAGGATTTGATCGGCACGCCGATAACGGGAAGAGGGCTCCGGGCGGCCAGCGCGCCCGCCAAATGGGCGGCTTTCCCCGCCGCGGCAATGAGCACGCCGAATCCGTCGGCGGCCGCGCTCTCGGCGAACTGAGCCGCTTCCGCCGGGGTGCGGTGCGCGGAAAGAAGGCGGACCTCATACGGGATGCCGAAAAAATCCAGCCGCGCCGCGGCTGCCTGCATAACCGGATAATCGCTGTCGGACCCGATCACAATCGCCACTTTTTTCATCTTGCACTCTCCCATCTTCCCATTGTAAGGAATACGGCTTAAATCCGCCGGCCCGTTCCGGACGGGCTTCGCTGAAATAATAAAAACAATACCGTATTTTTCCCGTCCCTGCAAGTCTGTGCGAAAAACCCAAAATCTATTGCGAACTTCCAAAGGCGGGCTGTTATACAATCCCGTTGGCTTCAAGAAAGCGGGTCGCGTCGGCCGCGCGCTGGTTCCAGGCGGAGGAGGCGGCAAAGCGTATGCGGCGCTGCGCCATCCAGTCGCTGCGCTCCACTAAGGCTTTCCGGCAAAGGGCGGCGAACTCCGCCGGCGTTTGCGCGAAGGAGATCAGCTCCTCATACAGCTCCGGATGTTCCGGGATCTCCATGGAAACGACGGGACGCCCGGTGGAAAGCGCGTCGAGGACCGCGGTGGGAAGCCGGTCCGGGGGTGCGGTTCCTTTTTGTTTCAGTTGGAAAAAGACCTGAAAATGAGCGGCGTATTCCGAAGCCTCCGCCGGAGAGGGGCAGGGAAAGCAGAACACGTTTTTCAGGCTGCGGATGGATTCGGGGAAAGCGGCCTTGCTCCAACGTCCGGCAAAAACAAAGTTCCAATCGGGACGCAGGGTGGCCGCGTGTTCCAGCGGAGCAAAATCAGGCTTGGACGGAAGAATGCCGGCAAAGCCGAGAATGGGGCCCTGCACATTGAACAGGCCTTTCGGGAAATCCGACAAGGTCTGTCCCGCGTGCGCGAAAACGGAGAAATCGGAGCCGTCCGGCACAAGCGCCACATTCGGGTGCCAGGCGGCAAGGCGGGAGGCGAGGCGGGGCGAAGCCGCGAAGACGATATCCGCGGATCTGGCGACGGATTCCTCCATACGCTGCGGCAAATGGGGAAAACTGCCCGCGCAGTCGTATACCAGATTGCTGAACGGAAGCTCTTCCGTCAGCAGGGCGTAGAGCGGGGAGCAAAGCCACAGCACCGGATTGTCTAAGCGGTGCGCGTCCAAGGTGCGGAGGATGTGGCGCGCCAGTTTTCGTGCGTTGCTCCGCTCCAAGAGGGGATAGCGTTCGTACATCGGCCAGATGGGAGGGAGCGCGCCGACATGGATGTTCGTTCTGACCTGCTGTTCCCGCTTGCGGTAAGCCGAGGCCGCCTTGGCCGCTTTGCGGCCGCCGAAGCGGGCAAGAACGGTAACCGGAGGGTCAAAATAAAGGATTTCGGAATCCCGAATCCGGGTTAATAGCTGCTGAGCGCGCAGGGGATAACGGTTCCATGGCGCGTCGGAAAGGCATACGATTTGTCTCAAGGCAACGATTCCTCCAATACAGACGGACATGTCGGAAACCGGAACAAAGAGCGGGGCATCGGAGGATTCAGGGTCCAAGCAGCCTGCGCACCGCCTCGATATTCCTGCCCTCCAGCGCCTGCAGCCTGCGTACCGCTTCGTTCCGGGCGCCCGGGTCCCCGCTTTCGGCAACGGCAAGGTCGATGTGATGTTTCAGCGTTTCGAGCGTCAGACTTTTCAGGTCGCTGAAATGCTCCTGGCCGATCAGGGAGAGAAAGGACCGGACCTTCGGATCGTAGACCACGCCGACCACGGGGACGCCCTGCCCGGCGGCGAACACCAGCCCGTGCAAACGCATGGAAACCACAACGCGCATACGGGAAAAGGCGCCGATGGTGCGGGCGGAGCCCTCAATTTCGGGCAAAATGAAGCAGGGGGCGGCCGCATGCTTCGCGGCTGCCTGCGCTGCCGAAATATCGCTATGATTTTCAATCGGGAGAAAAACCGGCCTTAAGCCGTATTTCTCCCAGGCATAGTCGGCGGCGCGGCCGAACAGATGGGCTTTTTCCTGAAAACCGGGCCAGCGCCGCAGGGAAAAGCCGATATAATTTCCCCGCGGGTCCAGGCCCCAGCGGGAAAACATCGCGTCAATGGTCTCGGGAGGCGCCGGGGTCAATACCACGGTCGGATCGGCGGAAAGAATAATCTCCGGCCGGTCGATGCCCATTTCCGCCAGTTCGCCCTGCGAGTGCCCGTCCCGGAGCGTGATGCAGGTCACGTGCGCGTTCAGGGTCCGGGCGGCTAATTTCCGGTTGAAGTCCCGTTGAATCGGGCCGATCCCGCAGCCGTACATGAGAACCTTGTTGCCGAGCGTATGGGCCTTGAAGATCGTGAACAGGTAAAACCAGATCGAGCGCGAGCTGGTGATATCCTGCATCAGGCTGCCGCCCCCGTTGATATAGAGGCGCGTGCCTCGCATGATGGGAATCCACCGCAGAACGGAAAACGTATAAACGGCGTTGACCCGGAAGCGCAGGCGGGTTTCCTCGGGTCGCCGGGACATAACCCAGATCGGAAGGTCCGGGTCAATCCGGCGCAGCTGTTTCAGAATCGCCTCCAAGATGGATTCGTCCCCGGCGTTGCCGCGGCCGTACGCGCCGCAGATAATGACGCCGTCTCTGCCGGCCGGCCTGCGGCTGCGCCGGAGAATGGTTTCATAAATTTCAATTTGCCGCCGGCCGGTGCGTTCCACGGAAAAGTCGCGGGAGGNNCCTTTTCATACAAATTTTCGCCCAATTTTCGCCGGAGCGCTTCATCCTCCGCAAGCGCGACAAGGCGTTCGGCCAAAAGCGCGTCGTCGCCGGGCGGGAAGAGAAAGCCGGTCACGCCGTCCTCGATCAGGTACGGGATCCCCCCGACGTTGGATCCGACGGTGGGAAGGCTCATTCGCGCGCCCTCGGTCAGGGCATACGGAAAGGTTTCGGAAAGGGAGGTAAGGGCGTTGATATGGATAGCCTGGTAAAACAAATCCATGTCCGGCACCCAGCCGGCAAAACATACCCGTTCGGAGACGCCGAGCCTTTTTGCCAAAGCCTTGAGCTTTTCCAGCTCCGGTCCGTCTCCGGCGATGAGGAGCCTGAGACGGGGGCAGCGGGCGACGGCGCGCGCAAACGCGCGAATCAGGGTGCCGACGTCCTTGACCGGGGAAAGACGGGCCGCGATGCCGACAATAACCGCCCCCGCTTCCGCTTCCAGTCCAAAGCTCTTCCGGCAGGTCTCGGGATCCGCCTTCCGCGGGGGACGGGAGAAATCCAGGCCGTTATAGATGGCGAAAAGCCTGTCCGGGGGGAACTTCCGCCGGATCAGAAGATCCACCATGGCGTCGGAGACGCCGATATAATAATCCAGTTTGCGCAGGGCGATTGCGTTCGTCGTGCCATAGAAGAGCCGTCCGAACGGCCGGCCGAGGTAATCCAGGCGGTAATCGCTGTGGATGGTTGAAACCACCGGGATCTGCATGCTCCGAAGCAGCAGGGCGCCCATGAGGTTGGCCCGGGAGCCGTGGCAGTGGATGATGTCAAACTGTTCCTCGGAAATCCGCTTCTTCAGCTCGCGCAGGACACGAAAAACGTTTTTTTGCGCAATGACCTCCGTCGGAATGCCGAGCGCCTGCGCTTCCATGGAAAATGGGCCCGCCCGAAAGCAGATCAGAAGAACACGCTCGGTACGGCCGAGTTCCTGCAGCAGGGAAAAAATGTGCGTTTTTGCACCGCCGCTGTCTCCGCCGCTAATGAGGTGAACAATTTTCATGATTGCCTCCGTAGCTTGCCCAAACGGACACGCAGGAATAAAATTTGGGGTTGTGAAATAAGTAGAAATATTATACAATACGGAAATCAAGGGGTCAAGTGCGGCAAGCGGGGCGCATGTCGGCGAAAGCGGTCGAAGGCGCTTTATAAAATGCCGCCGGGGCCCCGGTCACTGCCGGCAGGGCGGATCGGGAGGAGTTTTACAGTCATGAAGATTTTGAACCAGCAGGGCAAACTGTTCGGTAAGATCAACCTGATCGATTTCATCGTCGTGCTCGTGTTTCTTGTGCTTGTCCTGTTTGCCGCGTCCAAATTGTTGGACAAGGAAGGCGTGCAGGGAAGCATCGCGCTGAACTATACCGTGCTGGTGGAGAAAGTCGCGCCCGAGACCTATGACTCCCTTATGCAGCATGTGCCTTCCCAGCTGATGGCCTCCGGATCTTTGGTGGACGGTTATGTGACGGGTGTGGAGCCGAGAACGCATATCGTCTATACGGAAACGGCGGGGGGAGAGCTTGTAGCCGCGGAAGATCCCCGGCTGCTGGATCTCGTATTCACCATAGAGGTCAACGTGCCGAAGGATCCCGTCCAGCTCAACACGGTCGGCACGCAGGAAGTGCGCATCGGGAAAAAGGACCATATCGTAAAGACGGAGTACTTTGAATTAATCGGTACGATCCTGACGGCGGAATGGTCGCAATAATCCGTGCCGGTGCGAAAGAACTTCATCGGCTGCTGCCGAGATTCTTGCAGTCGACCGGCCTTTCCGGACGGCCGTTTGGGGGCCGTTTAGCCCACATGGATTGCGCGGGGGAAGGCAAAGAGGCGTCGATTGGACGGGAGGAACGTTTTGCTCGCTTTGATACAGGAAATTGACGCCGCGGTTCTCCTCTGGATTCAGGACAGCATACGGAACCCCGCCGCGGACGTCGTGATGGTTATCTTCACAACCTTGGGAAATGCCGGGATTATCTGGATCGCCGTTTCGGGCGTCATGCTCTGTCTGCCGCGCTGGCGCCGCATCGGCTTGTTGGCGCTTGTTTCCATGCTCTTTTGCTACTGCCTCAACGACGTTCTGATAAAAAATCTTGTCATGCGGCCGCGGCCGCTGTATTCCGTTGAAAACCTCGTGCCCTTGGTTCCCGTGCTCTCTTCCTCCTCCTTTGCGTCGGGGCACACCGCGTCCGCGTTCGCCGCGGTCAATATCTACCGCCGGCAGACAAGCCGGCCGGCGGCGTTTTTGCTGTTCTTATCCGCGGTTTTCATGGGAATCTCCCGCATGTATGTCGGAATGCATTATTTAAGCGACGTGCTCGTCGGCACCCTCATCGGCCTTGCCGGCAGCCAGTTTATTTGGTGTTGGAGCCATCGCATTCAATCCCGCAGGGAAAGCAATAGCGTAAATCCGGACGAAATTTGAAAGGGGAGGGAATCCGAATGAAAGTAGCTTTCCTGACCTATAAAGAGCGCGTTGAAAAATATACGCCCCCCGGCGCCGTTCCCTCGGACTGGGAAATCGTCCATTTGGGCGCGGATTTCACGCAGCGCGACGTTTGGGAGAAAGCCGTTCACGCGGACGCCGTTGTGGTGGACGCGGTGCTGCCGGTTCCGGCCGAACTGATTGCGGGCATGCGAAGGCTTAAGCTCATCCATTCGGAAGGGGTTGCCTTCAACCGCATCGACGGGAAGGCGGCGGCCGCGGCCGGCGTCTATGTCTGCAACAACGCGGGAGTCAACGCTTCCGCGGTTGCCGAGCAGGCGATTTTGCTGATGCTCGCGGTGCAGCGGCGCTACCACGAGGGAGAGGCCATGGTCTATGCCGCGCGGCAGGCCGAGGCGAAGACGAGGTTTATCATGGAGGGTCTGCCGGAGCTTGGGGACGCGCACGTGGGCCTGGTCGGCTTCGGCGCCATCGGAAAAGAGACGGCGAAGCGGCTTCATGCGTTCGGGAGCAAAGTGAGCTTTTACGACGTGGTGGGATGTCCGAACCCCGATCGCTATCACGCTTCGTTCCTGCCGCTGGAGGAGATCTATTCGCAGTGCGATATCGTAAGCCTCCATGTCCCGGTGCTTCCCGAAACCGTTCATATGGTCAACTGGGACGTTCTTAAAAAAATGAAGAAAACCGCCATCCTCATCAATACGGCCCGCGGGGAGCTCGTGGATCAGGAAGCGCTGTGCCGTGCGCTCCGGGAGGGCGAGATCGCGGGGGCCGGGCTGGACACCCTTGCGCCCGAGCCGGTTCTTCCGGACAACCCGGTCATCAATCTTCCGGAAGAGCTGCGCGGTAAAATCGCGCTCTCGCCCCATATTGCCGGCACGACGGCCGGCGTGTTCCACCGTTCCTACCGGAATATCTGGAACAATTTAAAAGCGGTCGCGCAGGGCGGCCGCCCGGTCAACATCGTCAACGGCCTGTAATCTGTAAATAATCCGGATAAGAAAAACATGCCCCGATCAGTTCGCGGGCATGTTTTTTGATTCTCAGGAATTTGGCTCAAAACAATAAATGTTTGCTTGAAAGGAGCTGGCGCGAAGCGACTGAGGGGCGGATAGGCGCAAGCCTAAACCACGCAAACGGTTCTGAACTCTCCGCGCTCGTAGGGCGCGTTGTCCTCGGCGTGCCGCCGTTTCTCTGCGCCTTCCCGCCTGCGGGCGGGACGAAAGACGCCCCGGCCAATCAATCCTTGGAATGGTGCAGCTCCCAGAAGCGGAAGGCCAGCTGGAAGCCGAGCTGGGTTTCGCGGTTGTTCAGGTCGACGCCAAGCATTTCCTGGATTTTATTGATGTGATACTGGATGTTGTTTCTGTGCATGCAGAGAAGCTCGCCCGCGGTGGTCGTCCTGCGCTCCGAGAGCAGATAGACGTAAAGAATCTGCGTATTGTTGGATTTGTGCTTCCGGTCATATGCCTGCAGGCGGGAAAGGGCGCGGACATACGGATTTCCCCAGAACACGTCGAAAGAGCCGTCCAGCCCGGTTTCGATCAGCTGATAGATACAGAAGTCGCCGTAATAAAACACCTGCTTGTCCCGTTTGGGAAGAATCCGGTCCCGGACGCCGGGCGCAAAATCCAGGAAGTTTTCGGATTTGGAAAGGCGTTCGCCCAGCGAGACGGCGCGGCCGGCCTGTTCATAGGCGCGGCGCAGGCCGTAAAAATCTTCAAATGTTTCGCTGATTCCGCAAAGCGCGTCAAAGGTGGTCAGGGACTGCCGGATTTGCTCGATGTTGGCGGCGGACGCCTCCTGCACCTTCGGCGTGCGGTAGCTGTTTAAAATGACGATTTCGAAGTTTTCCATGACGATCCGGGCTTCCGGAAAGAGGGACATGAGCTCGCGCTTGAGCCGCCCGGCCGCCATCCGCCCGTCGCCGCGAAACACAATTTTATAGACGTTATAATATCCCTTGATCGGGATGTTCACGCACTTTGCCCGCTCCCAGATGACCGCCCGGTCGGTCAGATTCCCGTAGAGCATATCGGTCATGAGGGAATCGTAAATCTGCACCGTGGTCGCCCCCGCGCGCTGCTTGCGCTGAAAACAGACGGAGAAGGCGTCCAAAAAAATCTGAAACAGGTCCACCAGGCAGGGCGTTGCGTCTCTCCGGTTGCAGAGCATGACGACAAAGAGCATGGGGGTGCCGCCGTAGCGGAACCAGCGGCTTACGGTGGGGTAGCGGGAGGGGGCGCCGGGATTGACCATTATGCCCATTTCCTCGGAATAGACCTTGAAACGGCCGGCGCTCTGAAAGGCCTGGAGGACGTCTTCCGAGTGATAACCCTTTTCAAACAGCGCGGACATGATTTCGTCCCCCGTGCCGCTGTTCTTGGTGTGCGCGACCAAGGTGAACGCGGTGTCCACAACGGATATCACGTTCTGCAGCACGGGCTCCGCCAGATCAATGAGCTGCTGGTAGTCGCAGTCGCTGAGCAGGGCGGATTGCAGCTGAGCCGTCCAGTCCCCGACCTGGCGAAAGCGCTCCTGGAGCCTGGCGTAAACGGTTTTCAGTTCTACGTCGTCTTCGATCACGACGATCCCGTTGAGGGCCGTTTCGTTTTCCGCGGCATCGGTCGGGCAGTCGCGCACGCAGATATAGTGAAAGCCGGGCATCCTTGCGTTGATGCTCATTGCCTCCGAAAGCCTGCAGACGTAAAGATAGCTGCGGGACATCTCGGACGGCGACTGGGGCAGGATGCTGACCCAGGTGTATTTTGTCTGGGACTTTTGCGGGATATTAGAGGTGTAATGATATCCGGTCAAAGCGTCCAAGGCGATGTTTTTTGTCAGAGACATGGGAAGAACCCTCCCGTTCCTTGGAAATGTTTTTGCAATTTGCCAAATGGATTATAACAAAAAAATGGGTCACAATCAAGAAAAAAACGGCGCAGGCCCTGAAAAAGGCATGCGCCGGGGGGATATTATTGTCGGAATGCATAAAGGCTTTCTTCTACTTGGAAAACGTGATCTTATCCATTAGCTTTACTTCGATGTTCAGGTAAATGCCGTCCCGGTAAACCCGAAGGGGAAGCGAGTCCCCCACCTGCAGGTCCGCCTTGGCGGTTTCCAGCTCGTCCGTGCTCGTAATCGGGATTCCGTTGGCCTCGACGATGATGTCTCCGGGACGAAGTCCCTTGGCGTGCGCGTCGGAGCGGTTGTCGACGCTTTCCACATATAGCCCCGCGACGGTCCGGTAAAAAGCGGCTTCCTCCTGGCTGATGCCGTACGCGGTGATTCCTATGGCGGTGCGGCCCGCGATATAGCCGTGCTGGATCAGCTCATCCACAATCGCCTTGGCGGAACTGATCGGGATGGAGAACCCCAGCCCCTCTACGGAGGTGGCGGTCGTGTCGGACAGGGGGGTGCTGAGCTTGGCAATGTTGATGCCGATGACCTGACCGAACATATTGATGAGGGGACCGCCGGAATTGCCGGCATTGAGTGCGGCGTTGGTCTGCAGCAGGGTCATCCGCTTCCCGTCCACACGGATGTCTCGGTTTATGGCTGAAATGATGCCGTCCGTCATGGTGCCCCGGAGCTCGGTTCCCATGGGGTTGCCGATAGCGAGGACCTGGTCTCCCACCTCGAGCTGGTCCGAGTGTCCGAAATCGGCCGGGGTCAGGCCCGAGGCCTCAATTTTCAAAACGGCAAGGTCGCTCTGTTCGTCGCCGCCCACCAGAAGGCCCGAATAGCTGCTCTCATCGTACAGGGTAATCTCAACCTCGGAACAGCCGGAGATGATGTGATAATTCGTGATGATGTAACCGTCCCCCGTCATGATGATGCCCGTTCCGGAGGATTTGAGGTCATCCCCGATGCCCTCCACGGCGACGACGGAAGGAATTGCCTTTTTATAGATATCCTGAAAGGTCAGAACCTGCGTTCCGGCCGGTTGGAGCTCCAAAATGGCGCCCGTCCCGTTCGGGGCTCTGGGGATGCTGTCGACGCCGGTGAACTGCCGCGGGTACTCCGGCGTAACGTCCGCATAGGGAGCGGTTTGGCCGGCGCCGTACGGAGTGCGCCAGATGTTGCCCACCATGGATACGGTATAAGAGATAACCGCGGCAACGGCCGCCACAACCAAAAGGATGGCGAGCCAAACCCAGCGCCGCCGCTTTTTCGGCGCCTGCTGTTCCCATCGGGTCCAGGGATCGGAGTCCCGGTAACGATAGGAATCGGGCGGCGTGTAATATCTGCCGTAAGGGGAATACTGCTGTCCCCTGATTTCGTTTTCGTCCGGTCCATAGGATTGATTGTTCGCGTCCATGTGCAATTCCTCCCAATGAAGAAAGCGTGCCTTAACCGGCAAGCGTGAGGCTGAAGGTGAATTCCGTCCTGCCGTTTTCGCTGGTTACTCCGATTGTCTCCCTGTGCTGGTCCAATATCGTCTTCACGATATACAGACCCAAGCCGACGCCTTCCCTGTCCATGCTCCGGGAGCGGTCGGCCTTGTGGAAGCGGTCGAAGATGAGGGGGAGCTCCTCCGGGGGAATTTCCGGTCCCTGATTCCGGACCGAAACAAAGGCGCGGTTTCCCTGAACGCGGATTTCCACCCCGATAGTGCCTTTGGGCGGGGAAAACTTGATTGCGTTGTCCAAGAGGTTGTATCCGACCTGCAAAATGGAGTCCGCATCGCCGGAAACATAAACCGGGTCGTCCGGGATGCGTACGTCCACATCCAGTCCGCGGTCGTTGATTTTTCCTTCGAGGCTGAGCAGCACGCGCCGCATCACTTCGGCAATGTCGAAGGGCTTTTTCCGGAATGTCCGCTCCTTCTCTCCGAGGCGGCTCAGCTCAAGCATCCGCTGCACCAACCGGGAAAGACGCCTGGCCTCGTCGGAAATCGTCCGCAGGGATTGGTTCAGGCGCTCGGGCGGTATGGTTCCGTCCAAAATGCCGTCCGTATAGCCGGATATGGTCGTCATCGGCGTTTTCAGCTCGTGCGAGAGGTTGGCGATAAAATCCCGCCGCCTTGCTTCCGACTGCTCAAGCGACTCCGCCATGGTATTGAAGGCGCTTGCGAGTTCTCCGATCTCATCACGCCGCCCGTAATCGCTAACCCGCACGTGCAGATTGCCGTGCCCGAATTCCCTGGCGGCAATTGCCAGCTCTTTCAGCGGCCTTGTCTGCCGGGCGGAGGTGATCCATGTGCTCACAAAGGTTATCACAAGAACCCCAGCGGCAATCAGGGCGGAAATTTTCGCTATGCCTAGCCAGATGGCGGAAAGTTCCCCGGTTCCCGCGGAAATAAAGACAAGCCCGATAACGGAAGACTGGCCGGAAAAACTGTAAATCGGCGTGCCGACCACATACCGGGCGACGGGATAAAGCCCCCCCAAATCCGTCAGCGCCGCATAGCTTCCGTCGGTAAAAAGCGTGGCTGCCGCGACCTCCGGCACATACCGGCCGGCATACCCGCTGGGAGATCCCCTGTCCGAACTGTATACGATCAGGCCGTCCGTTTCGCAGATCAAAATGCTCGCGTCCGCCATCAGGGAGGAAAAGGAAATCTGCAGGCGGAAATCCGAATCGTATATGGAATACCCTCTTGCCAGAGAGGTGCTTGTCAGCCTGGAGACAAATTCCGCGTTTTTCAGCATGGATTCCTGCTTTTCCGCCATAGTCAGGCGGTAGCTCAAGGGGATAACGGCGCAGCCCAACAGCAGAAAACTAAGGAGGATCAGGCCGGCGGTCAGGAAAAACTGCCGCTTCATGATGCTTTTCATGAAAGGCCTCCGTATGTTTGTTATTTTGTTTCACCCGGCAGCAGCTCAAATTTGTACCCGACGCCCCAAACGGTCCGCAGGGCCCATTGGCTGCTGACCCCCTCCAATTTTTCGCGCAGACGCTTGATGTGCACGTCAACCGTGCGCGAGTCGCCGAAGTAGTCAAATCCCCAGACTTCGTCCAAAAGCTGGTTGCGCGTATAAACCCGGTTCGGGGAAGCGGCAAGGTGGTAAAGAAGCTCCAGTTCCTTGGGCGGCGTGTCAACCCGCTGCCCGGCGACCAAGAGCTCATAGGAATCGAGGTCCACGACAAGCTGATCGAAGGTCAGCCGGCGCTTTTCCGGCTCCTCCTTGGAATACCGGCGCAGGACCGCGTGCACACGCGCCAGAACTTCCTTCATTTCAAACGGCTTTACGATGTAGTCGTCCGCGCCCATCTCCAGCCCCGCGACCTTGTCAATCGTTTCGCCCTTCGCGGTGAGCATAATGATGGGAGTGGGGCTGGATTCGCGGATTTTCCGGCAGACGGACCATCCGTCCAAAACCGGAAGCATGATGTCAAGCAGGACCAAGTCCGGCTCGAAGCTGTGAAAGAGCTCAAGGCCGCTTCCGCCGTCGGATGCGATCGCCACCTCAAAGCCCGCTTTCTCCAAATATAGCTCAAGAAGCTCGGCGATATGCCCGTCGTCCTCCACGACCAATACTTTCTGCGCCATCTTTCCCTCACCGTCCCATTGTATATATTCCTATTATAACCTTGGGGAAGCGATTTCGGTGAACAATTTGTAAAAAATTGATGGCCCGCCGTGAAATTGGAAAAAGAAGTCGAAAATTATCGCAATAGCAGACACATAGACACGGGACGGTTCTTGTGTCTGACACCGTGCTGGTAGGGCCCGCCGCCCTCGTCGCGCCGTCGTTTTCTTTCCCGTGAGGCGCCCCTCGAGGGGAGCTGTCGGCGGAGCCGACTGAGGGGTGGTTCGTTCGAAACGTCCGCAAATACCGCGCAGTCCGCAGAGGCCGCTGCCCGCGGCGGGCCGAAGCATCTCCGTCTTTCTCTCCGCCTGCGGGCGGGACGAGAGACGCAGCGCGTTTCTCCCGTCTTATCCTTGCTAGAATAAAAACCCGGCAAGCTTTTCACTGCCTGCCGGATACGCTGTTGTTCTGCCCCAACAATGCCGGAATCACCCGCAGAGAAACATGGTTTCGAAAACCTTGCACCCGTAATAGTTCCCGTTTTCCAGATGGCGGAGGATGCGGGGCAGGGCCCCCGCGGATATCTCACCGTCGTCCATTTGCAGGAATATGGCGTCCTTCTCTTTTTCCAGCTGCGATATGATTTTTGCGGAAACCTGCGTGAACGAACCGGTCTTGTAAACGCCGTTTACGGTATGTTTCCAACTGGTCCAGCCCGCCTGCTCCAGCTGCGCCCTGTCCTCTTCCGTCAGGCCGGGAATGGAAACGAGGCGCGTCGAGCTGCGCGCGATCAGGCGCAGCAAACGGTTTCCCTCTTCCAAAAGGGAAAGGGTATCTTCCTTTGCGTTGGGCACGGCAAAGCCGATCGAGTGGCCGGAACCGAGAATGCGGCGGATCAGGTCGTCGTTTCCGGCAAGGTCGTCCGGCGAAAACAGGAAAAGCCCGTAAACACCCCGGCTGTCGAGCGCCGCTAAGATTTTTTCCGTTTGTGCGCCGCCGGAGCAGAGGAAGGACAAATGAAACGGGACCTTCTCCTCGGTCTGCGGGTTTGTCGGGGGAGAAACCACGCCGCCCCCGCCGATGTCGGGCGGGGGAGTCTGCGGCTGCGAGGGGGTAAGACCATTGAGATAGGCGGAGTACCTGCTCTGCATCAGGGACGCGGCCGCGTTGGCAAAAAAGGAGTCGGTAAGAACCCGGTCCTCGTTCGTAATGCGGATGAGCGGCGCGATATCGGTGATGAGATAGGAGTAGGTAAGGCCGAAGAAATCCCAGACGAAGGAGGCGGGCAGATAAATCCTGTTGTTTCGCGTGACGGCCATAAACCGGTAGACATTCTGCGCTGAGTCGTAGCTGTTGTTGGCGCTGAGATCAAAAATAAGCGTTTTCTGGCGGCTGTACATGACAACCGTATTCTGCAGCTTGTTCCCGGAGAAATAAATGCCGNNCGAAATTGACGCCGGTATAGTTCCCGTCGAACACCGTATAGGGGACGTAGAGAATGCCTCCGACGACCTCGGGCATGGTTTCGGCGGTAAGATCCAAAAGCTTGTCGTTTACGGAAGTAAAATAGATGTCCTGGGCAGCCGCCGCCGGGGCGGTGGAAGCGGTCAGCAGCAGAAGAAGGGCGTAAAAAGCCGCAAGATGGCGCAGGGCGCTCTTAGGCCTTTGCTTCATAACACCGCCTCCCTTCCCAAATCTTATAAACCGGCCGGCTTCGTCAGGCGCGCACCTGCCCGCTCCCGTACACAATATATTTCCAGGAGGTCAGGGCTTCCAGTCCCATCGGACCGCGCGCGTGCAGCCGCTGCGTGGAAATGCCGATTTCCGCCCCGAGTCCGAACTCAAACCCGTCGGTAAAGCGGGTCGAGGCGTTGACATAGACCGCGGCCGCGTCGACTTCGTTTAAAAACCGCTGCGCGGCGGAATAATTTTCAGTGACGATTGCCTCCGAATGTCCGCTGCCGTGCTGATGAATGAACTGGATCGCCTCGTCGAGACCGCCCACAACCTTGATGGCGAGGATATAGTCCAAAAATTCCGTGTCGTAGTCCTGCGCTTCCGCGAGCCTGACGCTCTCGCCTAAAATCTCCCTTGTTTCCGGGCAGCCGCGCAGCTCCACGTTATACGGGTCCAGAAGCTGTTTGGCCATCGGCAGAAAATCCCGTGCGACGGCGCGGTCGACGAGCAGGCCCTCCGCGGCGTTGCAGACGGAAGGGCGGGAGCATTTCGCGTTCTGTATGATTCTCGCGGCCATGGGAAGGTTCGCCTCGCCGTGCACATACACGTGGCAGATGCCAACGCCCGTTTCAATGACCGGAACCCGCGCGTTTTCCACCACCGAGCGGATCAGCCCCGCCCCGCCCCGNNTCATTTCTTCCGCGCTTGCCCGGCTCGTGTCCGTAACCAAAGCGACGCAGTCCCGGGGCAGACCGGCGTGCTCCAACGCGTCTCGCATAATGGCGACCAGGGCGGTATTGCTTTCAATGGCCTCTTTGCCGCCCCTGAGGATAACGGCGTTGCCCGCCTTAAGGCAAAGGGCGGCCGCGTCCACGGTGACGTTCGGGCGCGCTTCGTAGATCATGCCGATCACGCCGAGCGGAACGCGCCGCCGGCCTACGATCAGGCCGTTTTCAAGCGTGCGCATGTCCGTTACCTCCCCGATCGGGTCGGGAAGGGCGGCAACCTGGGAGACACCCCGCGCGATTTCCATGATGCGCTTTTCGGTCAGGGTAAGGCGGTCGAGGAGCGCCTGCGGAGTTCCCGCCTCCTTCGCGTCGGCAAGATCCCGCGCGTTGGCGCGCAAAATCTCCGTTTTCCGGCAGATGAGCTGCTCGGCAATCGCCTCCAAAACCGCGTTTTTCAGTTTCGTCCCGGAAGCGGCCAATACGCGGCTGGCTTTCCGCGCAAGCGCTCCCTGCTGCTGCAATACGGTCATACCTCGTTCTCCTTTCTTGAATGTGCGGCGGGCTCTTCCGCCGCGGGAAAGCGGGGCGGTGTCTTAAGCGCGAAAGAGGGTTCCGACGGCTTCGCCGGCTAAGATGCGGTACAGGCAGCCCACGTCGGAGCCGTTGGAGATAATCATGTCGACGCCGCCGTCCATGGCGATTTTGGCCGCCTCCAACTTTGTGGACATTCCGCCGGTGCCCCATTGCGAGCCCGCGCCGCCGGCAGCCTGAAACAAATCGGGCGTAAGCTCCGTGACGAGCTCGATCAGGCGGGCGTCGGGGTTTGTCTGCGGGTCGTCGTCGTAAAGGCCGTCGATATCCGAAAGAAGCACCAGCAGGTCCGCGTCGCAGAAGACGGAGACGATGGCGCTGAGCGTGTCGTTGTCGCCGAATACCTTGTGATGCCCCGTTTCAATTTCCGCATAGGATACCGAGTCGTTTTCGTTGACGACGGGAACCACGCCCATCTCGAGCAGAGTGGAAAACGTGGCGCGCAGGTTTTCCGCCCGTCCCGGGTCCTCCACGTCTTCCCGCGTGAGCAGAATCTGCCCCACGGTCTGGCCGTATTCGCTGAAAAACTTGTCATACAGGTGCATCAGCTCGCACTGCCCGACGGCCGCTGCCGCCTGTTTGGCCCGAAGCTCCTTCGGGCGGCAGGGCATGCCCAATTTATACGCCCCGATGGCAATGGCGCCGGAGCTGACAAGGACGATCTGATGCCCCGCGCACTTTAAATCGGAGAGGGTGCGGGCCAGCATATCGATATTGTGCAGATTCGGGCCGCCGGCGGCATGCGCCAGCGTGGATGTACCTACCTTTACCACAATACGGCGGGAGGGGAGCGTCTGATTCATGTTCTATCTTCCATTCTGCCGCTGCGCTTCGGCATACGTAATTTTAGGATTCTCCCTGCTTGCGCAGACTGCGGGGGACGGGGAAAAGGAGTAGCGGGGGACATGGCTGCAAAATTTGTTTCCCGACGCGGTTTTCTATATCATAGCACAACTTGCGGGCGGAATAAAGTGCGCCTTTGCGCCGTTTTCGACCGATTTAGAGTTGAATTTGAAGGAAGGCTGCGGTACAATATGGGTTGAACGTTTTTTGGATTTCATTGGAAAGGCAGGAAATNNCGCCCGCACCTGCGCCGCCACGGGCAGCCGTTTGCATCTGATCCGGCCGTTGGGCTTTGATATCAGCGACCGGGCGGTGAAGCGGGCCGGCCTGGATTACTGGCATCTTGTCGACCTTGCGGTTTACGACAATTTAGATGCTTTTTTCGCCGCGAATCCGAATCCGGACCTCTGGCTTGCGACGACCAAGGCACCCCGGCCGTATACGGAAGCCGAATTTCGGGACGGCTGCTTTCTGTTTTTCGGGAAAGAGACGAAAGGCCTTCCGGCCTTTTTTCGCAACCGGTATCNNATCCGTCTCCCGATGCGCAGGGAGGCAAGGAGCCTGAATCTTGCCAACAGCGTGGCGGTAATCGCGTACGAGGCACTTCGCCAGACGGGTTTTTCGGGACTTTTGGAAACCGGCGAGATGAAAAATGACATGGAATGGAACAGAACAATGGAGAAAGGATCCTGAATTATGCTGTTTCGCAAGAAAACCGTGGAAGACGTTTCGGTGGAAGGAAAGCGCGTACTGCTTCGCTGCGACTTCAACGTGCCTTTGGATATGGCTTCGGGCGCCATTACCGACGACAAGCGGATTACGGCGTCTCTGCCGACCATCCGGTATCTGCTCGATCACGGCGCCGCGGTGATTGCCTGCTCCCATTTGGGTCGGCCCAAAGGCGAGCGGAAGATGGAGTATTCCCTGCGCCCCGTGGCGAAGCGCCTGAGCGAGCTGCTCTCCATGGAAGTGCCTCTGGCGGCGGACGTCACCGGGCCGGACGCCAAAGCGCTGGCGGCGTCGCTTCGTCCCGGCCGGATCATGCTGCTTGAGAATCTGCGTTTCATGAAGGAAGAAGAGAAAAACGATCCTTCGTTTGCGAAGGAGCTGGCCTCGTTTGCGGATCTGTTCGTCTCGGACGCCTTCGGCACCATGCACCGGGCGCACGCCTCCACGGTGGGCGTCGCTTCCTATCTTCCTGCCGTCAGCGGCTTTTTGGCCGCGCGCGAACTGGAAATTATGGGAAGCGCGCTTGAGGAGCCGAAACGTCCTTTTGTCGCCGTTTTGGGCGGGGCGAAAGTCTCGGACAAGATCGGCGTAATCAGCCGCCTCGTCGAGATCGCCGACTCCATTATCATCGGCGGCGGCATGTCCTATACGTTTCAAGCCGCCCAGGGGTATTCGGTCGGAACGTCGATGATCGAGGCCGATAAAAAAGACCTTGCCTTAGAACTCATGGATAAGGCGAAGCGCAGGGGCGTTTCCTTCCTGCTGCCGGAGGATTATCTCGGCGCCAGGGAGTTTTCGCCGGAAGCGGAGCCGGTTTCCGTGCCGGGCCGCAATTTCCCGGACGACCTCATGGGTATGGATATCGGGCCGCGCACTGTCGCCGCTTTCACGGCGGAGATTGCCAAGGCGAAGACCGTAATCTGGAACGGGCCGGTGGGCGTGTTTGAATTTCCGGCTTTTGCCGGAGGGACGCGCGCGGTTGCGGAAGCGATGGCGAAAAGCGGGGCGGTTACGATCGTGGGCGGGGGAGACTCCGCGGCCGCGATAGAGCAATTCGGGATGGCGGATCAGATGACGCATGTTTCCACGGGCGGCGGGGCTACGCTGGAGCTGCTCGAAGGCATCGAGCTGCCGGGTGTCGCCTGTTTGCTTGACAAATAGAACAATTCTGAGGAAGGACGAAACATAGATGAACAGAAGATACCGCAAAACAGTGGTAGCCGGAAACTGGAAAATGAATAAGACGCCGTCGGAGACCCGCGCGTTTGCCGAAAAGCTCAAGCCCCTGCTTGCGCGCACAAAATGGTGCGAGGTTGTTCTCTGCGTTCCCTACGTCGATCTGCCCGCCGCGGTAAAAGCCTTCCGGGATTCGCGCGTGGCGATCGGGGCGCAGAATCTGCATTATGAACCCTCGGGCGCCTATACGGGTGAAGTATCGGCGGACATGCTGCGCGATGCGGGCGCGCGGTATGTGATCGTCGGACACAGCGAGCGCCGGCAGTATTTCGGCGAAACCGATCTTACGGTTAACAAAAAGGTACATGCCGCGCTCGGCGCGGGCCTCATTCCCATCGTATGCGTGGGGGAATCCTTAGAGCAGAGGGAGCTCGGCGTGACGATGGAGCTGATCGCGCTCCAGGTCAAAACCGCTTTGGCGGGGGTTCCCGCGGATCGCCTGCGCAAGGTTGTCATCGCGTACGAGCCGATCTGGGCGATCGGGACGGGACGCACGGCGACGGCGGAACAGGCCAACGAGGTCAACGAGTACATCCGCTCCGTTATCCGCAAGCTGTACGGGGCGCGCGCGGCCCGTTCCGTGACAAGACAATACGGCGGCTCCATGAACGCGAAAAACGCCGCGGAGCTTTTGGCCCAGCCGGATGTGGACGGCGGCCTGATCGGCGGGGCGTCGCTCAACGCCGAAGAATTTCTGCAGATCATCAAGGCCGCGAACCAGGAGTAGGACGCAATCCGCTTTGACTAAGTTCCGCCGGGTTTCGCTGAAGCGGAAGCCCGGCTAAGAGGGAAATACATGAAAACACCGTTAACGCTAATTATAATGGACGGGTACGGTCTCGCGCCGGCAGGCCCCGGCAACGCGGTGCGCAGCGCCAGAACGCCGAATTTGGACCGTCTGATCGGCTCCTCCGCGCACAGTACGCTCTCCGCCTCGGGCTTGGACGTGGGTCTGCCGCCGGGGCAGATCGGGAACAGCGAAGTCGGACACATGAATCTTGGCGCGGGAAGGCTTGTCTATCAGGATCTGCCGCGCATCAGCCGCTCGATTGAGGACGGTACGTTTTTTGAAAACCCGGCCTTCCGGGCGGCTATGGACGCCTGCCTGGAGAAAGGGACCTCGCTTCACCTCATGGGGCTTCTGTCCGACGGCGGCGTGCACAGCCATATCGGGCATCTGTGGGCGCTCTTGGAGCTTGCCGCGCGGAAGGGACTGCGGAAGGTGTATGTCCACGCCTTTTTGGACGGACGGGACGTATCGCCCACATCCGGACAGGGGTTTGTGAAAGAGTGCGCGGACCGGTGCGCGGCCATCGGCGCGGGGAAAATCGCGACGGTGATGGGCCGGTATTACGCGATGGACCGCGACAACCGCTTCGAGCGCGTGGAGAAGGCGTACGCGGCGATGGTGCGCGGCGAGGGCGTCACGGCGGCATCCGCGGTGCAGGCGATGCAGCAGAGCTACGACAAGGGCGAGATGGACGAGTTCGTGATGCCCACGGTGGTCTTGAAGGGCGGGCGTCCGGTGGCCACCATCGGTATGGGCGATTCCATCATATTCTTCAATTTCCGCCCGGACCGCGCGCGGGAGATCACGCGCACGTTCATCGATCCGGACTTTACCGGCTTTGCGCGCGAATACTTCCCGGTGCACTACGTCTGCATGACGCAGTACGACAAGACGTTCCAGAACGTGCAGGTGGCTTACAAGCCGCAGTCGCTGGCCAACACGCTGGGCGAGTATCTCGCCAAAAACGGCAAGCGGCAGTTCCGCATCGCGGAGACGGAGAAATACGCGCACGTGACGTTCTTCTTC
>DCTG01000217.1 GCA_002329245.1 Clostridiales bacterium UBA1446
CAGATATGGATGAAGTTGTCGTTTCTCTCGGCGGCGGCGGAGAGCCCCTGCAGTCCGATGTCGTAGGTGCCGCCGTCCCCCGTCCAGTTGACGACGGTCGGAACCTCACCCTCAAACTTCCCCTTTTCATGCAGAATCTCAAACGCTTCGGACACGGCGGAGGCGGACGGGCCCGCGCCGGCAAAGCAGATGTTCAGGGTCGGGATGTTGTACGCCGCGTTAGGCAGAAGGCCGATGCTCGCCACGGCGCAGGAGGGGGTCATGATCATCACCGCGTTTTCGCCCAACGCTTTTCCCACGATGCGCAGAGCCATGGTGGAGGGGCAGCCGCCGCAGGCCGCCGTTCCGGGCATGACCGCCTCAAACGCAGAGTAATCCTTGATACCGGCCATTACGCTCCCTCCGTTTCCCTGATAAGCTCCCGGACGGTATCCGCCATCCGGTCCGCGGTCAGTTCCGTACCGCCGACGCCCACGGAGCGCCCGGCAACTTTGATCTTACCGCCGCGGCCGTAAAGGGCGGCCTTCGCCTCCTGCAGGAGGACGCCGCCCCCCGTGCCGTAGGCATGGTTGCGGTCTAAGACGAGAAGGGTCGCCCCGTCCGGCAGAAGGCGGGACAGCTCCTCGCCGGGAAACGGCCGGAAGAGCTTCAGCCGCAGCCCGGCCGCCGCGATATTCTGCTCCCGGAGCAGGTCGACGGCAAGCTCGGCTTCCACGGCCATCGAACCCATGGACAAAACGAAATACTTCGCTCCCTCGGT
The DNA here is from genome assembly GCA_002329245.1 of Clostridiales bacterium UBA1446. Lineage (GTDB taxonomy): Bacteria > Bacillota > Clostridia > Oscillospirales > Oscillospiraceae > UBA1446. The sequence continues at coordinate 761 of DCTG01000217.1, forward strand.
CCGGTAGGCTCTGAAGAAACCGCCGCTTTGATGCCCCGTCAGATCATCCAATTCCGCGGAACGCTTTCCGTATGCGGAAAGCGCAGAAGCAATGTCTTCCGCGAGCTTTGCCCGGAACTGACTGTATTCCAGCGCCGGTGTCACGCTGCCAAAGGTCGCGCGGCCCATGGAGGGATGCAGGCACCAGGAAAGCTGCCGTTCCGGCAGAAACTGCTTCACAATCTCCGAATCCAACACCTCAAACGGCGCCATGGAGTGGGAAAGCAGAAAACCGTCGTAGCAGACCATTACGGGAATTCCGCACTCCTCCGCCAGGCGGTAGGCTAAAATCGTGAAATCGTGGATTTCCTGATTGTCGCCGGCATAAAGCTGCATCCAGCCGGTATCGCGCTGGGAAACGGTATCCTGATGATCCACATAGAGACACCAGGGGGCGTTGACCGCGCGGTTGACGTTGACCAGCACGACGGGAAGCCGTCCCCCGGCGATATAATGCAAAATTTCATGCATGTACAAAAGCCCTTGGGAAGAGGTCGCCGTAAACACGCGGGCGCCCGCCGCGCTGGCCGCCGCCACGGCGGAAATGGCGCTGTGCTCCGACTCGACGGGGATATACCGGGCGTTCAGTTCCCCGCTTGCCACATAAGAGGCCAATTTCTCCGAAATGGAGGTCTGCGGCGTAATGGGATATGCCGCGATGACGTCCGGGGAGGCAAGTTTCACCGCCATTGCGCAGGCGGTGTTTCCGGTATCCAAGATCCGTTTCACCGTCAGTCCTCCTTCACCATCTCAATCGCGTGCACGGGGCATTCGCGGGCGCAGATGCCGCAGCCCTTGCAGTAGTTCAAATCAATCGCACGGTCCGCTTTCGCAATGACGCCTTCCGGGCAGTAAAGCCAGCAAAGAAGGCATCCGGTGCACTTTTCCGGTAAAAGGACGGGACGCCTGGTGCGCCAGGTCCCGGTCTCGCCGCCCGCGCCGCGCACCGGCCAGGACAGCGGATACATACAAAAATCGTTCACTTTTCTCCGCTCCCTTCCAGACAGCTTACCGTTTCATACGCCTCGAGCGCGGCGGCGACGTTGGGCACGGATTTTTTCCCGGGCCATTGGTTTTCAATCTCCAGCTTCATGAGGTCCTGCGGCAGCTTTAATACCCGGCACAGGGCGCCCAACATGGGCACGTTCCGGTACGGCTCGTCTCCGACAATCAGATTGTGTTTCACCGCGATTTCCGCGGCGTCCATGTACCACTGCGTCTGCACTACCGCAATCGGCGCCCGGCTGCTCACCACGAACAGCGCGTTTTTATGTTCCCCGTCGGCCAGCGCCGCCGGAAGCAGGTTCTCGTGCATCAGCACGAGGATATCCGGATTGAAGGACTGGGAGCGCAGCTTGATCGGCTCGTCGGACAGGCGCACGGAGGTCCTGACCGCCGCCCCCCGGCGCTCCACCCCGAACTGGGGCATGGTCTGGGAGTAGCTTCCCGCCCGCATCGCGATGCGGGCCAAAAGCTCGGCCAAGGTGACTACCCCCTGCCCGCCGCGCCCGTGAATCCGAAGCTCCAACAAATGCATCCACCTTCCTTTGCCGTTTCAGAACAGTTCCGGCTCCGAACCGCCCGCCCAAAGGCCTGAGAATAAAAAATCAGGTTCGTCGGTACGCCCCCCCGATTGCATGGCGTTTCCATCCCATTTCTTCATTCGGAGACGTTCCGTTGCCGCCGCGGCAACCTAAAAAGCCGCCTTTTCCGCCAGACGGCATTTTCCCGAGAAAGAAACGGTTCCCGCGGTCTTTTCCCGGCTTGTTTATTTGTGCATTATAGCATCAATGCGGGATACCGGTCAATAAAATTCTATCCTCCGGCACGGTTCGGCCGGAGGATAGAGCGGAAAACGAAATTACGAAAACTTAGCTTCAAATTTTCCATAGAGCGGCCAGAGCCAGAGGGCGGCGGACAGCAGCGCCGGAATCACGGTCCAGACCCCTTCCTCCAAACAAAGCTTTCCCAGCCAAAAAGACGGCAGGAACGAGAAGAGATACTGCACGCCCGAACGCAGGAAAAACGGGATAAACAGCCCCAACAGGATCATGCCGGACAACTTGTAGATTGCCAGGCCCTCCACCCGGTTATGGGAGAAGGCGACCACCAGCAGGCACACAATCATGCTAAACAGACAGGAAAGCGCGCAGGCGGCGAGCAGGAGCGCCGCCGGCCACACGGAAAGCGTAAAAAAGAACATCAGGAGCAGGGAATATAAAAAGGAGATTGCCGCGGGAAAAACCAACCGCGATACCACGTACCCCCGTTTGCCGACGGGCGTTACGGCCGTGTATTTCGCAATGCTTTCGTCGTATTCCGTCAGCATCACCATGGACGAGGCAAACGAAAAGAAAAACGGCGTCATGCCCGCCAAAAAAAGATCGAACAAACGATAATAGCCGGAAAGGACGGCGGTCCGGTCATAATACAGGCAGAGCCATGCTTCGAGCCGGGGCGCGCCGAAACGAAACAGAACTGCAACAAGCGCCGGCGCCGTCAGCACCGCGAAGAGCATCCTGTCCTCTACGATCTGCCGCAGAAACATGGAAAAGCTCCGAATCAGCACTCTCACAGCTTAATCCCCCCCACGGACTGAATCATCTTTCCCGCGACCCGACTCGCGAGAAAGAAAATGAGCGCGCTCCACAGAAGCAGGGAAAGCAGCGCGGGCAGGACGGCGTTCCCGCCTGTGCAAAGCTCTATCATCGCGCAGCCCGGATGGAGCAGAAGCAATCTGTTCTGATTCCAGAAAAGATAATACAGCGCCGGAAGGTTGATCAGAAGTTCGGCGGGGACTGTGGCAAACGCAAACTGGTTGAGCGTCGAGGTTTTGCAGGCGATCATCAACCCCGCGGCGGA
>DCTG01000086.1:0-13286 GCA_002329245.1 Clostridiales bacterium UBA1446
GCCGACGAGCCTACCGGCGCGCTTGATACGAAGACCGGCAGGGACGTGCTTCGCCTTCTGCAGGAACTGCACCGGGAGGGAAACACCATTGTTCTCATCACCCATGACAATTCCATTGCAAGCACCGCCCCGCGCATCATCCGCCTTTCGGACGGCAAAGTCGTGTTCGACGGTCCGGCCGGTATGAAGGGAGCCTTGATTCAAGCGGAAGAGGAGGCTGCGGTACAGTGAATTTCTTTCAGGCTTTCCGCCTTGCCGTGCAGAGCATTCTTTCCAGCAAGGTCCGCGCCTTCCTTACGATGTTGGGCATCATCATCGGCGTCGGAGCCGTCACGCTGATCGTGGGTATGGGCAACGGGATGCAAAACTACATAGAGGATGCCTTCACAAGCATGGGCACCAACCTGATCAATGTCGATATCATGGGCCGAGGAACCTCCCGGAGCGTGGACGTGGACGATCTGTATGAGCTGGTTGAAAACAATCCGGATGTGCTCGCTCATGTCTCGCCTATCCTTAACGTGGGGGCTACCGTAAAGATCGGCAGCGACGAGCCGGAGTCGTCCATCGTAACCGGCGTCGGCGAAGATTACATTGCCATCCGGTCGTACAGTATGAAAGAGGGACGGTTTCTGCAGTACATAGACATCCTGCGCCGCCAAAAGGTCTGCGTGATCGGCAGCTATATCGCCGACACGTATTATAGTGGCAGCGGAGTCGGTGAAACGCTGAAAATCAACGGAAACACCTTCGTCATTGTCGGCGTGTTGAACGAGGAAGAGGATAGCGAGGAAGGCAGCAGCGACGACAGAATCTACATTCCGTACACCATCGCTTCCAAGATGGCGTGGACGGGCACAATTACGGAGTTTGTCTTCAGCGGCGCATCGGAGGAAAACGTGGAGGAAGCCGTCGCCTTGATTGAGGAAGAACTGAACAAGGTGTTCCAGGGCGATCAGTATTACTGGGTGGCCAGTATGAAGCAGATGTTGGAAAGCATGACGCAGATGATTGACGTCGTGGTGATCATTTTGGGAGCCATCGCAGCTATTTCCCTCTTAGTCGGAGGCATCGGCATTATGAACATCATGTTGGTCTCCGTCACGGAGCGCACGCGGGAGATTGGCATACGCAAGTCATTGGGTGCAAAACAGCGCAATATCATGCAGCAGTTTGTAATCGAAGCCGCAACCACAAGTTCTTTAGGCGGTGTGATTGGTATCGGATTAGGCTTTTTGCTGTCCACGCTGGCGACAAATATCATCACGGCACTGTTGGAGACAGACATCCGGGTAATTCCTTCCCCGGTGGCCGTGTTGGGCGCCTTTTCCGTTTCCGTCGGAATCGGCATACTGTTCGGATACCTGCCCGCAAAAAAAGCAGCCCGCCTCAACCCCATAGACGCCCTACGTTACGATTAGTGGGAGGAATATTCATGAAACGAATTGCAACCATTTTTCTTGCCTTAAGCCTGACGTTCACGCTTATCGTTCCGAACGCGCTAGCCGCGTCCGCGGACCAGGAGACCGTCCGGCAAACCATTCAAGTGCTTGGCATCCTTACGGGGGATGAGAACGGAAACCTGAATCTTTCGGGATATGTCACAAGGGCGCAGTTTGCCAAGATGATGATCGCGGCTTCCGTTTACAGGGATGCCGTCAGCGAAACGGCAAGCCTGTCCCCCTTCCGGGATGTGAAGAGCACACATTGGGCGGCCTCCTATATCCAGACGGCTGTCAGCGCCGGCTGGCTTACGGGATACTCCGACGGCACCTATCGGCCGGACAACCATGTCAAATTGGAAGAGGCGGTGTCGGCGGTTCTAAAGATGCTTGGATATACCGCGGCTGATTTCTCCGGTTCTTTTCCGGAAGCACAGCTGGCAAAATACAGCGCCTTAAAGTTGGATGAGAACATCACCAAAACGAAGGGGCAGTACCTCAGCAGGCAGGACTGCATGAATCTGTTTTACAATCTTATGGGCGTAAATACCACAGGCGGGATCGCCTATGCCGCAAAGCTCGGTTACAGCATCAATAATGCCGGCGAACTGGATTACTCCTCGCTTGTGCAGAAAGACATGAAGGGTCCGTATATCGTGAAAGATACGGCATGGCTGTCTAGTCTTCCCTTCGCGGCCGGAATGGCAACCGTTTATCGAAACGGCGCGGTTTCCTCCCCCTCCGAGGTATCGCCGTATGACGTATATTACTATAACGCTAATCTGCGGACTGTTTGGGTGTACCGGAATCATGTGACCGGCGTTTACACCGCGGCTGCACCGAGTACGGCGGCTCCCACGTCCGTCACCGTGGCCGGGACATCCTATAAACTGGCCACATCGTCCGCCGCCTATGCGCTTTCCGATATGGGGGTATTTTCCATCGGCGATACGGTCACGCTCCTATTGGGACAAAACGGAGAGGCCGTCGGGGTCCTGTCGGCTAACGCAATCAATGCTACGCTCTATGGGATTGTAGTCGGTACGGGGACGCAATCCTATACGGACAGCACGGGTCTTACTTCCACCGTAAATATGGTTTCTGTGGCCTGTACGGATGGGAGTACCTATCAATATCCGACAAAAAGCAATTCATTTGCCGTTGGAAATTTAATTCAGGTCAGCCTGTCCGGTGGAGAAACCTCCATTACCCGCCTCAGCGACAAATCACTCAGCGGCAAAGTGAATGCCGCGGCGACCTCCATCGGCCCCTATGCCTTTGCGGACGGCATTCAAATCTTGGAAACCACGAAAAACGGTGCGTATGCAATTGTGCATCCGTCACGGCTGGCCGGCCTTACCCTCAGCAACGATAGCATTCGTTACTATGTCTTGGATGGGAAGGGTAGAATCCGTGTTATAATTTTAAACGACGTGACCGGGGACCTGTATGACTATGGCATTATAACAGATGTGAAGGAAACGGAAGGAAATATGAGCACCTTCGGATCCTATCAATATATCGTAGACGGGAAAACCGCGTCCTACAGCGCTTCTAAAGTTTTTGGAGTAAAAACAGGACCTGCGCAGTTCGAGTTTTCCGGAAGCAGTGTTGTCAGAATGAGAAATCTTGCTCAACTGCACCTTACCGCAATCAACTCCCTCTATGCGCAAAGCAACAGCACGCATTATAAGCTGTCGGACTATATATCTGTTTACCTGTATAAGGATGGAAATTATTCCTTAACCAATCTTTCCTCTGTCTCCAACCTGGAGAACTATTCACTTTCCGGCTATTATAATGCGGGAGAGGGAAGCGATGCTCAAATCCGCGTAATTGTGGCAAGAGAAAAATAGGTATAATTGGATTTAAGCGGCGGGGGCATTATGCTCCCGCCGCCGTTTGCCTGCGCGGAGCACTCCGGAAGAAGTCCCCTATAAAATTGTATGAAAAGGGGAACTTATCCAAACGAAATACGTCTCTATAATAATTGATGTGAAACCATTTGTTACCGCCTTGGTCTTGCAATTTGTTATAACAAGGGAATAAAATTGGAAAAGCGGGAACCGAAGGGTTTCACGGAAGAAACAAGGCGAGGGGAAAAGTATCGGCTTTGCTGTTATTTCACAAGGCCGGAGCATTCACGGTATCCCGCCTGGTTGCGAAAGGAACGGTAAATCGGCATGACGGAAAAAAGCGTACCGGAGGGCAAGACCGGACAGGCAGTTGCGGCGCAGACGGAAACAATATCCGCGCCCCCTGTATCTCCGGCCAAAAAGAAAAAGAAAAGGAAAAAAATTAAGCGCATTATCATACTGACCGTGGTCGTTCTGATTTTAGCCGCGGGTGGATTTGGTTTATGGAAACTGCTGTTCCATGAGGAAGAGATGCAGATCCTAACCGATTTTGTCTACCGCGGTTCCATCACCAGTATGGTCGAGGGCAGCGGGGTAGCGCGGGCGAAGGAAAGCGCCAGCATTACGCTCACCGCCGGCGGCAAGGTGTTGGACGTCTACGTCTCGGAGGGCGATTTTGTACATAAAGGCGATCCTCTGTACCGCATTGACAGCACGGATGCCGAAGCCGCGCTGACAGCCGCGCAGAAAACGCTGTCCAACTATGAAAAGGAGCTCAATGCCCTGTACGACGCATACGACGACCTGACGATCAAAGCGCCGTATACGGGAAAGCTGTTGGACGTGAAGAAATTCTCGGTGGGCGACGACGTTTCGGTGGGCACCCCGGTTGCGACGCTTGTGGACGACGCGAAAATGCGGCTGACGCAGTATTTCAGCTATGCCTACGAGGACAGCATCTCGGTGGGGCAAACCGTACAGGTTTCTGTTCCGGCCGCCATGGCGGTTCTTCCCGGCAAGGTGGAAGAGGTCAATAAAGTGAAGCGGATCGCACCGGAAGGTTCCGTCCTGTTTGCCGTTAAGATTATATTAGACAATCCCGGCACGCTGACGGAGAAAATGTCCGCCACCGCCGTGCTGAAGTCCGGAGGGGAAGAAATCTATCCCTATGAAGCGGGCAGTCTGGAATACAACCGGACGACCACAATTACCGCAAAGGTTGCCGGCCCCGTGGAATGGGTGGGGCTTCTCGACTACGCGGAGGTTTCCGCTGGGCAGGTTTTGCTGCGGCTGGGGTCTGAGGATTACGAGGAGCAAATTGCCTCCAAGGAGCTTCAGGTTCAAAAGGCCCGGGAAGACGTGGAAGACGCGGCCGAAGCCCTTGGAAAATTCAACGCTGTCGCCCCGATCGACGGGACGGTTCTCTCGCTTTCCATTTCCATCGGGCAGGAAGTCGCGCAGGGAACAACGGTGGTCAACATTGCAAACACCAACGTCATGATGGTCGACGCGCAGGTGGATGAACGGAATATTAATTACGTCAAAGCGGGCATGTACGTGGACCTTGATCAGTGGGGAACCCCTTACGGCGGGATTGTCGATTCCGTCAGTATGGAGGGGAAATATGAAAACGGCGTGTCCTATTTCCCGGCTGTGATTACCGTGGATAATCCGGACGGCACAATGATGAGCGGGAGTTATGTCACCTACCGCCTGGTGGCCAGCCAAAGCGACGACTGTCTCCTGCTTCCCATACAGTGCGTCAAATATGTGGACATGGGCGGACAGACGGGCACGGTCGTTTTTCTGAAGGCCCCGAGCCGGCCTGAAAACGCGGTAGATCTTGAAAGCGTCGAGGTTCCGGACGGCTTCTATGCCGTCCCCGTGACGGTAGGCATATCCGACACCACCAATGTGGAGATCAAGGAAGGTCTGCAGGAGGGAGACGAAGTCTTCACCCAGTATCTGTCCCAGTCCGCATACATGTCGGGATGGTGATGAAAGGATAACAGGCGTTATGCTGATTGAGCTGAAAGAGGTCTACAAGATATACGGCGAAGGACTGGAGAGCGAGGTCCGCGCTTTAAACGGCATATCCCTCCGGATCGATTACGGGGAATTTGTGGCGGTGGTCGGAAGCTCCGGCTCGGGAAAATCCACGCTAATGAACCTGCTCGGGTGCCTGGATATCCCCACATACGGGACGTATCTCTTGGACGGGCAGGATGTAGGAGAACTTACGGACCGGGAATTGTCTCATGTCCGCAATCGGAGGATTGGTTTCATTTTTCAGGGGTTCAACCTGATTCCGGAACTGGACGCCCTTGAAAATGTGGAACTTCCCTTGATTTACCAGGGGATTGGCGGCAGCCGGCGGCAGGAAATGGCATTGGATGCGCTCAAACGCGTGGGGCTTGAAGACCGGTTGCATCATAAGCCTTCTGAAATGTCCGGCGGGCAGCAGCAGAGAGTGGCCATTGCGCGCGCCATCGCCACACGCCCCTCTATCATCATGGCGGACGAACCGACCGGAAATTTGGATTCAAAGACGGGCGCACACGTGATGGATATCTTGCACCGCCTGTATGACGAGGGGACCACAATCATCCTGATAACGCATGACAATTCCATCGCCGCCTCAGCCAAACGAATCATCCGTATTTCCGACGGCCGTATTGTGGAAGACAGCCCTACAACCCCCGTCACGGGAGTCTCGGAGGGGGAAAGGACGTGAAACAATGAATCTGCGCCAGGCGTTCAAGATGGCGTACAAGTCGATATTTGCCAAAAAGGGACGTTCGGTTCTTACCATGTTAGGCATCATCATCGGGGTTGCCTCCGTCATGACGTTGGTATCCTTCGTTAACGGCTCCAATCAGAAGATGATAGAATATTACGAGAGCATGGGAACCAATAAAATTATGGTTTCCGCCTACAAATGGAATGGGGCGGACATTTCCTCCGATCTGTACGACTACTGCCTCAGCCTTCATGATCTGGTTGTCGGCGTAACGCCCGACCTGTACAGCTGGGGTACGGTCACATACGGAACGAAAAACAGCCAGAGTATGGAGTATCCGCCTGAAATCCGTTTGGGAAGCGACCAATATTCTGCCTGCAATAACTTTAGCATTGCCTTGGGCCGCGATCTGTCTTATTTGGATATTCAGAATTACAACCAGGTCTGCGTTCTCGGGTGGCGGGCCAAAGAGAATTTTTTTAATTACGCTGACCCTGTCGGCCAGACGATTTCCATCAACGGCTTTCCTGTTAAGGTAATTGGCGTGTATCAGGAAAAAGATCCGGACAGCATTTGGTCGCTGGACAATATCATTGTGCTTCCCTATACCATGAACCGGGACCTGAATCACACGACCCGAATGGAACAGTTTGTGGTAAAAGCACGTGATTCCCAATCCACCACCGAGGCGGTAACGCGGATTTCCGGTTTTCTCGCCGGCGTGATGGGGCAGCAGGACGGTTACTATTCCGTGGTCAGTCAGAACGAGTGGATGGAATCAAGCAATGAATACAATCGTATGCTGAGCCTAGTTTTGGGCGGCATCGCCGGGATTTCCCTTTTGGTCGGGGGCATCGGGATCATGAATATCATGTTGGTTACCGTAACCGAACGCACGCGGGAGATCGGGATCCGGAAGGCCATCGGTGCCGAACGGCGTTCCATCGTGGTGCAATTTTTAATCGAGGCTTCTATGATCTGCGGAATCGGGGGGATTGTCGGAATTCTGCTCGGCATCCTCGGCACTCTCATCGCGGGAAAGCTCATATTGGACATGATCATTATGCCGTCGAGCACCATCACGGCGGGGGCCTTTCTCTTTTCTGTGGCGCTTGGAATCATATTCGGGCTATATCCGGCGGTTAAGGCCTCCGGACTGCAGCCTGTCGTAGCTCTGCGTACGGAATAGCCCCCTGAAGGAAAAGATACAAGGAGAGTATGTGGATGAAAAAACTGATTTCTTTCCTGCTTGTTTTGAGCGGCGTTATTTCGTTTTGCCTGCCGGCGGCGGCATCCGGATTCCAGGATGTTTCGGATGAAAGCATTCGCCGGAATGTCGCTGTGCTGCAGGCGCTGAAGGTTATTGACGGAATGCCTGACGGCACCTTCCGGCCCGACGGCGTACTGACTCGGGCGCAATTTTGCAAAATGGCGGTCATCGTCATGGGGAAGGAATCCGCCGTGCCGCAAAACAAGCTCTATACGATCTTCCCCGACGTACGCGCCAACCATTGGGCCGCCGGTTACGTCAATACGGCGGCGAAAGGAGAGGGAAGGATTATTGCGGGGTATCCCGACGGAACGTTCGGCCCGGAGGATGAAATCACCTACGCACAGGCTGTCACGATTCTGATGCGGCTTCTTGGTTATAAGGATGCGGATGTCGGGGCCGTTTGGCCGGAGGGGTATCTGTCCGCTGCGGGTGACGCCGGGCTTACCGACGGCATCTCTCTTTCTCCCGGCAGCTCCGTTTCGCGCGCGCAGGCGGCGCTTCTCTTCTGCAACCTTCTCTCTTCCAAGATAAAGGGCAGCGAAGACATTTACCTGAGCAAAGTTGCGGGCAGCACCGTCAAGAATATCGTTTTTCTTTCCAATACCGCCACCGCTTCGGACGGAACAGCAAATGCCGTCAAAACGAGCGGCGGCACCTATAAAACAACAGGAAGCGCCGACCTCACGGCCCTTTTGGGATGCCGGGGCACGCTCGCGCTCGATAAAGACGGGAAGTTTCTTACCTTTCTGCCCGACCGCTGNNACGGTAACCCTATCCTCCAGCGGCTACAACTACATCAAAACCGCCGCGGGGGAAACCCTGTCCATCCCCCCGAAGGCAACGGCCTATATCGGCGGCGACGGCGAGGACGAGAGTTACGAAAAGGCCTGGATGCATCTTCGGAGCGGAGATCAGGTCAGCATTTACTATAACGCCGCCGGCGAAGTGGAATATCTGTTTGTAAACGCCTATGCCTCGCAGTCCGCCATGGTGGCGAGAAACGTTGTCACAGGAAATCCGTTTGCTTCCTTGGCCGAGGGGGCCGGCCAATACCGTATGCTGAAAAACGGCGTGCCGGTCGACGCATCGGCAATTCGCAGATATGACGTCGCGACCTGGGATTCCGCCACAAAGACAATCTATATCTCGGACCGCCGCTTCACGGGTATCTGCCAAAGTATTTATCCGAATCAGGAAACGCCCGCGGCGGTTACGGTCTTAGGGCACCGCTTCGACGTGCTGCCTTCCGCGGCGGCCGATCTTCGCTCCGTGAAGCCGGGAGACTCCGTCACGCTGCTTCTGACAAGCGATAATAAGGTGGCGGGAGCCGTTTCCTCGAGCGTTCTGCGGGCAAATATGGCCGGGATCGCAACGGCCGTTTCAACGGGGAGCGCGACGGTGGAGCTGTTTAATGGCATTACGCTTTCCGGACCCGTGAGGCTCAGCGCCGAAAAGGCGGCACAGCTCGTTGGTCAGCTTGTTACGGTTGGCTCGTACAACAGGGAGGAGTTGTCGCTCAATAAGCTGAGCGAAAGCATCAATTCCTCTGCGCTCTATGTGAAGGAGAGAAAACTCGGCTCGATTCCGCTTGCTCAGAACATACAAGTCTTCGAGCAGGTAGGCAACAGCTCCTTGGTACGGATTGCGTTAGATGATCTCACCCAGGAAAAGATTTCGGCTGTAAAAATCAAATATATGGAAAGAGATTATGCGGGGAATATAAGCATCTTGGTTTTAAACGATGTGACGGGCGACCGATATACATACGGATTCATCGTTTATATTCCGAGAACAGACGATGTTCCCGCCAAAGTAACGGTTGACGACGGAACGAAAGACTTTCCCGTTTTGTACACAACGCATACGATAAAAGGCGGAGATGCCGGAGGACTGGTGGAGGGCCTGAACGGGATGACTGCCGGTGCAATCACGCTCAAGCGGCTGTCCGGCGTGCCGCGGGCCGCATTTTCCGGCGAAGACAGCGTAAACGCCGGCAGCAAGGTTCTTCCGATTTCCGATAATGTGAAGTGCTATCTTTCGTCCAGCCGGACCTGGGTTGATCTCGGCGCAGCGCTCGCCTATTCGGATACCTTCAACATTTATTACGACCGGGAACCGGAGGAGGGGGGAAAAGTGAGGCTCATCACAGTTTCCTGAGGCGCACGTCTATCACATTTTGTACAATAGGGCGGGNNAGCGGACGGAATAGAAAACCGCCGCTTCCCGCCGTTTTCACCTTAGGAACGGTTGACAAACGCAAGACGTTTTGCTACTATTGTAAATCGTATTATAGCTTCAATTGAATAATAAACCGAGCAAAAGCGCCTAAGGAGATTCTATGGCGCTGCGCCAAAATGCCGCGAGGCATTTTCGGGCTGTGTTGGAAATGATGCGGCCTTCCGTGTTTGAAAAGGGTGCTTCGCCGGCGCATGCCGGGGTAAAAATTGCCATGGGCTCTGCTTTTCAAAGCGGACCCATGTTTTTTTCTGCGGGAGGAAGGAAATAGTATGAAGCGAATCGCGACAACAGAGGCGGTCGGAGCCGTCATCTGCCATGATATCACCCGGAACGTCCGCGGAGTCGTCAAGGACGCCGCTTTTCGAAAAGGGCACGTAGTGACGCAGGACGATATCCCCATCCTGCTTTCCCTTGGGAAAGACCACCTTTATGTCTGGGAAGAGGAGGACGGGATGATTCATGAAGACGAGGCTGCCGAAATCCTCTGCAGCCTGTGCAGGAACGGGCACATGTCGGCATCCCGGGTAAAAGAGGGGAAGATCGAGCTGTACGCGGACTGCGCCGGGCTTTTTCGTGTGGACGTGCAGCGGCTTGGCGAGCTGAACGCTTTGGGCAGCCTGACTATCGCCACCCGGCATACCAATACCGCGGTGCAGCAGGGGGACAAGCTGGCAGGAATGCGGATAACCCCGCTGGTTATTTCCGAGGATAAAATGCAGGCTGTGAGACAGACTGCCGGAGAAAAGCCCCTGCTGGAGCTCCTGCCGTTCCGAATCAAAACCGCCTTTATCGTGACAACGGGAAACGAGGTCTTTTACGGGCGGATTGAGGATACATTTACGCCGTACTTGACACAGAAACTGTCGGAATACGGAATATCCGTCACCGGACATCAGACGGTAAACGATGATCCGGAAAAAATCAAAGCGGCAATTCTTGAGGCCAAGGCACAAGGCGCCCAGCTCATACTATGCACCGGCGGCATGAGTGTGGATCCGGACGACTGTACGCCCGGCGCAATCCGCGCTTCCGGCGCCCGCATCGTCTCCTACGGCGTTCCCGTTTTGCCCGGTGCGATGTTTCTGCTCGGCTATTTCGAGGACGGAACGCCGGTTATGGGCCTTCCCGGCGGCATCCTATATGTAAACGCAAGCGTGTTCGATCTGATCCTGCCCCGCGTGGCGGCCNNGACCTTGCCAAAATGGGTCATGGAGGCCTGTGCTTAGGCTGTCCGTCGTGCACGTACCCTTGCTGTCCGTTCGGAAAAGGTACGTAAAACGGGCGGCGGGATCCGAGGACCGGACTGCCCGCCGGTGGCAGTATTTCCCGCGGACGGCACAGGTATCATATCGTTTGGTAAAAGTCCGCCCGGAAACGATCATGATCCTTCGGTGAAAAATGGAAGCTGCAGTCCGAAAAATAATAATTGCTAATCAGCGGCCGGAGGTATTTTGCATCCGCAACGGTTTTTTCTTGCAATAAAATATTGAGTAAAGAAAGCCACTGTGCTATAATAACCGCAATGCCTGTGATTTCTTTGTTCACATTTTATGTATTGGAGGAAGTTTAGAATGAAAAAGCTGCTTGCTGCTACATTGGCGCTTTCACTCATATCCGTCCTGATGCTGTCGTTTGCCGGCTGCTCGAGCAAAAGCGATAAGGAATTTCGTGTCGGGATGGAATGCGCTTACGCTCCGTTCAACTGGACACAAACCGATGAGTCCAACGGGGCGGTCCCCATTGAAGGCAGTTCCGGATATGCCGCCGGTTACGATGTGGAAATTGCGAAGGCGGTAGCCGACGCCTTAGGCAAAGAATTAGTGATTGTCAAGACCGACTGGGAAGGCCTGCCGCCCGCCCTCTCCTCCGGTAAGATTGACGCCATTATCGCCGGCATGTCTCCCACAGCGGAGCGCCGCGAGAGTATGGACTTTTCTGACTACTACTACGATTCCGACCTCGTTGTCGTTGTCCGCGCGGACAGTGACCTTGTAAACGCCAAATCCATAAACGACTTTACCGGAGCGAAGATCACCGCGCAGCTTGGCACCTTCCACTACGACGTGCTCGACCAGATGGAGGGCGCGGACAAACAGACCGCAATGGAGGATTTCCCGACCATGATCTTGGCGCTAACCTCCGGCAAGATTGACGGTTACATCTCCGAGCGTCCCGGCGCCATAGCCGCGGTTGCCTCCAACCCGGAGCTTACCTATGTGGGCTTTGAAGAAGGAAACGGCTTTAGTTATACCAAGGACGATGTCGCGGTTTCCGTAGCGCTGCCCAAAGGCTCCGATCTGGTGGACGATGTGAATAAGGCTCTTGCGGCAATATCCGCCGAACAGAGACAGGCGTTGATGGAAGCTGCCATCGCCAATCAGCCTGCTGAGGGCTAAAAAACCGGTATTACGGCCCGTCCGCCCGGATGTTAGGCGTCCGGCGCGGACGGGCTGTTTCAGCTGAAGGAAGGGGAATGCTGCCCATGGGATTTTGGGGCTGGGTCGTTCGGATCCTCGATGAATACGGCATGTGGTTCGTGCAGGGCGCCGGAACCACGATGCTGATTTCTATTACCGGTACGGTAATCGGCTTTGTGATCGGCCTGATTGTGGCTGTCATCCGTACGATTCCGGAAAGCCCGCAGGATTCGAAGATCAAGCGGGGGGTTCTCGGCGTCGTCAATTTTATCATGTCCGCCTACGTCGAAATATTCAGGGGCACGCCCATGATGGTGCAGGCAATTCTCGTTTACTATGGGCTGATGGAAGCCTACGGGATTGATCTTGCGCCCATCACCGCCGGTATTTTAGTGGTTTCCATAAACACAGGCGCCTATATGGCGGAAATCGCGCGCGGCGGCATCGTTTCCATTGACAAAGGTCAGTTTGAAGCTGCCCATTCCATCGGTATGACACATGCGCAGACCATGATAAATGTCATCCTGCCCCAGGCGATTCGGAATATCCTGCCGGCCACCGGAAACGAGTTTGTGATCAACATCAAGGATACCTCCGTATTAAATGTAATCACCGTGAGCGAGCTCTTCTTTATGACGAAGTCCGTGAAGGGCGCGATCTACCGCAGTTTCGAGCCTTTCTTCATCACCTGCGTGATCTACTTTGTGCTGACCTTTACCGTCACGCGCATTCTCCGCGCCATCGAACGGAAGATGGACGGTCCGTCCAGCTATGTCCTAGGTGATCCGGAGGCGGCGGGCGGCAGAAAAAGATCCGCCTGGCTGAACTTCGGCGGTAAAAACGGAACCGGAAAGGCATAGGGGAGGCAGGTATGAACGACGTTGTAATCCAGGTGAAAGACCTGAAAAAAAGCTTCGGAGACCGCGAAGTCTTGAAAAGCATTGATTTTTGCGTACACAAGGGAGAAGTGGTCTGCGTCATCGGAGCCAGCGGCTCCGGCAAGTCGACGCTGCTTCGGTGCATTAACCTCCTGGAAATCCCCACCTCGGGCCAGGTGCTGTTTCAGGGGAAGAACGTGCTGGAGAAAAAAATGAACCCGGCCCAGTATCGGGCCCGGCTCGGCATGGTATTTCAGCAGTTCAACCTCTTCGCCAATATGACCGTATTGGAAAACTGCATGGCTGGACAGATTAAAGTGCTGCGCCGCAGCAAGGAAGAAGCGAGGGAAATCGCGATCAATTACCTGCGGAAGGTGGGGATGGAGCAGTATCTGAGCGCCAAACCGCACCAGATTTCCGGCGGACAGAAGCAGCGCGTGGC